>NZ_JBGGKS010000001.1:0-429900 GCF_041287095.1 Mycobacterium sp. pUA109 | reverse complement strand
GACAACCCACTACGCTTGCTCATGACGTCCTCCTCGGTGTTCATTTGGGACTCGAACCCGTCAACAACACCAGGAGGACGTCGCCATCTCCTAGAAAAACGCCACTTTCTTCGCCAACACGCGTCATAACTCTCTTACTACGCACGCTCGCGGGGGGCGGAGCCACTATTCCCAGCGCACCGGGGGGCCGTGCGGTGCGCTGACGCCCAGGATTTCATCGCTGCCCTCGGGCCAGCAGCGGGCCTGCACCAAAAACTCGTGCGCCGACTTCCGGGCGCGGCGCCGCGGCTCGAGGCTCAGCCAGGCCAGCGGGGCGTCGGCGCCGGCGCGGGCACCCAGCGCGCGGACCGCGGCGGTGACCTGCGTCTGTTCGCCTGCGGTGAGGTACTGCCAGGTCACCGAATGCCACAGCACGGTCAGGCTTCCCTGGGTCAGGTGCAACCCGCGGACGGCCTCGGCCGCCGACGCCCGCTCCAGCCGGGCCGGAACCCGGCGGGCGATCTCGAGCGCGCCGCGCAGCCGCTGCACCCGCACCGGCATGTCCGGCCATACGTAGCTGAGCAGGGTGAGCCGGTCGTCCGCCCGGGTCACGTCCATCGGGGCGATGTCGAAACCGTGCCGCGCGACGATTCGCAGCGGCGTCTCGGGCGGCCGCTGCCCGCGCCAGGCGTCCTCGATCACCACCGCCGAGTCGGTCGGACCCCACCCCCCGCCGGAAAACCGGTACCGATAGTGGTCGGCGCGCAAATTGAGCCCGGCGCTGGCCCCGATCTCGAAAAGCCTTACCGGCAACGGGAATCGGCGCGCCAACAACAACAGCCCGCCGATCAGCGCGGCGGAGCGGCCGACCTCGTTGGTCTGCGGCGGCTGGCCCAGCGCGGTGCGCAACGCGGTGATCCGGTCGCGCGCGGCGGCCACCACCTCGGGCCAGGCGGCCGCGGTGTCCCAGGTGCCGCCGACGCTGGGATACCACCGGCGCAGGGCCGGCGCGCTGCCGTCGAGCACCAGCCGGTGCAGGCCGCCGAGCAGCCGCAGCGCCAGCGCCGACGGGCCCGGATCGGTTTCGTGGCCCGCCAGCACCTCGGCGAACACGCCGCCGGCCGCGACGTCGTCGACGATCCGGGTCAGCAGCTGCCCGTACATCGGCGACCCCAACGCCGTGCAGGCGCGGGCCTGCGCGGCGAAGGTGTCCGACAGGTGCGCGGGGCTCACCGCGACTCCAGGGCATCCAGGCCGGCGGCAACGACGTCGAACGCGTTGCCCAGCGCCTGCGGCAGCGATTCGGCTTCGTCGGCCAGCCAATGCTCGTAGGCGCCCAGCGCCACCCCCAGCATCGTCCAGGCCACCGTCTGCGGCAGCAGGTCGGTGGGCGCGACGCCGGAGCGCTTCGCGACGAACGCCGCGATCACCTCCCGCCAGCCGGCGTACATCGTCATCGAGTAGGCCTGCAGCTCGGCGGTCTGCAGGATCACCCGCATCCGTTGCCGGTGCCGGGCGGTCTCGGACTCGTCGAAGGTGTTGAACGCCAACAACGCTGCGCGCAGCGCGGCACCGAGCGCAACGTCCGGGTCGACCGCGTCCAGCAGCTCCCGCAGGTGCTGCAGGTGCGCGTCGAAGTCGCCCCACGGGATCGCGTTCTTGGAGGAGTAATACCGGAACAGGCTGCGCCGGGCGATCCCGGCGGCCTGCGCCACGTCGTCGACGCTGACCTCGTCGAAGCCGTGCCGGGCGAACAGGTCGATGGCCACGTCGGTGATGTGGTGCGGCGTGGTGGACCGGCGCCGGCCGACCCGGGGCCGCGCCCCTGGTGCAGTCCCCATCACGACCCCCTCTTCCGTTTCGGCACTCGATGCCATATTCTTACCCAGATTGTGATCAAGCCAACAGCGGTTTGACGAACTCAGTGTGACGAAAGGCCAGCGCAATGGACCAGAACCAGCAGAACGACGCCGCCGAGCTCGTGACCGAGACCCTGGTCGAAGAGGTGTCCATCGACGGGATGTGCGGGGTCTACTGACCGTGACCGCTGCTGCCGTGCCGGCGGGGCCGGGCCCGAGCGGGTTCGACCCCGCCCGCGGCTGGCGGCTGCACCCCCAGGTGGCACTGCGGCCCGAACCGTTCGGCGCACTGCTGTACCACTTCGGCACCCGCAAGCTGTCGTTTCTGAAAAACCGCACCATCGTGGCCGTGGTGCAGTCGCTGGCCGATCACCCCGATATCGGATCCGCCTGTCGCGCAGCGGGAGTCGACGAGTCCGACCAGGGGCCGTACCTGCATGCCCTCGGTGTGCTGGCCGGCTCCCAGATGCTGGTTCCCAGGGAGAACACATGACCTCCGTTGCCCCGGTTCCCCGGCTGATCGAGCAGTTCGAACACGGGCTGGACGCCCCGATCTGCTTGACCTGGGAATTGACTTACGCCTGCAACCTGGCGTGCGTGCACTGCCTGTCGTCGTCGGGCAAACGCGATCCGCGTGAACTGTCCACCCGACAGTGCAAGGACATCATCGACGAACTGGAACGCATGCAGGTGTTCTACGTCAACATCGGCGGCGGGGAACCCACTGTCCGCCCGGACTTTTGGGAGTTGGTGGACTACGCCACCGCCCACCACGTCGGGGTGAAGTTCTCCACGAACGGGGTGCGGATCACCCCCGAGGTGGCGGCCCGGCTGGCCGCCAGCGACTACGTCGATGTGCAGATCTCGCTGGACGGCGCGACCGCGGAGGTCAACGACGCGGTCCGGGGCGCCGGTTCGTTCGCGATGGCCACCCGCGCGTTGGAGAACCTGGCCGCCGCCGGGTTCGCCGACGCCAAGATCTCGGTGGTGGTCACCCGGCACAACGTCGACCAGCTCGACGAGTTCGCCGCGCTGGCCCGCCGCTACGGTGCCACCCTGCGGATCACCCGGCTGCGGCCGTCGGGCCGGGGCGCCGACGTGTGGGACGACCTGCACCCCACCGCCGACCAGCAGGTGCAGCTGTATGACTGGCTGGTCGCCAACGGCGACCGGGTGCTGACCGGGGACTCGTTCTTCCACCTGTCCGGCCTCGGCGAGCCCGGTGCCCTGGCCGGGCTGAACATGTGCGGCGCCGGCCGGGTGGTGTGCCTGATCGACCCGGTGGGCGACGTCTACGCCTGCCCGTTCGCCATCCACGACCGCTTCCTGGCCGGAAACGTGGTGTCCGACGGCGGCTTTGACAACGTCTGGAAAAACGCTCCGCTGTTCCGCGAGCTGCGGGAACCGCAGTCGGCGGGCGCCTGCGGCAGCTGCGGCCACTACGACAGCTGCCGGGGCGGCTGCATGGCGGCCAAGTTCTTCACCGGTCTGCCGCTGGACGGCCCCGACCCGGAATGCGTCGAAGGCTACGGCGCCCCGGCGTTGGCCCGCGACCGCGACAAGCCGCGCCCGTCCGGCGACCATTCCCGCGGCAAGCCGATCACCGGCCCGGTGCCGTTGACGTTGTCCATGCGTCCGCCGGCCCGCCTCTGCAATGAAAGTCCCATCTGACATGGCTCGTGATCTCTGGTTCGAAACCGTCGCCATCGCCCAACAGCGGGCGAAAAAGCGGCTCCCGAAGTCGGCGTACTCGTCGCTGATCTCCGCCAGCGAAAAAGGGGTGACCGTCTCCGACAACGTGGAGGCATTCAGCGAACTCGGTTTCGCCCCGCACGTGGTCGGGGCGCCGGCCAAACGCGACCTGGCGACAACGGTGATGGGGCAAGAGGTTTCGCTGCCGGTGATCATCTCACCCACCGGTGTACAGGCGATTGACCCGGACGGGGAAGTGGCCGTGGCGCGCGCGGCGGCCGCCCGCGGCACCGCCATGGGGTTGTCCTCATTCGCCAGTAAGCCGATCGAGGAAGTCATCGACGCCAACCCCAAGGTGTTCTTCCAGATCTACTGGCTGGGGGGTCGCGACGCGATCGCCGAACGGGTGGAGCGGGCCCGCGCGGCCGGCGCGGTCGGGCTGATCGCCACCACCGACTGGACCTTCTCGCACGGGCGCGACTGGGGCAGCCCAAAGATCCCCGAGCAAATGAACCTGCGCACCATGCTGCGGATGGCCCCGGAAGTGTTGACCAAACCGCGCTACCTGTGGAGCTGGGGCAAACATCTGCGGCCGCCGGAGCTGCGGGTGCCCAACCAGGGTCGGCGCGGTGAGCCCGGACCGCCGTTCTTCGACGCCTACGGCGAATGGATGGGCACGCCGCCGCCGACCTGGGAGGACATCGCCTGGCTGCGCGAGCTGTGGGGCGGACCGTTCATGCTCAAAGGCGTGATGCGCGTCGACGACGCCAAACGTGCTGTGGATGCTGGTGTTTCGGCGATCTCGGTGTCGAATCACGGCGGCAACAACCTGGACGGCACGCCGGCGGCGATCCGCGCGCTGCCCGCGGTGGCGGCCGCGGTCGGCGACCAGATCGAGGTGCTGCTGGACGGCGGCATCCGGCGCGGCAGCGACGTGGTCAAGGCGCTGGCCCTGGGCGCCCGGGCGGTGATGATCGGCCGGGCCTACCTGTGGGGGCTGGCCGCGGCCGGCCAGCCGGGGGTGGAGAACGTGCTCGACATTTTGCGCGGCGGCATCGACTCGGCGCTGATGGGACTGGGCTGCGGGTCGGTGCACGACCTGAGCGCCGACCACATTTTGGTGCCCGACGGGTTTGCCCGGGCGCTCGGTGTGCCCGCCGGTCCGGCCGGTGGGTCGGCCTCGGCCTAGCCCCCCGACCCCCCGCCGGCGGGGCGGTCCGGGCGGCCCCGCGACGCCCGGCACGGCCGCTGGTACGGACGGGGCAGGGGTGGCTGACGGGGCCGCAGGCTGCTCGATAGTTTAAGATCATCGAAAAATATTCACCGAGACGGCTAACAAGTGGTGCACGGCAGGTGAATTCGTCTTACCATCGGCGGGTGGCTGTCCACGGCGATCTCGGCACCTCGACGTCGAGCCAGCTGCTAGGGTCGTCGCCGGCGCTGCTGGTCCCGGTCGGGTCGACCGAACAACACGGTCCTCACCTGCCGCTGGACACCGATACCCGGATCGCCGTCGCGGTTGCCCAGTCGGTGTCGGCGCGGCTGGCCGGCGGCCCCGCCGCTCCCACCCCACGCCGGCAGTGGCTGGTGGCCCCGGCCGTCGCCTACGGGGCCAGCGGTGAACACCAGAGCTTCCCCGGCACGGTCTCGATCGGCACCGAAGCCCTGACCACGCTGCTGCTGGAGTACGGCAGATCGGCCAGCTGCTGGTCGCCGCGGCTGGTGTTCGTCAACGGTCACGGCGGCAATGTGGCGGCGCTGCGCTCGGCGGTGAGCCTGCTGCGCGCCGAGGGACGCGACGCCGGCTGGTGCCCGTGCACGGTCGCTGGCGCCGACGCGCACGCCGGCCACACCGAAACATCGATATTGCTGCATATTTCACCGGGCGAGGTGCGCACCGACCGCTGGCGCCCGGGAAACAGCGCCCCGCTGCCCGAGCTGATACCGTCGATGCGTCGCGGCGGAGTCGCGGCGGTGAGCGAGGTAGGAGTGTTGGGGGACCCGACCACGGCGACCGTCGATGAGGGGGAGCGTCTGTTCGCGGAGATGGTAGTTGGCTGCGCCCGGCGGATCAGCGGCTGGGCACCCGGGGCCGACGGGATGCTGACATGACCCCGACCCGGCTGCCCGACGGATTTGCTGTGCAGGTGGACCGACGGGTCCGCGTGCTGGGCCGCGGCTCGGCGCTGCTGGGCGGATCCCCGACCCGGCTGCTGCGGCTGGCCCCCGATGCGCAGGTGATGCTCGCCGACGGTCGCCTCGAGGTGCACGACGCGGTGAGCGCGCAGCTGGCCCGCACCCTGCTCGACGCCACCGTGGCCCACCCCCGGCCGTCCGGGGGCCCCTCGCATCGCGATGTCACCGTGGTGATCCCGGTGCGCGACAACAGCTCTGGCCTGCAACGCCTGGTGTCCTCGCTGCGCGGGCTGCGGGTCATCGTGGTCGACGACGGATCGGCCACCCCGGTGAGTCAGGACGACTTCGCCGGCGCCCACTGCGACATCGAGGTGTTGCACCATCGGCAGCCGCGCGGCCCGGCCGCCGCCCGCAACACCGGGCTGGCGGCGTGTCAGACCGACTACGTGGCGTTCCTGGACTCCGATGTGGTGCCGCGCCGCGGCTGGCTGGAGGCGCTGCTCGGGCACTTCTGCGATCCCACCGTCGCGCTGGTGGCGCCGCGCATCGTGAGCCTGACCCACAGCGACCACCTGGTGGCCCGCTACGAGGCCGTGCACTCGTCGCTGGACCTCGGCCACCGGGAGGCGCCGGTGGTGCCCTACGGCACGGTGTCCTACGTTCCCAGTGCGGCGATCATCTGCCGCCGGTCCGCGCTGGGCGAGATCGGCGGATTCGACGACACCCTGCAGTCCGGCGAAGACGTCGACCTGTGTTGGCGACTGGTGGAAGCCGGTGCGCGGCTGCGCTACGAACCGATCGCGCTGGTGGCGCACGACCACCGCACCGTGCTGCGGGATTGGTTCGCGCGCAAGGCATTCTACGGCGGTTCCGCGGCTCCGCTGTCGGCTCGGCACCCGGACAAGACGGCTCCGCTGGTGATCTCCGGGTGGACGCTGGTGCTGTGGGTGTTGATGGCGATCGGCTCGCGGATGGGCTATCTGTTCTCCGCGGCGGCCGCCGCCATGACCGGAAACCGGATCGCCAGCGCCATGCGCGGCCCGGACACCGGCGCCCGGGACGTCGCGGTGGTGACCGCACGCGGGCTCGGCTCGGCGGGGCTGCAGCTGGCGTCGGCGATATGTCGGCATTACTGGCCGGTCGCGCTGCTGGCGGCCCTGCTGTCGAGGCGGTGCCGGCAGGCGGTGCTGATCGCCGCCGTGCTGGACGGCGTGGTGGACTGGCTGCGGCACACCCGGGCCACCGACTCTGAGGTCAGACCGATCGGGCTGGTGTCCTATCTGTTGCTCAAACGCCTCGACGACTTGGCGTACGGCATCGGTCTGTGGAGCGGGGTAGTGCGCGAACGCAATATCGCCCCGCTCAAACCGCAGATCAGAACCTGACCGCCCTCTTGGCCGCCACGCTGCACAGCGATGTCCTGATTATCGGCGCGGGCAGTGCTGGATCGGTTGTCGCCGAACAGCTTTCCGCCGACAGCAATTGCCGGGTGACGATCCTCGAGGGCGGTGTCGGGCTGACCGATCCCGAGCTGCTGGCCCAAACCACCAACGGGCTGCAGCTACCGATCGGAGTGGCCAGCCAACTGGTGCGCCGCTACCAGACCGAACTCACCGAAGCCGAGGCCAGCCAGGTGACGATCGTCCGGGGCGCGACGGTGGGGGGTTCTGGTGCGGTCAACGGCGGCTATTTCTGCCGCGCACTGCCCCGCGACTTCGCCACCGGTCTGCCCGGCTGGGCG
Organism: Mycobacterium sp. pUA109; assembly: GCF_041287095.1. NCBI lineage: Bacteria > Bacillati > Actinomycetota > Actinomycetes > Mycobacteriales > Mycobacteriaceae > Mycobacterium > Mycobacterium sp. pUA109. The sequence continues at coordinate 422,493 of NZ_JBGGKS010000001.1, read as the reverse complement.
TGGTCGGATGTGCTCACCCACTTCCGCGCCATCGAAACCGACCTGGATTTCGACGGTCCCGCCCACGGCGACAGCGGCCCCATCCCGGTCCGACGCACCACGGAGATCGTCGGCAGCACCGAAACATTCGTCACCGCGGCGGAGCGTTGCGGGTTTTCGTGGTTGCCCGATCTCAACGATGTGGGAACCGAATCGGGAATGCCCACCGGGGTCGGCGCGGTGCCGCTCAACATCGTCGACCGGGTACGCACCGGGCCGGGTGTCGGTTATCTACTGCCGGCGCTGGGCCGGCCCAACCTGACCCTGCTGGACCGCACCCGGGCGGTGCGGGTGCGCATCTCGGCGGGACGCGCGGTGGGCGTCGACGCGGTCGGACCCGACGGGCCGCTGGACCTGGCCGCGGACCGAATCGTGTTGTGTGCCGGTGCGATTGAGTCCGCCCATCTGCTGATGCTATCCGGGGTGGGCGATGAGGACATGTTGCGTGCCGCGGGCGTGGGCGTGGTGGCACCGCTGCCGGTCGGGACCAGCTGCGTCGACCACCCCGAATGGGTGATGCCGGTGGACTGGCCGGTGGCCGCCGAACGGCCGGTGATCGAGGTGGTCTTGAGCACCGCCGATGACCTCGAAATCCGGCCCTACACCGGGGGATTCATCGCCATGGTCGGTGATGCCGCGACCGGCCACGTCGACTGGCCGCACATCGGGGTGGCGCTGATGCAGCCCTGGGCCCGCGGCCGGCTCACGCTGGTGTCCGCCGACCCGGCGGTGCCGCCGCACATCGAGCACCGCTACGACAGTGCACCCGGCGACGTCGTCACCTTACGCCGCGGCGTCGAATTGGTGCGGGAACTGACCGCCGGCGTCGTCGAGTTGGGTCCACCGATCTGGGCCACCTCACAGCACCTGTGCGCCACCGCACCGATGGGCGCCGACTCCGACGAGCGGGCCGTCGTCGACCACCGGTGCCGGGTCCGCGGCATCGACGGGCTGTGGGTGGTGGACGGGTCGGTGCTGCCGGGCATCCCCAGCCGGGGCCCGCACGCGACGATCGTCATGCTGGGCCACCGGGCCGCCGAGTTCATCCGGTGAGCGTGCGTGTGCCCGGCCGACGCGCCGAGCGTGCGGCCGGGAACACGCACGCTCACCCAGTCAGCGCCGTCGCCACGCGCGGATTCGACGCACCGCGGCGAGCTGACGGCCGTCCCGACCCGGTGCCCACACGGCGATCGCCAGCGCCGCCACCGCTAGCACGCCCGCCATGGTCCAGGTCGAATATTGCACGGCCTCTAAGAACGCGGACTTGGCGTGCGCTGCCAACGGAACACCCAGCGGGCCAAGCTGTTTGGCTACCTGAAGAGCCTCCGCCAGCGAATGCGCGGCGGGTGCGCGCAGCTCCTCGGGGAACGCGCCCAGATCGGCGGTGAGCGCGCGACTGTACTGGGCCGCCAGGATCGACCCGGCCAGCGCGATGCCCAGGGCCGCGCCGACTTCACGGGTGGTGTCATTGACCGCCGAGGCCACCCCCTGCTTCTCGTCGGGCGTGGCGGCCATAACCGCCGACGTGGGCGGGGCGGTGCACAATCCGATACCGGTGCTCATCACCAGCAGCGGCCACGCCAAATCCCAATACGGCGAGTCGATGTCGAGAACGTCCAGGCAGGCGAAGCCGGCGGCGATCACCAACAACCCGACGCCGAGGGTCAACCGCAGACCCAGCCGCGGCACGTACCACGGGGACAACGCGGAAAGCACCAGCACCGGCGCCATCAGCGGGCTCAACGCGACGGCGGTCTTCATCGCGCTGTAGCCCATCACGAGCTGGATGTACTGCATCGATACGTAGAAGAACCCGAAGTTGGCGAAGAACAACATGGTGATCGTCGCCGCGCCGGTGGCGAAGTCCGGTTTGGCGAACAGCCGGATATCCAACAGCGGATGGCGGCGCCGCAGTTCCACCACGCCGAACGCGGTCGCCAGCGCCAGCCCCGCCGCGATGCTGGCGTAGACCACCGGGTCGGTCCAGCCCCGGCTGGGCGCCTCGACGATGCCGAACACCAACACCGCGACCGCGCCGCCGATCAGCAGGGCGCCCGGCCAGTCCAACGGGGCGGCGCGTTCGTCGCGGGAGGAGCCGATCGTGCACGTCAAGGCGATCAGCAGCCAGCCGGCCCCGGTGAACGCCCAGAAGATGGACTGCCACGGCCAGATCAGCAACAGCAGGCCCGACCCCAGCATGCCCAGGATGGCGCCCGTTCCGGCCAGCCCCGCCCAGATGCCGATAGCCTTGGCGCGCTGCTGTTTTGGGTAGGACGCCGTCAACAACGACAAGGTGGCGGGCATGATGAAGGCGGCCCCGGCGCCGGCGCCCGCCCGCGCCAGGATGATCTGCACCGGGGAATCGAACATCGTCGGCGCCAGCGAGGCCGCGGTGAAGATGAACAGCCCGGCCAACAGCGCGCCGCGCCGCCCGTACCGGTCGCCGATCGCGCCGGCCGGCAGCAACAGGCAGGCCAGCGCCAGCGTGTAGCCGTCCACCACCCAGGTCAACTGGGTCTGGGTGGCCGAGGTCGCGACGGCGATATCGCCCAGCGCGGTGTTCAACGCGATCATCGAGCTGATCACCAGCGTCACGCCCGCGCAGGCCACGATCAGCGTCCAGGTCCGGCCCCGCGCCGAATCGGCCGGCGCGCTGCGCTGTTCGCGGGGGGCCAGGGCGGGATCTACACCGACCACGGGGATCCTTTCGGCGGCGGCAGCGACTTTCGAGACTAACAGTCTTGTACCGAGATTGATAGTCTTGTTTTCCGGAGTTTTCCAGGAGGTGGGCGACGATGACCGGGGACAGTGGCGACCCCAGACCGGCGCGCTCCCGGGCGCGGCTGCTGGACGCGGCGGCGGCGCTGATGCGCGCCGGTGGACCCAGCGCGGTGACCGTCGACGCCGTCACCCGGGCCGCCAACGTGGCCCGCGCCACCCTGTACCGGCACTTCCCGAGCGGGAATGACCTGCGGGCCGCCGCATTTCAGACCCTGCTGCCGTGCTCGCCGATGCCGCCGGAAAACGGCTCGCTACGGGACCGGCTGACCGCGCTGGTGGTGGACTGGGCCGCGCTGATCGCCGAAACGCCGATCACGCTGACCGCGATGTCGTGGCTGGCGCTGGGTAGTGGTCTCGACCAGGTGCCCAACCCGCCGGATGGTGGGGAGATGCAGACCCTGCGCGAACGGGTCGCCCAGCTCTACGCGGCCCCGTTCGACGCCATCTTCGACAGCCCGCAGGCCGCCGCCGAACTGCGCGACGTCGATCGCGGCCAAGCGGCCGCGCTGCTGCTCGGGCCGATCGTGGTGGGCCGGCTCTCCACGTTGGCCGACTTCGACTACCAGGAGTGTGCCCGCGCCGCGGTGGACGGGTTTTTGCACGTCTACGGCAGGCCGGCGGCCGACCTCAGCGCAGCTGATACCGAATCGGCAGGTGCTTGAGCCCGCCCACGAACGTGGTGGCGATCAGCTTCGGGTCCCCGGCCAGCTCAATGGATTTCAGGCGCGGCAGCAGCTCGGTGAAAAAGCTGTTCACCTCCATGCGGGCCAGCGCCGCGCCCAGGCAGAAGTGCACGCCGTACCCGAAGGCCAAGTGCTTGTTGGGGTCTCGGCCGACGTCGAATGAGAACGGGTGGTCAAACACCTCCTCATCCCGGTTGGCCGATACATACGACAAATACACCGATTCGCCGGCGGCGATGGGTACGCCGCGCACCGTGGTGTCCGCGGTGGCGGTGCGCATGAACTCCTTGACCGGGGTCACCCAGCGGATCATCTCCTCGACCGCGGTGGGCATCAGATCGAGGTTGTCCCGCAACCGGTCGCATTGGTCCGGGTTTTCGATCAACGCCTGCAGCCCACCGGAAATGGTGGCGCTGGTGGTGTCGTGCCCGGCGGTGGCGATGATCACGTAATAGGACGCGGTATCGACGTCGGACAGCGGTTCGCCGTCGACCCGGGCGTTGGCGATCGCCGAGGCTAGATCCTCGGTGGGGTGCTCGCGCCGGGCCGCGGTGAGGCTGTTGAAATAGCCGAAGAAGTCCAGCAGCACCTGCAGCTGTTCCTCGAGGGTCGCACCGCGTTTGAACTCCTCGTCATCACCACCGAACAGCTCTTGGGTCAGCTTGAGCATCCGCGGAAAGTCCGATTCCGGCAGCCCCAGCAGCGACATGATGACAAACAGCGGGTAATTGACGGCGACCTCCTGCACGAAATCGCATTCCGGGCCGGCCGCCGCCATGTTGTCGACGTAGCTTTTGGCCAGTTCATCGACGCGCACCTTGAGCGCGCGCATGGCCTTGGGCCGGAACCAGTCCGCGCCGATCGCGCGCACCACCCGGTGCTGCGGATCGTCCATGTGGATCAGGGTGCGCAGCCCCATCCCGGAATCCAGCTGGGCCTGCGCCATATCGTCGGCCTCGGCGGTGGCCAGCAGCGGCCGCGGGCCGTTGAGCCACAGGTTGTTGTCCCGCTCGATGTCCATAATGTCGGCGTGCTTGGTGATCGCCCAGAACGGCCGGAACGGTGGCTGATCCACCAGCGACACCGGGGCGTGAGCGCGCAGATGGGTCAGCGCCGCATGCAGGCGCGGCTCGTCGGCGTAGGCCGTCGGGTCGGCGAACACCTTCGCGGCCTCATCAATGATCGGCGTGCTCATCCGGGCTCCTCACCAGTCGGCGTCGCTACTTGACGCGTGTCAGCTTTTTCCAGTGTCGGTGACTGCCGGCGATCCGGGGGCGGTTTACCGCGATCGGGGGTTTGGCTTTCGCATACGCTCAGGATTTGTGCGCATCGGATCCCGGCGCCGCGCCACGGCGCGCGCCCTGACGCTGCTGGCGGCCGTCCCGCTGCTGGTGGTGCTGGCGGCCGGCTGTGGGCGCGGCGGCAGCGCGACACCGCACTCGCCGGTGCCCGTCGCGGCGCATCCGGTGGATCCGGCCGTGGTCAGCCTCGGCACCGGGATGGTGCGCGGGGTGGTCTCCGCCGACTACCGGCTGTTCGCCGGGCTGCCGTATGCCGCACCGCCGGTCGGGCCGCTGCGCTGGCAGCCGCCCCGGCCGGCCGCGCCGTGGCCGGGGATACGCGACGCCAGCAAAACCGGGCCCTGGTGTCTGCAGGGCAACGGTGGCGTCGCGGACCCGGGCACCAGCGAGGACTGCCTGACCCTCAACGTGTGGACGCCGCCGCTCAACACGACCGAGAAGCGTCCGGTGATGGTGTGGATCCACGGCGGCGGGTTCGTCAACGGCAGCGGCGACATCTATAACGCGCGCTGGCTGGCCACCCAGGGCGACATCGTCGTGGTCACCATCAACTACCGGTTGGGGGCGCTGGGGTTTTTGGCGCACCCGGCCCTCGGCGAAGTGGGCAACTACGGGCTGGCCGACCAGCAGGCCGCGCTGCGCTGGGTTCGGGACAATATCGCCAGCTTCGGCGGTGACCCGACCAAGGTGACCATCGCCGGCGAATCCGCCGGCGGAATGTCGGTCTGCGACCACCTGGTCGCCCCCGGATCGGCCGGACTGTTTAGGGCCGCGATCATCCAAAGCGGGCCGTGCCAGGCGCAGGTTGACGTGCCGACCGCGCAGCGGGTCAGCCAGGACTACGCCGCGGCGGTGGGGTGCGCCGACCCGGGTGCCGCCGGGCCGTGCCTGCGGGCGCTGCCGGCCAGCAAGCTGGCCGAACCGCTGTGGTACGCCCGGTTCGGCAGCGACCGGCTGTCCGGTCCGGTCACCGGAACCCGGGTGTTGCCCGTCGACCCGGTCGCGGTGACCGCCACCGGCGGCGCCGCGAAGGTGCCGGTGCTGATCGGCACCAACCAAGACGAATTCACCATGTTCGTGGCACTGCAATACCTGCGGGTGGGCAAGGAGATCACCGCCGCGGAGTATCCGGGGGTGCTGGCCGACACCTTCGGCGCCGCGATCGGCCCCGCCGTCTTGGCGCACTACCCGCCCGAGCGCTACGGCGGCAGCGTCTCGCTGGCCTACGCGGCCGCCGCGACCGACGACATCTTTTCCTGCCTCGCCGACCGGATGACCGACGGGTTCTCCGACAGCGCGCCGGCGGTCTACGCCTACGAGTTCGGCGACCGGCACGCGCCGGCCCCGGAGATGTATGCGCGGGCGCCGTTCCCGATCGGCGCCAGCCACTCACTGGAGATGCGCTACCTGTTCGACGTCGGCGGCGCGCCGCCGCTGGACGCCGAACAGCGGGCGCTGTCGCGGCAGATGATCGCCTACTGGAGCCACTTCGTGACCACCGGCGCCCCCAAGGCCGCCGGCGCGCCGGACTGGCCCAAAGCCGGACACGACGGCCCGTGGCTGTCGCTGCGGACGGACGGAAACCGGGTCACCACCACCTTCGAAGCCGACCACCAATGCCCGTTTTGGGCGGCGGTCCGGGCCCCGCGCTAACCGGGGGCCTTGGTACGCGCCGAGATCGACGTGGGCGCGCAAAAGACCGAGTGGACACCACGCTGGCGTCGATCTCGAGGCAAGAGGTAAGAGGCAAGCCGCCGGAGGCCCTACTCGGCCGGGGTGACCCAGGTGGTGATGTCGGCGTGCACCACCTCGACGCCCTCGCGGTCGGTCACGCTGACCGGCACCACCACCTCGACGCCCTCGGCAATGGAAGTGAAGTCGGGTGGGTCCAGTCGCGCCACCGCCCGCAGCGAGGTGGTGGCCTTGGCCAGGTATTGCACGGTCATCGCCTTGGGGATCCAGCGGTGGCTGCGCGGCACCGTGGCCTCCATCAGCATGCCCATCGCCACCTCGGCGGCGTTGCAGGAGGCGATCGCGTGCACGGTGTGCAGGTGGTTGTACACGAAGAACCACTTCGGCACCGCCACCTCGGCCAGCCCCGGCTCCATGCGCACCACGTGCGGCAGGATCGACGCGAAGTAGGGCACCCGGGCCATCGCCGCGGCCGAGAACAGGAGGGTGCCGCCGGGACGGCCCGAGAGCCGCTTCCAGGCCTGGTAGGTGCTGGTCGGAGTGGTCATAACCGGCTACCTTACTCTGCAGTAAGATCGCGATAAGGTTGACTCTGCGCTGAGGGCGTCGTCTACTCGGACTTTCGCGCCCTAGACGCACAGTCAACGGCGAGGACCAGGATTTGGCCGCCACCCCGATCTGGGGCATACTATTCGGGTTGCCTTGCGCCGGGTTCGCACCTGGCCGGGCATACGACCGGCGCCACACGGCGCGTCCGGTCCCATCCTCGGAAGTGACGAAAATTTTCGGCGCCGACGAGTCGCGGGCGGGCGACACACCCGACCGCGGGGGCCGGTGAACCAGGACAGGTAAACAGCGGCGGCAACATCCAGCGCGGACAGCGCAGGGCACTAGATAGCGGGGCCGGACACGGCCCCTAAGCAGGAGCGAGGTAGCAGAAGCGTGGCGGGACAAAAAATCCGCATCAGGCTCAAGGCCTACGACCATGAGGCTATTGACGCGTCGGCGCGCAAGATTGTCGAGACGGTCACCCGCACCGGCGCCAGCGTGGTGGGCCCGGTGCCGCTGCCGACCGAGAAGAACGTGTACTGCGTCATCCGGTCCCCGCATAAGTACAAGGACTCGCGGGAGCACTTCGAGATGCGCACGCACAAGCGGCTGATCGACATCCTCGACCCGACCCCGAAGACCGTTGACGCCCTGATGCGCATCGATCTGCCGGCCAGCGTCGACGTCAACATCCAGTAGGAGCCTGAATAACCATGGCACGTAAAGGCATTTTGGGTACCAAGCTGGGCATGACGCAGGTGTTCGACGAGAACAACAAGGTTGTGCCGGTGACGGTGGTCAAGGCCGGGCCCAACGTGGTGACCCGTATCCGCACCCCCGAGCGCGACGGCTACTCCGCCGTGCAGCTGGCCTACGGCGAGATCAGCCCGCGCAAGGTCAACAAGCCGGTGACCGGTCAGTACGCGACGGCCGGGGTCAACCCGCGCCGGCACCTGGCCGAGCTGCGCCTCGACGACGAGACCGCCGCCGCCGAATACGAGGTCGGCCAGGAGCTGACCGCCGAGATCTTCGCCGACGGCAGCTACGTCGACGTGACCGGCACCTCCAAGGGCAAGGGCTTCGCCGGCACCATGAAGCGGCACGGCTTCCGCGGCCAGGGCGCCAGCCACGGCGCCCAGGCGGTGCACCGCCGGCCGGGTTCGATCGGTGGCTGCGCCACCCCCGGCCGGGTGTTCAAGGGCACCCGGATGGCCGGCCGGATGGGTAACGACCGGGTCACCACCCAGAACCTGGTGGTGCACAAGGTCGATGCGGAAAACGGCGTCCTGCTGATCAAGGGCGCTATCCCCGGCCGCAACGGTGGGCTCGTCCTGGTCCGCAGCGCGATCAAACGAGGTGAGAAGTAATGGCTGGCATCACGATTGACGTCAAGACCCCGGCCGGTAAGACCGACGGCTCGGTGGAACTGCCGGCCGAGCTGTTCGACGCCCCGGCCAACATCGCCTTGATGCACCAGGTGGTGGTCGCCCAGCGTGCCGCCGCTCGGCAGGGCACCCACTCGACCAAGACCCGCGGTGAGGTCAGCGGTGGTGGCCGTAAGCCGTACCGGCAGAAGGGCACCGGCCGGGCCCGGCAGGGTTCGACCCGGGCCCCGCAGTTCACCGGCGGCGGTGTGGTGCACGGCCCCAAGCCGCGCGACTACAGCCAGCGCACCCCGAAGAAGATGATCGCCGCCGCGCTGCGCGGCGCCTTGTCGGACCGGGCGCGCAACGGCCGCATCCACGCCGTCACCGAGTTGGTCACCGGTCAGACCCCGTCGACCAAGAGCGCCAAGGCGTTCCTCGGCACGCTCACCGAGCGCAAGCAGGTGCTGGTGGTGATCGGCCGCGCCGACGAGACCGGCGCCAAAAGCGTGCGCAACCTGCCCGGGGTGCACATTCTGGCCCCCGACCAGCTCAACACCTACGACGTGCTGCGCGCGGACGACGTGGTGTTCAGCGTCGAGGCGCTGAACGCCTACATCGGCGCGAACACCCAGCAGCAGGAGGTTTCGTCCTGATGGCAACCGTCACCGACCCGCACGACGTCATCCTGGCGCCGGTCATCTCGGAGAAGTCCTACAGCCTGATCGAGGACAACGTGTACACCTTCGTGGTGCACCCGGACTCGAACAAGACGCAGATCAAGATCGCGGTGGAGAAGATCTTTTCCGTCAAGGTCGCCTCGGTGAACACCGCCAACCGGCAGGGCAAGCGCAAGCGCACCCGCACCGGCTACGGCAAGCGGAAGAACACCAAACGCGCCATCGTGACGTTGGCGCCCGGCAGCAAACCGATCGACCTGTTCACAGCACCGGCCTAGCCGGCGCGAGAGAGAGACTTAACAGATATGGGAATTCGCAAGTACAAGCCGACGACCCCCGGTCGTCGCGGTGCCAGCGTCTCCGATTTCGCCGAGATCACTCGTTCCACCCCGGAGAAGTCGCTGGTGCGGCCGCTGCACGGCAAGGGTGGCCGTAACGCACACGGCCGCATCACCACCCGGCACAAGGGCGGTGGCCACAAGCGTGCCTACCGGGTGATCGACTTCCGGCGCAACGACAAGGACGGCGTCAACGCCAAGGTCGCGCACATCGAGTACGACCCGAACCGCACCGCGCGGATCGCGCTGCTGCACTACCTGGACGGGGAGAAGCGCTACATCATTGCCCCGCAGGGTCTCTCGCAGGGCGACGTGGTGGAGTCGGGCGCCAACGCCGACATCAAACCGGGCAACAACCTGCCGATCCGCAACATCCCGGCCGGTACCTTGATCCACGCGGTCGAGCTGCGGCCCGGCGGCGGCGCCAAGCTGGCCCGCTCGGCGGGGTCCAGCATCCAGCTGCTGGGTAAGGAAGGCACCTACGCCTCGCTGCGGATGCCCTCGGGCGAGATCCGGCGCGTCGACGTGCGCTGCCGCGCCACCGTCGGCGAGGTCGGCAACGCCGAGCAGGCCAACATCAACTGGGGTAAGGCCGGCCGGATGCGGTGGAAGGGCAAGCGCCCGACCGTCCGTGGTGTGGTGATGAACCCGGTGGACCACCCGCACGGTGGTGGTGAGGGCAAGACGTCCGGTGGTCGCCACCCGGTCAGCCCGTGGGGCAAGCCCGAGGGCCGCACCCGCCGCCGCCACAAGCCGAGCGACAAGCTCATCGTCCGACGCCGGCGCACCGGCAAGAAGCACCGGTAAAGCGGAGGAGAGTTAAGCGATGCCACGCAGCCTCAAAAAGGGCCCGTTCGTCGACGACCACTTGCTCAAGAAGGTCGACGTGCAGAACGAGAAGAACACCAAGCAGGTCATCAAGACTTGGTCGCGCCGGTCGACCATCATCCCGGACTTCATCGGGCACACCTTCGCCGTGCACGACGGCCGCAAGCACGTGCCGGTGTTCGTCACCGAGTCGATGGTCGGGCACAAGCTCGGCGAGTTCGCGCCCACCCGCACCTTCAAGGGGCACATCAAAGACGACCGGAAGAGTAAGCGGCGATGAGTGTTACGACTGAGTTCCCCTCCGCGGTGGCCAAGGCCCGCTTCGTGCGGGTGTCGGCCACCAAGGCCCGCCGGGTGATCAACCTGGTGCGCGGTAAGTCGGTGTCCGAGGCGCTCGACATCCTGCGCTGGGCGCCGCAGGCCGCCAGCGAGCCGGTGGCCAAGGTGATCGCCAGCGCCGCCGCCAACGCGCAGAACAACAACGGGCTGGACCCGGCCACCCTGGTGGTGGCCACCGTCTACGCCGACGAGGGGCCCACCGCCAAGCGCATCCGGCCCCGCGCCCAGGGGCGGGCGTTCCGGATCCGCCGGCGCACCAGCCACATCACCGTGGTGGTGGAGAGCCGGCCGGTCAAGGAGCGGCGCGGCACCGGTTCGGCGAGCGCGACCCGCGCGCGTCGGGCCCAGGCCAGTAAGGCCGCCGCCGCCAAGAAATCGCCCGCGAAGGCGACGAAGCCCGCGGAGACGGAGACTTCCGAATCGAAGGGAGGCTCGCAGTAGTGGGCCAGAAGATCAACCCGCACGGTTTCCGGCTCGGTATCACCACCGACTGGAAGTCCCGCTGGTACGCCGACAAGCAGTACGCCGACTACGTCAAGGAAGACGTCGCGATCCGGCGGCTGCTGTCCACCGGCCTGGAGCGCGCCGGCATCGCCGACGTGGAGATCGAGCGCACCCGCGACCGGGTGCGCGTCGACATCCACACCGCCCGGCCGGGCATCGTCATCGGCCGCCGCGGTGCGGAGGCCGACCGGATCCGCGCCGACCTGGAGAAGCTGACCGGCAAGCAGGTGCAGCTCAACATCCTCGAGGTGAAAAATCCGGAGTCGCGGGCGCAGCTGGTGGCCCAGGGCGTCGCCGAGCAGCTCAGCAACCGGGTGGCGTTCCGCCGCGCGATGCGCAAGGCCATCCAGTCCGCGATGCGCCAGCCCAACGTCAAGGGCATCCGGGTGCAATGCTCGGGCCGCCTGGGCGGTGCGGAGATGAGCCGTTCGGAGTTCTACCGCGAGGGTCGGGTGCCGCTGCACACGCTGCGCGCCGACATCGACTACGGCCTGTACGAGGCCAAGACCACCTTCGGCCGGATCGGCGTGAAGGTGTGGATCTACAAGGGCGACGTGGTCGGCGGCAAGCGCGAGCTGGCCGTGGCCGCGCCGTCGGGCCCGGACCGTCCGCGCCGGGAACGCCCGTCGGGCACCCGGCCGCGGCGCAGCGGTGCCGCCGGGACCACCGCGACGAGCACCGACGCCGGCCGGGCGGGTGCCGAGGAAGCTGCGGCAGCCCCGGCCGCCGCCGAGCCGGCCGCTGAAACGCAGGAGAGCTGAATCATGTTGATTCCCCGCAAGGTCAAGCACCGCAAGCAGCACCACCCGAAACAACGGGGCATCGCCAGCGGTGGCACCCAGGTGAGCTTCGGTGATTACGGCATCCAGGCGCTGGAGCACGCCTACATCACCAACCGGCAGATCGAGTCGGCGCGTATCGCGATCAACCGGCACATCAAACGTGGCGGCAAGGTGTGGATCAACATCTTCCCGGACCGCCCGTTGACCAAGAAGCCCGCCGAGACCCGGATGGGTTCGGGTAAGGGTTCGCCGGAATGGTGGGTGGCCAACGTCAAGCCGGGCCGGGTGCTGTTCGAGCTCAGCTACCCCAACGAGGCGACCGCACGGGCCGCGCTGACCCGCGCGATCCACAAGTTGCCGATCAAGGCGCGCATCGTGACCCGAGAGGAGCAGTTCTGATGGCAGTGGGAGTGGCCGCCGGCGAACTGCGTGAGCTGAGCGACGACGAGCTGGTGGAGCGGTTGCGCGAATCGAAAGAGGAGCTGTTCAACCTGCGTTTCCAGATGGCGACCGGGCAGCTCAACAACAACCGGCGCCTGCGTGTGGTGCGACGGGAGATCGCCCGCATCTACACCGTGTTGCGTGAACGTGAGCTGGGTCTGGCGTCCGGACCCGATGGTGAGGAATCGTAATGGCAGAGGCGAAGGCCGGGTCGAAGACCGCTCCGCAGGAGAAAGGCCCCAAGCACACCCCCCGCACCGAGAAGCCGCGCGGTCGGCGTAAGACCGCGATCGGCTACGTGGTCAGCGACAAGATGCAGAAGACCATCGTGGTCGAGCTGGAAGACCGGGTGAAGCACCCGCTGTACGGCAAGATCATCCGCACCACCAAGAAGGTGAAGGCGCACGACGAGAACGGTGACGCCGGCATCGGCGACCGGGTGTCGTTGATGGAGACCCGTCCGCTGTCGGCCACTAAGCGCTGGCGGCTGGTCGAGATCCTCGAAAAAGCCAAGTAAGTCCGGACCTGGCGCGAGCGTGCGTGTCCCCGGTCGACACGCCGGACCCGTTACCGGGTTTGCGCACGCTCGCGCGGGGGTAAGCCGAGCTAAACAAGGCTGAACCGCGTTCCGCCGCCCGCGTCGCGGGTGTAGTCTCCGACGTTCGGGGGCTGCGTGAGCGGAGCGGGCGATGCCAAGCGAATTCAGCGGCAACATCGAACTGGACATCCGGGATTCCGAACCGGATTGGGGTCCGTTCGCCGCACCCACCGCGCCCGACGGCGCGCCGAACATCCTCTACCTGGTCTGGGATGACGTCGGCATCGCGACCTGGGACTGCTTCGGCGGGCTGGTGGACATGCCGAACATGTCCCGCCTCGCCGAACGCGGGGTGCGGCTGTCGCAGTTTCACACCACCGCGCTGTGCTCCCCGACCCGGGCGGCGCTGCTGACCGGTCGCAACCCCACCAGCGTCGGCATGGCCACCATCGAGGAATTCACCGACGGCTTCCCCAATTGCAGCGGCCGCATCCCGCACCAGACCGCCCTGCTGTCCGAGGTGCTCGCCGAACACGGCTGGAACACCTACTGCGTGGGCAAGTGGCATCTGACCCCGCTGGAGGAGTGCAATCTGGCGGCGACCAAACGACATTGGCCGCTGTCGCGCGGATTCGAACGGTTCTACGGTTTCCTGGGCGGTGAGACCAACCAGTGGTACCCCGACCTGGTGTACGACAACCACCGCGTCGACCCGCCGGCCACCCCCGACGACGGATATCACCTGTCGAAGGACATCGCCGACAAGACAATCGAATTCATCCGCGACGCCAAGGTGATCGCCCCCGACAAGCCGTGGTTTTCCTACGTGTGCCCGGGCGCCGGGCACGCCCCGCACCACGTCTTCACCGAGTGGGCCGACCGCTACGCCGGACGATTCGACATGGGGTATGAGCGGTACCGCGAGATCGTGCTGGACAACCAGAAGCGGCTCGGGCTGGTGCCGCCGGACACCGAGCTGTCGCCGATCAACCCCTACCTCGACGCCACCAGCGCCGACGGTCAGCCGTGGCCGGCGCTGGACACCGTGCGGCCCTGGGACAGCCTGGGCGACGACGAGCAGCGGCTGTTTGCCCGGATGGCCGAGGTGTTCGCCGGCTTCCTGAGCTACACCGATGCCCAGATCGGCCGGATCCTGGACTATCTGGAGGAATCCGGCCAGCTCGACAACACGATCGTGGTGGTGATCTCCGACAACGGGGCCAGCGGCGAGGGCGGGCCCAACGGGTCACCCAACGAGAACAAATTCTTCAACGGCTACCTCGACACCGTCGAGGAGGCGATGAAGCTGTTCGACGAACTCGGCGGGCCACAAACCTACAACCACTACCCGATCGGGTGGGCGATGGCGTTCAACACGCCCTACAAGCTCTACAAGCGGTACGCCTCCCACGAGGGCGGCATCGCCGACCCGGCAATCATCTGCTGGCCCAACGGCATCAGCGCCCGCGGCGAGGTCCGCGACACCTACATCAACGTCTGCGACGTGACCCCGACCATCTACGACCTGCTCGGCCTGACCCCGCCGGCGACGGTCCGCGGCATCCCACAAAAACCGCTGGAAGGGGTGAGTTTCAAAGCGGCGCTTGCCGATCCGCAGGCCGCGACCGGTAAGCAAACCCAGTTCTACACCATGCTGGGCACCCGCGGGATCTGGCATCGGGGCTGGTTCGCCAACACCGTGCACGCCGCCTCGCCGGCCGGCTGGGGGCACTTCGACGCCGACCGCTGGGAGCTGTACCACCTCGACGCCGACCGCAGCCAACTGCACGACCGTGCCGCCGACGAGCCGGACCGACTCGAGGAGCTGCAAAAGCTGTGGTTCGCCGAGGCGGCCAAGTACCACGGCCTGCCGCTGGCCGACCTCAACATCCTGGAGACCGCGATGCGGTGGCGGCCGTACCTGGCCGGCGACCGCACCAGCTACACCTACTATCCGCACACCGCCGAGGTGCCGCTGGGCGCCTGCGTGGAGTTGCGCGGCCAATCCTTCGCGGTGCTGGCCCGGGTCGTCGTCGACGACGCCGACGCGGCCGGTGTGCTGTTCAAACAGGGCGCGCGGCACGGCGGGCACGTGCTGTTCATCGCCGGCGGGCGGCTGCACTACGTCTACAACTTCCTCGGCGAGCGGGAACAGTGGCTGTCCGCGCCGGACCCGATGCCGGTGGGGGAGCACATCTTCGGGGTGCGCTACCAGCGCACCGGGACGGTGGAGGGCAGCCACACCCCGGTCGGGGAGGCGGCCCTGTACGTCGACGACGTCGTCGTCGCCACCGCGCCCGACATGGTCACCCAACCCGGCGCGTTCGCGCTGGCCGGTGGCGGCGTCAGCGTGGGACGCAACACCGGGCAGGCGGTGTCCTCGGCGTATCGGGCGCCGTTCGCGTTCGTCGGCGGCCGCATCCTCGACGTGACCGTGGACCTCAGCGGCCAGCCCTACCTCGACGTAGAAACGGAGCTGGCGGCGGCGTTCGCGCGGGACTGAGGCGCCGCCCCTACCCTGAAGTCATGCTGACCGAACTCGTCGAGGTGCCCGGCGGGGCGTTCCGGATGGGGTCGACCAGCTTCTATCCCGACGAGGCGCCGATCCACACCGCGTCGGTGGCGGCGTTCGCGGTGGAGCGTCATCCGGTCACCAACGCGCAGTTCGCCGCGTTCGTGGCCGACACCGGCTACATCACCGTGGCCGAGCAGCCGATCGACGCCAGCTTGTACCCCGGGGTGGACCCGGCGGACCTGCAACCCGGAGCCCTGGTGTTCACCCCGACGTCGGGCCCGGTGGATCTGCGGGACTGGCGACAGTGGTGGGCTTGGCAGCCCGGCGCCAGCTGGCGGCACCCGCAGGGACCCGGCAGCGACAGCACCGACAAACCCGACCACCCGGTGGTGCAGGTGGCCTACCCCGACGCCGCCGCCTACGCCCGCTGGGCCGGGCGGCGGCTGCCCAGCGAGGCCGAATGGGAGTACGCGGCGCGCGGCGGCACCACCACCACCTACCCGTGGGGCGACGAGCCCACCCGCGGCGGGCGGCTGATGGCCAACACCTGGCAGGGCCGCTTCCCGTACCGCAACGACGGCGCCGACGGCTGGGTGGGCACCTCGCCGGTGGGCCGGTTCGCGCCGAACGGCTTCGGCCTGCTCGACATGATCGGCAACGTGTGGGAATGGACCGCCACCGAATACACGGCCCAGCACCGGCCGGACCGGCCGCCGAAGGGCTGCTGCGCACCGGCCGGTCCCGCCGACCCGAGCATCAGCCAAACGCTCAAGGGCGGCTCGCACCTGTGCGCGCCGGAGTACTGCCATCGCTACCGGCCGGCGGCGCGCTCCCCGCAGTCCCAGGACACCGCCACCACCCATATCGGGTTCCGCTGCGTGGCGTGATCGCCCACAATTTGGCGCTGAGCAGGTGATCCCCTAGACTCTAGGGGTTGCCGTGGGCAGACCTCGGCCGGCGCGAGTCGGCCCCGCGTGCCCTTCGGCGATGAAGACCGCGCATGACAGGCCGAGTTGGCATCCGTCTGCCGTGCACACGTTAACCACGCCGAGGAGATCGAGTGATTCAGCAGGAATCGCGGCTGAAGGTCGCCGACAATACGGGTGCCAAGGAGATCTTGTGCATCCGGGTGCTCGGTGGCTCGTCGCGGCGCTACGCCGGCATCGGCGATGTCATTGTGGCGACCGTCAAGGACGCCATCCCCGGGGGCAACGTCAAGCGTGGCGATGTCGTCAAGGCGGTGGTGGTGCGCACCGTCAAGGAGCGGCGCCGCGCCGACGGTAGCTACATCAAGTTCGACGAGAACGCCGCGGTGATCATCAAGCCCGACAACGACCCGCGCGGAACCCGCATCTTCGGCCCGGTCGGCCGGGAACTGCGCGAGAAGCGCTTCATGAAGATCGTCTCGCTGGCCCCGGAGGTGTTGTAGATGAAAATCCACAAGGGCGACACCGTGCTGGTCATTGCCGGCAAGGACAAGGGCGCCAAGGGCAAGGTGCTCAGGGCCTTCCCGACCCGCAACAAGGTGCTGGTCGAAGGCGTCAACCGGATCAAGAAGCACACCGCGGTCTCGCGCAACGAGCGCGGCGCGCAGTCCGGTGGCATCGTCACCCAGGAGGCCCCGATCCACGTGTCGAACGTGATGATCGTCGACTCCGACGGCAACCCCACCCGGGTCGGCTACCGGGTGGACGAGGAGACCGGTAAGAAGGTCCGCATCTCCAAGCGCAACGGCAAGGACATCTAGCGATGACGACGGCAGAAAAGACCCAGCCCCGGCTGAAGGTGCGCTACCGCGAAGAGATCCGCGACGCGCTGAACAAAGAGTTCAACTACGCCAACGTGATGCAGATCCCGAGCGTGGTGAAGGTGGTCGTCAACATGGGTGTCGGCGACGCCGCCCGGGACGCCAAGCTGATCAACGGCGCGGTCAACGATCTGTCCCTGATCACCGGGCAGAAGCCGGAGATCCGGAAGGCCCGCAAGTCCATCGCCCAGTTCAAACTGCGCGAGGGGATGCCGATCGGCGCCCGGGTGACGCTGCGCGGCGACCGGATGTGGGAGTTCCTGGACCGGCTCACCTCGATTGCGCTGCCGCGTATCCGCGACTTCCGCGGCCTGTCGCCCAAGCAGTTCGACGGCTCGGGCAACTACACCTTCGGGCTCAACGAGCAGTCGGTGTTCCACGAGATCGACGTGGACTCCATCGACCGGACCCGCGGTATGGACATCACCGTCGTCACCTCGGCGACGAACGACGACGAAGGACGGGCGCTATTGCGGGCCCTCGGCTTCCCGTTCAAGGAGAACTGATCAGATGGCGAAAAAGGCTCTGGTTAACAAGGCGCAGCGCAAGCCCAAGTTTGCGGTCCGCGCCTACACCCGGTGCAGCAAGTGCGGTCGCCCGCACGCGGTGTACCGCAAGTTCGGGCTGTGCCGTATCTGCTTGCGCGAGATGGCGCACGCCGGTGAGCTGCCCGGTGTGCAGAAGAGCAGCTGGTGAAGCGCGGTAGGCCCGGGATGGGAACCACTGCGAGGAAGGTGACACCTCAGTCATGACGATGACGGACCCCATCGCAGACTTTTTGACGCGTCTGCGCAACGCCAACTCGGCGTACCACGATGAGGTGACGCTGCCGCACTCGAAGATCAAGGCCAACATCGCCGAGATCCTCAAGCGGGAGGGTTACATCAGCGACTACCACGTCGAGGATGCTCGGGTGGGCAAGGCGCTGGTGGTGAACCTCAAGTACGGCCCGAACCGGGAGCGCAGCCTGGCCGGCTTGCGCCGCATCTCCAAACCGGGTCTGCGGGTGTACGCCAAATCGACCAACCTGCCGCGGGTGCTCGGTGGCCTGGGCGTGGCCATCATCTCCACCTCCTCGGGTCTGCTCACCGACCGTCAGGCAGCCAGGCAGGGCGTGGGCGGCGAAGTCCTCGCGTACGTGTGGTGAGGGAGAGCTAGAGCTATGTCGCGTATTGGTAAGCAGCCGATCCCGGTTCCGGCCGGGGTCGACGTGACGATCGACGGCCAGAACGTGTCGGTCAAGGGACCCAAGGGCACCCTGGGGCTGGCGGTGGCCGAGCCGATCCGGGTGGCGCGGGACGACGACGGCGCCATCGTGGTGACCCGCCCCGACGACGAGCGGCGCAGCCGGTCGCTGCACGGGCTGTCGCGCACGCTGGTGGCCAACCTGGTCACCGGGGTCACCGAGGGCTACACCACCAAGATGGAGATCTTCGGCGTCGGCTACCGGGTGGCCCTCAAGGGCTCCACCCTGGAGTTCGCGCTGGGCTACAGCCACCCGGTGGTGATCGAGGCCCCCGAGGGCATCACGTTCGCGGTGGAGACCCCCACCAAGTTCTCCATCTCGGGCATCGACAAGCAGAAGGTCGGCCAGATCTCGGCGAACATCCGCCGCCTGCGCCGCCCCGACCCGTACAAGGGCAAGGGTGTGCGCTACGAGGGCGAGCAGGTCCGCCGCAAGGTCGGAAAGACAGGTAAGTAGTCATGGCGCAATCACAGGCAGGCACCGTCGCGCGCAAGCCGGTGGGGCAGAGCGTCTCCGCGGCCCGGCGCACCTCGCGGTTGCGGCGGCACGCCCGGCTGCGCAAAAAGATCTCGGGTACCGCCCAGCGGCCCCGGCTGGTGGTGCACCGGTCGTCGCGGCACATCCACGTGCAGCTGGTCGACGACCTGACCGGCACCACCCTGGCGGCGGCGTCGTCCATCGAAGCCGACGTGCGTGCGGTGGAGGGCGACAAGAAGGCCCACAGCGTGCGGGTCGGCCAGCTGATCGCCGAGCGGGCCAAGGCCGCCGGCATCGACACCGTGGTGTTCGACCGGGGTGGCTACACCTACGGCGGGCGGATCGCGGCGCTGGCCGACGCGGCGCGCGAGGGCGGATTGGCATTCTGATGACTGATAACGGAAGGACCGCATGATGGCGGAGCAGCCGACCGGGGCAGCGGGTCCCGAGCAGGCGACTACGGCGCAGGGCGGCACCCGCGGCGAGTCTGAGGGGCGCGGGCGGCGTGACGGCGGCCGGCGCGACGGCGGCCGCGGCCGCGACGGCGACAAGAGCAACTACCTGGAGCGGGTTGTCAACATCAACCGGGTCTCCAAGGTGGTCAAGGGTGGTCGTCGGTTCAGCTTCACCGCGCTGGTGATCGTCGGCGACGGTAACGGCATGGTCGGCGTCGGCTACGGCAAGGCCAAGGAAGTTCCGGCCGCGATCGCCAAGGGTGTGGAGGAGGCCCGCAAGGGCTTCTTCCGGGTGCCGCTGATCGGTGGCACCATCACCCACCCGGTGCAGGGTGAGGCCGCCGCCGGTGTGGTGCTGCTGCGTCCGGCCAGCCCCGGTACCGGGGTGATCGCCGGCGGCGCCGCTCGTGCGGTGCTGGAATGCGCTGGGGTGCGCGACATTTTGTCCAAGTCGCTGGGCAGCGACAACGCGATCAACGTGGTGCACGCCACGGTGGCCGCGCTCAAGATGCTGCAGCGTCCCGAGGAGGTCGCGGCCCGACGCGGTCTGCCGATCGAGGACGTCGCGCCGGCGGGCATGCTCAAGGCCCGACGGGAGAGCGAAGCGCTGGCGGCCGCCGCCGCGCGAGAGGGAACGGCATAGACCATGGCAGACCTCAAGATCACCCAGGTGCGCAGCACCATCGGCGCCCGCTGGAAGCAGCGCGAGAGCCTGCGCACCCTGGGGCTGCGCAAGATCCGCCAGTCGGTGGTGCGTGAGGACAACCCCCAGACCCGTGGCCTGATCAAGGTGGTCCACCACCTGGTCGAGGTTGAGGAGGCCTGATGACCATCAAACTGCATGACCTGGCGCCCGCGCCCGGGTCCAAGACCAAGCGCACCCGGGTGGGTCGCGGTGAGGGCTCCAAGGGTAAAACCGCGGGCCGCGGCACCAAGGGCACCAAGGCCCGCAAGAACGTGCCGGTCACCTTCGAGGGCGGGCAGATGCCGATCCACATGCGGCTGCCCAAGCTCAAGGGGTTCCGTAACCGGTTCCGCACCGAATACGCGGTCGTCAACGTCGGCGACATCGGCCGGTTGTTCCCCGAGGGTGGCACCATCGGCGTCGACGAGCTGGTGGCCAAGGGGGCGGTGCGCAAGAACACCCTGGTGAAGGTGCTCGGCGACGGCAAGATCGCGGTCAAGGCCGACGTCACCGCGCACAAGTTCAGCGGCAGCGCCCGGGAGAAGATCACCGCCGCCGGCGGTTCGGTCACCGAGCTGTAGCCTTTTTGACGCGCCGAAACTGCGCTGAGGGCGGGAATCCTGATCGGAATCCCGCCCTCATTGCATTCTGGGCGCCCTAATTGCAGGGTCGCTACGTCTGGGGGCGCGCCCCCAGCACGTCACCGAACAACGCTTGGCGCAGCGCGAGTTCTCGGGGATCGCTGCACAGGTGAAAACCCAACCGGTTCATCAGGTAGGCGTACCCGGTCCCGGTGTCCGGGTCGGCGAACCCGAACGAGCCACCGAAACCCGGCGTGCCGAAGGCGTTATCGGACGAGCCGAACAGGCACATCGGGGTCGGTTTACACAAGCCCAGCGAGTAGACGACGTCGACGTGCAGCACCCGGTCACGAAGGCCGCGTCGGGGCGGGGCGGGGGTCGCGGTGAGCTCGTCAACCACGGCCGGCGTCAGCCCCAGCGCGGCGCCCCCGGTCGCCGCGCTGCCGTACAGCTGGGCCAGCGCCGCTGCGGTTGCGATCCCATTGGCCGACGGGATCTCGATGGCACGCACGTCGTCGCGGTTGTAGTCGCCCGCCCACGCTTCGACGCCGCGCGGCAGGGTCCCGGCCCGGGCCAGTAGGCCGACCGGGTTCAACGACGCCGCTACCAGCGGGGGCGGCAACGTGGTGAGGTGCAGCAGCGATTCCGCGCGCTTCCAGTGGTGCAGGTGCGCCACCCGGTCGCGGCGCACCGACTCCGGCAGCCCGATATGCAGATCCAGCCCGAGCGGTGCGGCGATCTCGTCGGCCAGGAACCGACCCAAGGTGCGGCCGGCCGGATCGGTGCGGCGGATCAGCTCGGATTCATACCAGCCCAACGTGATCGCGTGGTAGCCGTGCCGGGTACCGGGCGGCCAGGCCGGCTTCTGGGCCGCGAGGATCGTCGACAATCGGGCCGGGTCGGCGACATCGCGCACGGTGGGTGCGGGTTTCAGCGTGCACAGCCCGGCCTGATGGCCAAGCAGCTGCCGCACGGTCACCTCGCCCTTGCCGGCTGCGGCGAACTCGGGCCAGTGGTCGGCCACGGTGTCGTCGTAGCCGAACAAGCCCCGCGATACCGCGACCGCAACCGCCAGGGCGGCAACGCCTTTGGTCGACGAGAACATGTTGACCTTGGTGTCGCGCTGCCACGGCTCCCGGGTGCGGCCGTTGCGGTAGCCGCCCCACAGGTCGACGACCTTGACGCCGTCGCGGTAGACGGCGACGGCGGCGCCGATTTCGCGCCCGCGGGCGAAGTTGGCCCGGAATGCGTCGGCGACGCGGCCGTAGCCCTCGTCGGCGTCGCCGCCGACCAGGTCCGGCGACACCGCGACCTTGAGCACCATCGGGTGTTTATACCGCCGTCGCCGGCGCGAGCGTGCGCAAAAACGGGAAATGCCCCGGCGTGGCGGCCGGGGACACGCACGCTCGCGGAAAAGAAATCAACGCAACCGCGGCAGCACCTCGGCGGCCAGCCGTTCCATCTGCTCACGGTCCTCGGCGACGTCGGCGCCGACCGGGTTGAGCAGGATCATCTGCGCGCCGGCGTCGATCACCTCATGCAGCCCGCGGGCGACGTCGTCGGGGGTCCCGGCTACCGGCACCGCCTCGGCGTCGCGCAGCCGACCGCCGTAGATGCGCTGCACCCCGGCCAGCACCCGCTGCCGGGCGCGGTCGGCGTCGTCGTCGACCATCAGGTACACCCGCTTGCCGAGGGTGAACCCGGCCGGGTCCTTGCCCTGCGCGTCGAGTTCGCGGCGCAGCCCCACCACCTCGGCGGCGAAGCTGGCCGTCGTCGACGACCCGGCGCCCAGGAACGCGTCGCCGTGGCGCACCGCCCGGGCCAGCGCCGCCGGCGCGTGCCCGCCGAACCAGATCGGTGGGTGCGGGCGCTGCACCGGTTTGGGCTGGATCGCCAGGTCCTCGACGGTGCGGAACCGGCCGTGGAAGGTCACCCACGGCGCGTCGGACCAGGCCGCCTTCATCACTGCCAGGCCCTCGGTGAAGCTGGCCACAAACGTCGTCGGCTCCACCCCGAACGCGGCGAATTTGCGGGACCCGCCGCCGGGCGCGACCCCCAGATCCAGCCGGCCGTGGCTGAGCCGATCCACCGCGGTCACCGCCGAGGCCAGCTGCAGCGGGTCGTGCAGCGAGGTCACCAGCACCGCCACCCCCAGCCGCAGCCGCTCGGTGCAGGCCGCCGCATACGCCAGCAGCTCCAGCGGCGCCAGCAGCGGCGCCTCGCCGACCACCTGCTCGAGGGTCCAGCCGCCGTCGAACCCGAGGTCCTCGGCGCGGGCCAGATACGCCCGCAGCCCGGCGGCGTCGACGCCGGTGGCATCCAGTTGGGGGATTGAGATCGCGAACCGCACCCGACCACGGTACGTCGGGCGTCGGTAGGCTCAAATCATGTTTGCGTTGCTGCCCGACGTCCCCGGCCTCGACGAGCTGCGTGCGGTGGTGCGCCGGGTCGATACCGCCCGGCACCGCGGGGTGCCGGGCGGCTGCGTCCTGGAACTGGACCTGCAGGCGGTGCCGCACGAGACCGGCGGCCTGGATCCGCTGGCGATTCTCAACGCCGGTGGGCGGCCCCCGGTGCTGCGCGACGTTGTCGCCGCCCTCCACCGCGCCGCCGCGGATCCGCGGGTGGCGGGGCTGATCGCCCGGGTGCAGCTGCCGGCCGCGGCGGTCGGGCCGGTGCAGGAGCTGCGGGACGCGATCGCGGCGTTCACCGCCGCCAAGCCGTCGGTGGCGTGGGCCGAAACCTATCCGGGCACCCTGTCGTACTACCTGGCGTCGGCCTTCGGCGAGGTGTGGCTGCAGCCGTCCGGCACCGTCGGGTTGATCGGGTTCGCCACCAACGCCATGTTTTTGCGCACCGCGCTGGAGAAGGTGGGCATCGAGGCCCAGTTCGTCGCGCGCGGCGAATACAAGTCGGCGGCAAACCTTTTCACGCAGGACAGCTACACCGACGCGCACCGCGAGGCCGACACCGCGCTGGTGGAAAGCCTGCACACCCAGGTGCGCCAAGCCGTCGCCGAGTCGCGCGGCCTGGACCCCGCGGCGGTGGACGCGCTGGCTGACCGGGCGCCGCTGCTGCGCGACGACGCGGTGGACGCCGGGCTGATCGACCGGATCGGCTTCCGCGACCAGGCCTACGCGCGGATCGCCGAACTGGTGGGCGCCGAAGGGATTTCACCGGATATGGGCGACGCCGACTCGGATCCCAGCGCCCCGCCGCGGCTGTACCTGTCGCGGTACGCGCACGCCACCGCCGACCGCCCGGGGCTGCGGGTGGCCAGCCTGCCGGGCCGCAAACCCAAACCCGCGATCGCGGTGGTCACCGTCGCCGGGCCCATCGTCAGCGGCCGCGGCGGGCGGCAACTGCTGCCGTTCGGCAACTCCGGTGTCGGCGGGGACACCATCGCCGCGTCGTTGCGGGAGGCGGCCGCCGCCGACGAGGTGGCGGCCATCGTGCTGCGGGTGGACAGCCCCGGCGGCTCGGTCACCGGATCGGAGACCATCTGGCGGGCCGTCGCCAAGGCCCGCGAATCCGGGAAACCGGTGGTGGCGTCGATGGGGTCGGTGGCCGCCTCCGGCGGCTACTACATCTCCGCCGGCGCCGACACGATCGTGGCCAACCCCGGCACCATCACCGGCTCGATCGGGGTGATGACCGGCAAGCTGATCGCCCGCGAACTCAAGGACCGGCTCGGGGTCGGCAGCGACACGGTGCGCACCAACGCCAACGCCGACGCCTGGTCGATCAACGCCCCGTTCACCGCCGACCAGCAGGCCCAGGTGGAGGCCGAAGCCGACCTGTTCTACGACGATTTCGTGGCGCGGGTGGCCGAGGGCCGCAAGCTGTCCACCGAGGCCGTTGACAAGGTGGCCCGCGGCCGGGTGTGGACCGGCGCCGACGCGCTGCAGCACCACCTGGTCGACGAACTCGGCGGGCTGCGCGCCGCGATCCGCCGCGCTAAGGTGCTGGCCGGGCTGGACCCCGACGCCGAGGTGCGCACCTTCAGCTACCCGGGGTCGTCGCTGTGGGAGTTCCTGCGGCCGCGCCCGTCGTCGCAGCCGGCGGCGGCGTCGCTGCCCGACGCGGTCGGGGCGCTGCTGGTCCGCTCGGTGCTCGGGATGGTCGACCAGGCCGACCGGGCGCTGTCCGGTGCCAGCGTGCTGTGGCTGGGGGAGTCACGGCTGTAGCCGCGCTACATCGGGTTGGCCCGCAGATAGCTGTAGATCCCGGCGAAGCCGGCGTTGACGTCGTCGGGCAGCGGCACCGGCCCGCCCAACGCCCGTGCCCCCCAGACGATCTGGGCGGTGCGCTCCACCAGCGCGGTCACGTGCAGGGCCTTGTCCGGGCGCGGCGCCACCGCCACCATGCCGTGGTTGGCGATCAGCGCGGCCGCCCGCCCCCGCAGGGCCGCCACCGCGTTCGCACCGACCTGCGGGGTGCCCGACGCGGCGTAGGCGGCGCAGCGGATATCCCCGCCGCAGTACACCGCGAACTCGTCGAGGCAGGCCGGAATCGGTTGGTGCGCAACAGCGAACATGGTGGCCCACACCGGGTGGCTGTGGATCACGGCACCGATGTCGTCGAACGCGGCGAAACACGCCAGGTGCAGCTGCATCTCGGTGGACGGCGACCGGCCGTCGGCCGCGTGCAGCACCGCGCCGTCGGGGTCGACCAGCACCAGATCCTGCAGCGTCATCGCGGCGTAGTCGACCGAGGACGGGGTGATGACCAGGTTGCCGTCCGCGCGGCGGGCCGAGATATTACCGGCGGTGCCCTCCACCAGGCCGCGGCGCAGCATGTCCTGGGCCGCGGCCAGCACCGCGGCCTCCGGATCCTCGACGAATCTCATCAGCTCAGCACCTCCGGGTTGACGAGGCGGGCGGGCGTGCCGCCCGCTGCCAGCACTTCGAGGTCGTCGGCCACCATCTGCGCCTGCCGGGCCTCGGTGTTCCAGGTGGCCCCGCCGATATGCGGGGTCAGCACCACGTTGGGCATGGTCGCCAGCGGGTGGTCGGCCGGCAGCCACTCCCCGGCGAAATGATCCAGCCCGGCGGCGGCCACTTTGCCGCTGCGCAGCGCGCCGACCAACGCGTCGGTGTCGTGCAATTGGGCCCGGGCGGTGTTGAGGAAGACCACCCCGTCCCGCATGGCGGCGAATTGCCGCGTCCCGATCAGCCCGACGGTGTCGTCGGTGACCGGGGCGTGCAGCGACACGATGTCGGATTCGGCGAGTACCTCGTCGAGGGTGTGGCGCGCCTCGTCGTTGTACGGGTCGTGGGCGATCACCCGCAGGCCCAGGCCGGTGAGGCGCCAGCGCAGCGCCCGCCCCACCGCGCCCAGGCCGATCAGCCCGGCCGTCGCGCCGGCGATCTCCCAGCCGCGGAACCGCTGATAGGGGATGGTGCCGTCGCGGAACGTCTCCCCGGCCCGCACGTCGGCGTCGGCGACCAGCAGGTGCCGGGTGGCGGCCAGCAGCAACGCGACCGTCATCTCGGCGACCGCGTTGGCGTTGCGGCTCGGGGTGTGCAGCACCGGGATTCCGGCCGCGGTGGCGGCGGCGACGTCGACGTTGGTGGGGTCCCCGCGGGTGGCGGCGATCGCCCGCAGCCCGCAATCGAGCACCGGCCCGGCCACCATGTCGCTTTCGGTCACCAGCAGGTCGGCGGCCTCCGCGCGGACGCGGTCGGCCAGCTGCTCGGGGGTGTAGATCCGCAGCGGGGCCGCCTCGATCCACGGGTCATAGACCACGTCGACCAGCCGGCGCAGCTTGTCGAATCCCTCACCCCGCAGCGGGGCGGTCACCAAGGCGCGGGTCACGAAGGCCATCTGCTGAGTCTGCGCTATCCACGTTTGCGGTTCGAGGCCAGGCGTCGCTGTGACATCTGGCACCGATCCGAGGGATGCCCGCGCGTAGAGGACCGCGGTCCGTTAACGTGTACGGAGTGCTTACTGCGGAGCGACGATCGGAGGCCCGTTCCACCCGAACTAGGGGGTTCCCGTGGTGAATCTGCTGAAGCGGCGATGGGTGCCACTCGTGGTGGTGTTGGCGCTGGCCATCGGCGGCTTCGCCGTCTACCGGCTGCATGGGATCTTCCCGATCACCAGTTCGTCCCGGCTCGACCCGCGCAGTATGACGCCGCCGTATGCCGCCAAAAGCGCCACGTATGAGATCGTCGGCCCGCCCGGCACGGTCGGCGTGGTCAACTGGATGGACGAAAAGGCCCAGCCCCGGCAGGAAAGTTTCACGACGCTGCCGTGGTCGCGCACGATCACCGCGCGACTGCCCGGCATCTTCGCCTACGTGGTCGCCCAAGGCAACAGCGGCTATATCGGCTGTCGGATCACGGTGGACGGCCGGCTCGTCGATCAGCAGTCCGCACACGCCCGCAACGCCCAGATCTCGTGCCTGGATAAATCCGCATGAATAACGAGCCGCCCCAGCATCCGCTCGCC
The DNA here is from genome assembly GCF_041287095.1 of Mycobacterium sp. pUA109. Lineage (NCBI taxonomy): Bacteria > Bacillati > Actinomycetota > Actinomycetes > Mycobacteriales > Mycobacteriaceae > Mycobacterium > Mycobacterium sp. pUA109. The sequence continues at coordinate 395,415 of NZ_JBGGKS010000001.1, read as the reverse complement.
CGCAGAATCCGTCTGTTGGCGGTACCGATCATTCTGGTGTGGCTGGCGCTCGCGATCGTGCTGAACGTGTTCGTGCCGCAACTGGAGAAGATCGCCGCGGAGACCTCGGTGCCGTTGTCGCCCACCGAGGCGCCGTCGGTGTCCGGGATGAAGCGGATCGGCCAAAAATTCCAGGAATATGATTCCGACAACCTGGTTTTGGTCACCCTCGTCGGTGAGCAGCCGCTGGGCGAGGACGCCCACAAGTATTACGACGACCTGGTTCGTCAGCTCAAGCAAGACACCGACGACATCCGCTATGTCCTGGACTTTTGGGGCCACCGGTTCACGTCATCGGGCGTGGAGAGCTTTGACCACAAATCCGCCTATGTCCAGGCGTATTTGGTCGGCAACCAGGGCGGGGCCCGCGGCAACAAGTCGGTGGACTCGGTTCGCAAGATCGTGGCGAATTCGAAACCGCCGCAAGGGGTGAAGGCCTATGTGGCCGGTCAGGGCGCGCTGACCGCGGACACCATCGAGGCCGGTGACAAAAGCATGCTCAAGATGACGATGATCACCGTCGTCGTCATCACGATCATGCTGCTGTTCGTGTACCGCTCGATCGTCAGCGTGCTGCTGACGCTGTTCGTCGTCTTCGTCGAGCTCGCCACCAGCCGGGGCGTGATCGCGCTGCTGGCCGCGCACGGTATCATCGGGCTGTCCACCTTCGCGGTCAACCTGCTTACCGCGCTGGCGATCGCGGCCGGAACGGACTACGCGGTCTTCCGGCTCGGCCGCTACCACGAAGGACGCAGCGGCGGCATGGACCGCGAAACCGCCTACTACGACACCTTCAGCGGCGTCACCAAGGTCATCGTCGGTTCGGGTCTGACCATTGTCACCGCGACGTTTTGCCTGCGCTTCACCCGGCTGCCCTACTTCAACTCGCTGGGCGTGCCCTGCTCGATCGGGCTGCTGGTGGTGATGATCATCGGGCTGACGCTGGGGCCGGCGGTGATGACCGTGGCCAGCCATTTCGGGCTGCTGGACCCCAAGCGGGAGTTCAACTATCGGCGCTGGCGCCGGCTGGGCACCGCCATCGTGCGCTGGCCCGCACCCATCCTGGCCTCGGCGCTGGGGCTGGCCGCGGTGGGCGCGTTGGGCCTGGCCGGGTTCAAGCCGCTGTACAACGAGCGCTACTACCTGCCCCACGACGTCTCCTCCAAGGAGGCCTACGACGCGGTCGGGCAGCATTTCTCCGAGGCCCGGCTCAACCCCGACCTGCTGATGATCGAAACCGACCACGATCTACGCAATCCGACCGACCTACTGGTCTTGGACCGGGTCGCCAAAAACCTGTTCCGGCTGCCGGGTATCGAACGGGTGCAAAGCATCACCCGGCCCCTCGGCCCGCCCATCGAACACGGGTCGGTCGCCTTTCAACTCAGCGTGCAAAGCGCGCCGATCCGGGACAACCTGCAATATCTCAAGGATCGGGTGGCCGACCTGATGACGATCACCGGCGACCTGGACACCATGATCGGGATCCTGGAGCACACCTACGATTTGACGCGGCAGCTGACCGACGCCACCCACGCCACGGTGGGCGACATGCGGAAGCTGGAAGACACCACCAAGGAAGTCCGGGACCACATCGCCGATTTCGACGATTTCTGGCGTCCGATGCGGAACTACTTCTACTGGGAGCCGCACTGTTTCGACATCCCGATGTGCTGGTCGCTGCGGTCGCTGTTCGACGGGCTCGACGGCTTCGACAAACTCGCCGAAAACACCGAGGCGCTGGTCGCCGACTTCGACACGATCGACAAGCTGATGCCGCAGCTGCTCGCCCAGATCCCGCCGATGATCGACGTCTCGAAGTCGATCAGGGACACCACGCTGACCATGTACAGCTCGTTCAACAGCCTGGTGACCCAGTTCGACCGGCTGACGGACACCAACTCCGTGATGGGGCAGGCGTTTGACGATTCGAAGGTGGACGACTCGTTCTATCTGCCGCCGGAGGTGTTCGACAACTCGGACTTCCAGCTGGGGTTGAGCCTGATGGTGTCGCCGGACGGCAAGGCGGCCCGGTTCATCATCACCCACTCCGTCGACCCCGCGACCACCGAGGGCATCGCGACCGTCGACGCCGAACGGCAGGCGGCACGCGAGGCGCTGAAGCTGACCGCGCTCTCCGATGCCAACATCGAACTCGGCGGCACCGCCGCGACCTATAAGGACATCGCCGACGGCGCCGAATTCGACCTGCTGATCGCGGCGGTGGCCTCGATCATGCTGATCTTCATCATCATGGTCCTGATCACCCGGGCGCTGGTCGCCGCGGTCGTGATCGTCGGCACCATCGTGTTGTCGCTGGGCGCATCCTTCGGGTTCTCCACGCTGATCTGGCAGCATATTCTGCATTTCCAACTGCACTGGGTGGCACTGGAATTCGCCCTGATCGTGCTGTTGGCGGTGGGCTCGGATTACAACCTGATGCTGGTGTCGCGGTTCGAAGAGGAAATCGGCGCCGGATTGAAGACCGGCATCATCCGCGGCATCGGCAGCACCGGCCCGGTGGTGACCGCCGCGGGCATGGTGTTCGCCTTCACGATGGGCTCGATGATCACCAGCGATCTGCGGTCCATCGGCCAGTTCGGCACCACGATCGGCATCGGGTTGTTGTTCGACACGTTGGTGGTGCGCTCGCTGATCACCCCGTCGATCGCCGCCCTGCTGGGCCGCTGGTTCTGGTGGCCGAAAAAGGTCCGGGTCCGCCCGGCCAGCCAGATGCTGCGCTCGGTGGGGCCCCGCCCGCTGGTGCGGGCGCTGCTGCACGATCCGCGTTCGGCGCCGCCGCGCGGCCCCGCCACCGACCGCCCGTCGGGTTAGCGCACGGTGACGGCCGGGTCGGGCGAAGCGGTGACGATCGGCATCGACGTCGGCACCGCGGCCGTCAAGGCGGTGGCCGTCGACGAGCACGGCCGGGTGGCCGCGCGGGCCCGCATCCCGCATCAGCTGCGGGTGCCGGCCCCGGAGCTGCTGGAGCACGACGCCGAGGCGGCCTGGCGGCGCGGCCCGCGCGCGGCGCTGGACCGGTTGGCCCGCCCCGACGCGGCCGCGGTGGCGGTGTCGGCGATGGTGCCCTCGCTGACCGCCGTGGACGCGGCGGGCACGCCGCTGACCCCCGGGCTGCTCTACGGCGATTGCCGCGGCCGGGTCCCGGCCCGCCCGGACGCGTCGTTGCCGCCGACCGGGGAGGCCGCCGAATTCGTGCGCTGGACGGCGGCTACCGCCCCGGAGGCGGCCGGGTACTGGCCGGCGATGGCGGTGGCCAATCACGCGGTGGCCGGGGAGGCGGTGGTCGATTTCGCCACCGCCTACACGTCGCTGCCGCTGTTCGACGGCACCGGATGGAGCCAGCCGGCGTGCGCCGACCACGGCGCGACGGTCGAGGCGATGCCCGCGGTCGCCGCGGCCGGGACCGCGGTCGGACGGGTCCGCGGCGGCGACACCGTGCTCGGTGTCGGGGCGATCGACGCCCTGTGCGAACAGCTGGTATCCGGCGCCGATCACGACGGCGACGTGCTGGTGCTGTGCGGCACCACCCTGATCGTGTGGGTGACCGCGCCCGGGACGCCGCGGGTGCCGGGGTTGTGGACCATTCCGCACACCGCGCCCGGCAAATCCCGCATCGGCGGGGCCAGCAACGCCGGCGGACTGTTCCTCGGCTGGGTGGATCGGGTGCTGGCGCCGGGGGATCCGGCCGCCGTGGATCCGCGGCGGGTACCGGTGTGGTCGCCGTACCTGCGCGGCGAGCGCACCCCGTACCACGACCCGGACCGGCGCGGCGTGCTGGACCGGCTGGACCTCACCCACGACGCGGCCGCACTGCGCCGCGCCGCCTACGAGGCGTCGGGTTTTGTGGTCCGCCAACTCATCGAGCTCAGCGCGGTGCCGGCGGCGCGGATCATCGCCAGCGGCGGCGGCACCCGGGTGCAGCCGTGGCTGCAGGCCCTCGCCGACGCCACCGGCCGGCCGGTGCAGGTGTCCGCCGTGGCCGAAGGCGCCGCGCTGGGCGCGGCGTTTTTGGCTCGGATGGCGGTCGGCCTGGAGTCGTCGATGACCGACGCCGCCCGCTGGGCCGGCATCGAACGGACCGTCGACCCCGACCCGGCCTGGGCCAGCGCGACGGCGGACCGCTACGGCCGCTTCCGGGAACTGGCCGACCGACCCCGTTAGCCGCCGAGCGTTCCGTTAGGCCGCCGAGCGTGGCCCGCTAGTCGCCGAGTGTGCGTCCAGGGCGGGATTTCGGCCAAAAAGCCGCCGTGAGCGCACGTTCGGCGCGGAGACGCGACCCGGCGCGGAGACGCGACAGGCTACCGCAACGTGCCGGAGATGAAGATGATCTCGCCGAGCGGATCGTCGTCGCCGGGCGCGGGCACCTCCAGGCCGTTGCGCACGAACAGCTCCGCGCGGGGCACCCCGGTCACCTGCCACCCTTTGGCGCCCAGGTAGTCCACCACATGATTGCGCTCACCGGCGTACACCAGCGACGCCATATCGATGTCCACCCCGTGGTCGCGCAGCGGGCGGGAGGCCTCCCGGGCCTGCTCGGCGTCGAAATCGGCGATGCCCGGCACGTATTCGGTGGCGATGGTGCTGCCCGGCACCGACAGCGCGGTGATGTTGTCGAACAGCCGGTCCTGCGCCTCCGGCGGCAGGTAGATCAACAGCCCTTCGGCCAACCACGCGATCGGCGCGGCGGTGTCCAACCCGGCCGCGCGCAGCGCCGCGGGCCAGTCACCGCGCAGGTCGATGCCGACGGTGCGTCGCGTCGCGGTGGGCTCGGCGCCCAGACCGGCCAGGGTGGCGGTCTTGAAGTCGATCACCTGCGGCTGGTCCACCTCGTAGACCACCGTCTGTGCGGGCCACGCCAGCCGGTAGGCCCGCGCATCCAGCCCGGACGCCAGGATCACCGCCTGGCGCACCCCGGCGCCGGCGGCGTCGACGAAATAGTCGTCGAAATACTTGGTGCGCACCGCCATCCCGTCGATCATGGCCTGCACCCGGTTGGGGGCGGCGTCCTCGAGCAGCGACAGGTCCAGGTCGCCGTCGAGCATCTTGACGAAGAAGTCCACGCCCACCGCACGGACCAACGGCTCGGCGAACGGATCGTCGATCAGCTGGCGCGGATCCTTGCTCGCCATGGCGCGGCCGGCCGCAACCATGGTGGCGGTGGCGCCCACGCTGGACGCCAGATCCCAAGTGTCGTTATCGGTACGGGCCACGGCGACGGCTCCTAGCTCAAGGTGGCGATGATGGACATGGAATTACGCATCGCCGCCAGCAATTCGCTGTCGGGATAGGCGCGGCCGTACTCGGCGAACACCGCCGACCGGGAGCGCGCGGCCACCTCCCAGCCGCGATCGCGCAGGTAATCCCCGGCCGGGTTGCGTTCACCGGTGTAGAACAGGTCGGACAGGTTGACGTCGAACCCGAGCTCGCGCCAGTGGTTGCCGATCGCCCGGCTGCGTTCGGCCATCGCCGCGCCGCCGTCGGGATGGTATTCGGTGGCCAGTTGGCTGCCCGGCGCGCTCAACGCGGTGATGTTGTCGAACAGCCGGTCCTGCGCCTCCGGCGGCAGATACGCCAGCAGCCCCTCGGCGCTCCAGGCGGTGGGCTGGGAGGAGTCGAACCCGGCCCCCCGCAGCGCCGCCGGCCAGTCGTCGCGCAAATCGATGCTCACCGGCCGCAACTCGGCGGTGGGGGTTGCGCCGATCGACGCCATGGTGGCGGCCTTGAACTCGATCACCTTGGGCTGGTCGATCTCGTAGACCACGCTGCCCGCCGGCCAGGCCAACCGGTAGGCCCGGGAATCCAGCCCGGACGCCAGGATCACCGCCTGCCGGATCCCGGCGTCGGCGGCACCGGTGAAAAAGTCGTCGAAGAACCGGGTGCGCACCGCCATCACGGCGGTCATCACCCGGGGCGCGGCGGCGGCGTCCTCGTCCGGCAGTTCGACCTCGCCGTCGACGATCCGGGTGAACAGGTCGACCCCGACCGCGCGCACCAGCGGCGCGGCGTACGGGTCCTCGATGAGCGGGTCGGTTTCCCGGCTGGCCAACGCCCGCGCGGCCGCGACCATCGTCGCCGTCGCCCCCACACTGGAGGCCAGGTCCCAGCTGTCGCCTTCCGAACGGGTCATGCTCGTGACCCCAAGACCCCGCTGACATACATCAGGTCGGTGAAACCGCTGCCGTCATCGGGCAACGGCTCCAGCCCGTTGGCGGTGAACAGGTCGTTGACGCGGTGGCCGCTGACCTGCCAGCCGTGATCGGCCAGGTAGGCGGCGGCCTCATTGCGGTCACCGAAGTAGACCAGCTCGGTCAGGTCCAGATCCAGGCCATGGTTGCGCCACTGCTCGGCCACGCTTTGCATGCGCTCGCGCACCTTGGCTTCCCGCTCCTCCTGCTCGGCCGGATCGCGCCGCGGCGTGCTTTCGGTGGCGAACCGGCTGCCGGGTGCCGACAGGGCGGTGATGGTGTCCAGCAGGCGGTCCTGCGCCTCCGGCGGCAGGTAGCCCAACAGCCCCTCGGCGCTCCAGGCGGTGGGCTGCGCCGGGTCGAAACCCGCGGTCCGCAGCGCGGCCGCCCAGTCGTTGCGCAAGTCGATGGCCACCGCGCGGCGATCCGCGGTGGGCTCGGCGCCGCACTCGGCCAGGGTGCGGGTCTTGAACTCGATGACCTCGGGCTGGTCGACTTCGTAGACCGTGGTGCCGGCGGGCCAGGCCAGCCGGTAGGCCCGGGAGTCCAGCCCGGCCGCCAGGATGACCGCCTGCCGGATCCCGGCCCGGGTCGCGTCGGTGAAGAACTCGTCGAAGAACTTGGTGCGCACCGCCATGTTGTCGGTCATCCGCTGCAGGCCCGGCCCGGCCGACCCGTCGGTGGCGATGTCGGCGGCGGTGAGCTCGCCGGTGGCCAACCGGGTGAACACGTCCACCCCGACCGCGCGGACCAGCGGCTCGGCGAACTGGTCGGTGATCAGCGGGTGTTCGGCGCGGGTGGCCAATGCGCGGGCCGTGGCGACCATGGTGGCGGTCGCGCCCACGCTGGAGGCCAGATCCCAGGTGTCGTTATGCGTGCGCGCCATGTTAAGACCCCTTTTTACGTGGAGAGGGAACGAGGACAACTCGTTACTTAGCCAATATAACCAGCCACTCGAACTGTACGCCCGCCGCCTGAACGTTGGCTGAGGGTGCTGCGGCGGGTCGGCGGCCGCCTCACCATTACGGGGCTGCCGGTGCCAGCTGTTACTCTCGTAGACTGCTTGACGCGCGCTGGCCAAAGTGGGTCGCATTCCACCTCCTTGCGGGTCGGCGCGCGCAACGCAGGACTAACCGACGCTGGCCAGACCAGCCCATTTGGCACGCCGCTCTCAGCTCGGCTGCGCAGGAGGAAGAGTGCTCTCGGCTTTCATCTCGTCACTGCGAACAGTCGACCTGAGACGGAAGATCCTGTTCGCGCTGGGCATCATCGTCCTGTACCGGCTGGGGGCGGCGATCCCCTCGCCGGGGGTGGACTACCCGAAGGTGCAGCAGTGCATCACCGAGGTCACCGGCGGTGAGGCGGCGCAGGTCTACTCGTTGATCAACCTGTTCTCCGGCGGCGCGCTGCTGCAGTTGTCGGTGTTCGCGATCGGTGTGATGCCCTACATCACCGCCAGCATCATCGTGCAGCTGCTCACCGTGGTGATCCCGCGGTTCGAGGAGCTGCGCAAAGAAGGCCAGTCCGGCCAGAACAAGATGACGCAGTACACCCGGTACCTGACCGTCGCGCTGGCGGTCCTGCAGGCCACCAGCATTGTGGCGCTGGCCGCCAACGGGGGGTTGCTGCAAAGCTGCACCGTCGCCCACGACATCATCGCCGACCCGAGCATCTTCACCCTGATCGTGATCGTGCTGGTGATGACGGCCGGCGCGATCCTGGTGATGTGGATGGGTGAGCTGATCACCGAGCGCGGCATCGGCAACGGCATGTCGCTGCTGATCTTCGTCGGTATCGCCGCCCGGATCCCGATCGAAGGCAAATCCATCCTGCAGAGCCGCGGCGGGCTGATCTTCACCGCGGTGTGTGTGGCCGCGCTGGTCATCATCGTCGGCGTGGTGTTCGTCGAGCAGGGCCAGCGCCGCATCCCGGTGCAGTACGCCAAGCGGATGGTGGGCCGACGCATGTACGGCGGCACCTCCACCTACCTGCCGCTCAAGGTCAACCAGGCCGGGGTGATCCCGGTGATCTTCGCGTCGTCGCTGATCTATATCCCGCAGCTGGTCACCCAGCTGGTCAAAAGCGGCAGCGGCGGCCTCGGCAACGGGTGGTGGGACAAGTTCGTCGGCAGCTACCTGTCCGACCCCAGCAACCCGGTCTACATCGCCATCTACTTCGGGCTGATCATCTTCTTCACCTACTTCTACGTCTCGATCACGTTCAACCCCGACGAACGCGCCGACGAGATGAAGAAGTTCGGTGGCTTCATCCCCGGTATCCGCCCGGGCAAGCCCACCGCCGACTACCTGCGGTTCGTGCTGAGCCGCATCACCCTGCCGGGCTCGATCTACCTGGGCCTGATCTCGGTGCTGCCCAACCTGTTCCTGCATATCGGCAATACCGGCACGGTGCAGAATCTGCCGTTCGGTGGCACCGCGGTCCTGATCATGATCGGTGTCGGGTTGGATACCGTCAAACAGATCGAGAGCCAGCTGATGCAGCGCAACTACGAAGGGTTCCTGAAGTGAGAGTCGTACTACTGGGACCGCCCGGCGCCGGCAAGGGCACCCAAGCGGCGAAGTTGGCCGAGAAGCTCGGCGTTCCGCAGATCTCCACCGGCGACCTGTTCCGCAGCAATATCGCCGAGGGCACCGACCTGGGCCGCCAGGCCAAGCGCTACCTCGACGCCGGCGACCTGGTGCCGCCGGAGCTGACCAACGCGCTGGTCAGCGACCGCATCGACCAGCCCGACGCCGCCAACGGCTTCATCCTCGACGGGTACCCCCGCTCGGTGGAGCAGGCCGAGGCGCTGCACGACATGCTCGAAGACCGGCAGACCAAACTCGACGCGGTGCTGGAGTTCCGGGTGTCCGAGGAGGAGTTGCTCAAGCGGCTCTCCGAGCGCGGCCGCGCCGACGACACCGCCGAGGTCATCCACAACCGGATGAACGTCTACCGCGACGAGACCGCGCCGCTGCTGGACTACTACCAGCACGAGCACGAACTGCACGCCGTGGACGCGGTGGGCAGCCTGGACGAGGTGTTCGCCCGGGCCCTGCACGCCCTGGGCCGCTAGCCGATGATGGCGCTGCCCCGGCTGCGCGGCAAACGGGTGGTCGCCCAACGCAGCGCCGGTGAACTCGACGCGATGGCCGCCGCGGGCGCGGTGGTCGCCGCCGCGCTGGCCGCCGTCCGGGCCGCCGCCGCTGCCGGGGTGTCCACCGGCGACCTCGACGAGGTCGCCGAATCGGTGATCCGCGACGCCGGTGCGACCCCGTCGTTTTTGGGCTATCACGGGTTCCCGGCGTCGATCTGCAGCTCGGTCAACGACCGGGTGGTGCACGGCATCCCGTCCGCCACCGAGATCCTGGCGTCCGGGGACCTGGTGTCCATCGACTGCGGCGCGATCCTGGACGGCTGGCACGGCGACGCCGCCCTGACCTTCGGGGTGGGGCCGCTGGACCCGGCCGACGAGGCGCTGTCGGCGGCGACCCGGGCGTCGATGGAAGCCGGGATCGCGGCGATGCTGCCGGGCAACCGGCTCAGCGACGTCTCGCACGCGATCGAGTGCGGCACCCGCGCCGCCGAGGCCAGCCACGGCCGCAAGTTCGGCATCGTCGCCGGCTACGGCGGGCACGGGATCGGTCGGCAGATGCACATGGACCCGTTTTTGCCCAACGAGGGCGCCCCGGGCCGCGGGCCGCTGCTGGCTGCGGGTTCGGTGCTGGCCATCGAACCGATGCTGACCCTGGGCACCACCGCGACCGTCGTGCTCGACGACGAATGGACCGTCAAAACCGCCGACGGCTCGCGGGCCGCCCACTGGGAACACACCGTGGCCGCCACCGAGGACGGGCCGCGGATCCTGACCGCCGGGTAGGCGGCCGACGCGGCGCGGTGAACTGAACCCGCGGCCGCGTCGTGTTACTGGCATCGTCCCGAGTTAGGGGAGCAGATGGCCAGGCAGCACCGGGTGGTCGACCACATCGTCGAACACCTCGCCGGAATCGGCGTCGACTACCTGTTCGGGGTCGACGGTGCCAATATCGAAGACCTCTACGACGCAGCGCATTTCTGCTCCGGTGTCACCGCGATCCTGGCCAAGCACGAATTCTCCGCGGCGACGATGGCCGACGGGTACGCCCGCAGCCTTCCCGGGCTGGGGGTGGTCGCGGCGACGTCGGGTGGGGGAGCGCTGAACCTCGTTCCGGGCCTGGGGGAATCGCTGGCCAGCCGGGTGCCGGTGCTGGCGCTGGTGGGGCAGCCGCCGACGGCGCTGGACGGCCGGGGCAGCTTTCAGGACCTCAGCGGCCGCAACGGCGCGCTGAACGCCGAGCAGCTGTTCGCCGCCGCCTCGGTGTGGTGCCAGCGGATCACCGTTCCCGACGAGATCGCGACCGCACTGCCGCGGGCGATCGCCGCGGCCCGCACCGGCGGGCCGGCGGTGTTGTTGTTACCCAAGGATGTTCAGCAGGCGCCGGTGGCCGTGGCCGGCCACCGCAACGGTGCGCCGATCCGGGGCCGCGCCGGCGACCCGCAGCCGATCGCGCGGGTGTTGCGCCGGGCGAGCGGGCCGGTGACCATCATCGCCGGCGAACAGGTCGCCCGCGACGACGCCCGCGCCGAGCTCGCCGCGCTGCGCGCGCTGCTGCGCGCCCAGGTGGCGTGCGTGCCCGACGCCAAAGACACTAGCGGCACACCGGGTTTCGGTGCCTCCTCGGCGCTGGGCGTCACCGGGGTGGTGGGCCACCCCGGGGTGGCCGATGCGGTGGCGGGCAGCGCGGTGTGCCTGGTGGTGGGCACCCGGTTGCCGATCACCGCCCGCGCCGGACTCGATCAGGCGCTGGCCGCCGTCCGCACGGTCTCGATCGGCTCGGCGCCACCGCACCTGCCCTGCCTGCATGTGCACACCGAGGATCTGCGCGCCTCGCTGCGCAGGCTGGTGGCGGCGTTGCACGGGCCCGGACGGCCCACCGGCGTCCGGGTGCCCGAGACGCTGCCGCGCACCGAACTGACCCCGCACCACCACACCGGCCCCGGGGTGCGCTACCGCGACGCGATGACCGTGCTGGACAGGGTGTTACCGGCCGGGGTGGACATCGTCGTCGACGCCGGCAACACCGGTGCCGCCGCGCTGCATCACCTGCCGGTGCGCCGCGACGGCCGGTTCCTGGTCGCGCTGGGCATGGGCGGGATGGGCTACAGCTTCGGCGCCGGGCTCGGGATGGCGTTCGGCCGCGGCCGGCGCACCGTGGTGATCGCCGGCGACGGCGCGTTCTACATGCACGGCCTGGAGATCCACACCGCCCTGCAGTACCGGCTGCCGGTCACCTTCGTGCTGTTCAACAACAACGCGCACGCCATGTGCGTGACCCGCGAGCAGCTGTACTACGACGACCTGTACAGCTACAACCGATTCCGGCCCAGCACGTTGGGGGCCGGGTTGGCTGCGATGTTTCCCGGCCTGCCGGCCAGCGACATCACCGACATCGGCGAGCTGTCACCGGCGCTGGTGGCCGCGCTCGGTGTCGACGGGCCGTCGGTGCTCAGCATCGCCTGCTCGGCCGACGAGATGCCGCCGTTCGCACCATTTTTGAATGCCGCACCGGTTTCCGCACTGAAGGAGGACCACCGTGTCGTTGTCCGCGCTTGACGATATCGTCGCCCACACCGGAAGCACCGACCCGATCGAGGGTCTGGTCCGCATCGAGACGTCGCCCCGCGAAAAAGCCACCCCGATCATCATGGAGATGATGCGGTCGGTGTACCCGCACGAGGAGGTGTTCGGGGAATTCTGCACGGTCAACAGCCACATCGACTGCCCGCCCGACGAGTTGTTCGAGTACATGGCCGACACCCGCAGCCTGGAGGAGTGGACCTACAGCCTGCGCGGGTTCACCCCCACCGACGAACCCGGGCTGTGGCTGGCCCACGACCGGCTGGGGTCGGAGACCAAGATCTTCACCCGCACCGTGACCAACGCCGACGCGCGCACCGTCGACTACCACTGCGCCTGGGATCAGGGCACGCACCTGTGGATGATCTATCTGATGCGGGTCGTCGACGCGCAGTTGGTGTTCGACAAGCCCGGCTCGGTGGTGCTGTGGACGAACTGCCACCACCCGTTCTACGAGAACAATCCCTATCCGCAGACCGCGCCGCCGCAGCGCCCGGTCTGGGTCGGCGACTTCTGGGACATGTTCGGCGCGGGCCACCTGCTCGAACTGCAGAACCTCAAGGCGATTGCCGAATATCGGCACCGCAACGGCCTGCCGGTGACCCCGGTCTGGATGCGCTGAGGCCGGCCATGGGTACCCCGACCGTCAGCCTGACCGATATCGCCACCTACCTGCCCGGAAAACCTCTCGGCGCCGACTACTACGCCCAGTTCGCCGACACCGACGCGCTGCGCGACAACGTGATGTTTCGGGCGCCGCGGTACCGCCACCACGTCGGGCCCGACGAAACCGCGATCGACATGGTGGAACGCGCCGCCGCCGGCCTGATCGAGCGGCACGGTCACGACGTCCTGGAGCGGGTCGACGTGCTGATCACCCACACCCAGGTCCCGGACCTGCCGTTCTACGGCGCCGGCGGCGGCATCGCGCACCGGCTGGGCATGCGGCCCGACTGGGTGCTGGACCTGCACAACGGCGGCTGCGCGGCGTTCGTGCTGGGGCTGCGGGTGGCCCGCCAGCTGCTGGGCTCCGGGGCGGGGCGCAGCGCGCTGATCGCGGTCGCGCAGAACGCGGCCGGCCAGGTGTTTGACCAACCCGGGGTGCGGCGCAAGGCGCAGGCCGCGGTGCCCGGCGACGGCGCCGCGGTGGGATTGGTGACCGTGTCGGAGCGCTCGCCGATCCTCGACGTGGTGTGCCGCACCTACGGCGAGTACGCCGGCGATATGACGCTGACGATGGACCCGCCGCGCAAATGGTGGCAAGCCGGGCCCGGCGAGGCGTGCATCGGGTTCACCGAGTCCAAGATCACCAAGGTGCTGGCCCGCGGCAACCGGCAGGTTCCCGAGGTGGCGTGGGCGGTCTGTGACCGGATCGGGGTGCGGCCCAAAGATATCGGGCTGCTGGTCACCAACCAGCCGAACCGGGTGTTTCTGCGTAACTGGCGGGAGGCGCTAGAACTGCCCACCGAACGGCACGTCGACACGTTTGACGAGTGCGGCAACCTGTTCGGGGCCGCGATCCCGATCAACTTCGCTCGCGCCATCGACGAGGGCCGGGTGGGTCCAGGTGGCGTGGTGCTGATGGCGGGGTTCGCGCATGCCGGCGACTTCGCCGGCGCGGCGGCGGTGCGCTGGGGCGGACGCTGATGGCGTCGCCGGCGCCGGCGAAACCCGGCACCGCCGCCGTCCTCGACGGGCTGCCGGAGGCGGTCGATCCGCTGGCGTTATCGCTCAACGAGAATCCGTACTCGCCGCTGCCCGCGGTGCGCTCGGCGCTGATCCGCTCGATCGAGGCGGCCAACCGGTATCCGGAGTTTGTGCCGGCCAAGCTGCGTGCGCTGGTCGCCCGCCATGTCGGGGTCGGTGTCGAGCAGGTGGTGCTGGGGGCGGGGGCGACCGGGGTGGTGATGCAGGTGCTGCACGGGCTCACCCGGCCCGGCGATCGGATTGTGCTGAGCTATCCCACCTTCGACGGTTACCCGATCTTCACCCAGTTGGCCCGGCTGGTCTCGGTCCCGGTTCCGCTGGACCGCCGCGGCCATCACGACCTGCCGGCGATGGCCGATGCCGCGCAACGCGCTCGGGTGGTGGTGCTGTGTCGCCCGCACAATCCGACCGGCGCCGTGGAGCCGGTCGCCGAGGTGCTGCGCTTCTTGCGGCGGGTGCCCGACGACACCGTCGTGCTGCTCGACGAGGCCTACATCGAGTTCGTCGCCGCCCAGCACCGCATCCCCGGCCCGGCGCTGGTGCGGCGGTTCCCGAATGTGGTTGTGGTCCGGACCTTCTCCAAAGCCTACGGGCTGGCCGGGTTGCGCATCGGGTACGGGTTCGGCTGCTCCGAGGTGGCCCGGGCGCTGTGGACGATGCAACTGCCGTTCGGCATGCCGGTCACCGCCGCGGTGGCGGTGGCCGCCTCCTATGACGCCGAAGACCAGCTGCGGCAACGGGTCCTGCGCATCACCGGGGAACGCGACTACCTGTGTCGACGGCTGCGGGCCGTGGGCGTCTACGCCACCGACGGGCACGCCAACTTCGTCTACCTGCCGCCGGCCGGGGCGCCGTGGCGGGAGGTGCTCGAAGGCGCCGGGGTGCGGGCCCGCTACTACGCCACCGGTGGGGTGCGGATCACGGTGGGCAGCCGCGCCTCGAGCCGGGCGGTGCTGGCCGCGGTGGGAAAATCGGCGGCAAACACGTCGCGGTGACCCGGTCCCGCCGCCAAGTGCGGTAAGAAGAGGCGTGGCTGCTTCGGACCCCGATAACCGCGACCCGATCGCCGCGGCCCGGACCAACTGGGAACGCGCCGGCTGGGGCGAGGTCGCCGACGGCATGGTCGCGGTGACCTCGGTGATGCGGGCCCATCAGATCCTGCTGGCCCGGGTGGAGGCCGCGCTGCGGCCCTACGACCTGAGCTTCTCCCGCTTCGAGCTGCTGCGGCTGCTGGCGTTCAGCCGCACCGGCGCGCTGCCGATCACCAAGGCGTCCGACCGGCTGCAGGTGCACGTCACCAGCGTCACCCACGCGATTCGCCGGCTGGAGGCCCACGGCCTGGTGCAGCGGCTGCCGCACCCCACCGATGGGCGCACCACGCTGGTGCAGATCACCGAGTTGGGCCGCTCCACCGTCGAGGACGCCACCGTGACGCTCAACGAGCAGGTGTTCGCCGACATCGGGATGTCGCCGCAGGAGTCGCGGGCGTTGGCGTCGTCGATCGACACCCTGCGCCACCACGCCGGCGACTTTTGATTCTTCCCGCGAGCGTGCGCGTCCCCGGCCGACACGCCGAGCGTGTCGCCGGATCTGCGCACGCTCGCGCAGTGACCGTCCCCTATCACGCCCGTCCGAGCCGTCGCTTCAGCCTGGTCGCGGTGGCGAGGACCCGCGACGCGCCGAACAGCGTGTGCACCTGCCAGCTGTCATCGCGCGGCATCACCCCGGCGCGCTGCAGGACATCGAAGGCGTCGTAGAGCGTTTCACCGTGCTCCATCAGGCCGTCGTCGTTGAAGTGGTAGCGGTCGACGGCCGGCGCCTGGATGAACCGGCCGTCGCCGTGGATCTTCGGCGCGCTGTCGTCATACGGATACAGCTTCAGCGGACCGGTCCAGTGACCGCTGCCGAGGTACCGGATCACCGTGCGCACCTTGCCTTCCGGGGTCACGTCGACGTACACCTGGTCGGGCAGCGGATCGTACCGCCAGTCCGGGATCGCGTCGAAGAAGGCGAAGTTATAGGTGACGAATTCGTCGTTGCCGACGATCGTGCGGCCGAACGTCGTGGGGTCGATGTAGGTCATATCCGGGGCGTAGAGCTCGGCGTTGAGCGACATATCGCGCGCGAGGAAACTCCACCAGTACTTCTTGGCCCACACCATCACCCAGGACAGATCCTGGCCCAGCTTTGCCGATAAGTGCTCGAGTTTGCGCTCGAAGTCCACGAACCACTGACGCGTGGTGGCCTGCAGTTCCGGCTCCGGGATCACCCGAATCGGTTCTGCCCGGTTCGATTTGAGGAACGTCGGGACGTGGCCCTGCAGGCGGGGCTGCCCCAGGGCCCGCTGGAACTGCGCTTCATCGAACACCTGGTACCCCGCATCTCTCGTCACCGGATCCCGCATAGGAATCGGGTGATTCCTGTAGCGAACTGGAATCGTATGATTCACGTAGTGCGTGATCGTGTCAAGCCAACCCGCGATGGCTGCGATGATGGCCGCATGGACAGCGGCAAGCGGTGGCGCGGCCAGACCTTCGACGACCGGTCCGCGTTACGCCGCGCCGAGTTACTGGCGGCCGGGCAGGAACTCTTGGGCGGTGGAGGCGTCAACGCGGTCACGATGCGGGCGGTCTGCCGCACCGCCGGCCTGAGCCCGCGGTATTTCTACGAGAGTTTCGACAGTCGTGAGGCCCTGCTGGTCGCCGTCTACGACCGGGTGCAGGACGGTCTGATGGAGCGGCTGCTGACCGTCGGGCCGGGCGCCGATCCGTTCGCGACGGTGCGCACACTGCTGGAAGCGTGTGCGGCGTACTTCGAGGAAGACGCTGGCCGGGCCCGCATTCTGTTGCGCGAGCCGCTGGCCGACGACGTGTTGCGCGCACACAGCCTGCGCCGCTCCACCGATGTCATCGACGTGGTCGGCCCGGTGCTCGGCGATGAATGGGGGGCCGCCGGAACCGATCGCTCGGTCATCGCCACCGCGATGTCGGGAGCCCTGGTCTCGCTATACGTGAACTGGGTCGACGGTCGCCTCGATGTCGATCGTGACGCCCTCGCTGACGCTGCGGCCCACATCGTTTTCGGCCTGGTCTGGGCGGCCGGCAAAACGGGACGCGCCGGCGACGAGCGTGCGTAGATCCGGGAATTAGCCCGGCGTGTCGGCCGGGGACACGCACGCTCGCGCGGAGGGGGAGGACGACAGCGGGATGGTGGCGGTGACGGCGGTGCCGGCGCCCGGACGCGACCGGATGTTGAGCCGGCCGCCGACCAGCTCGGCGCGCTCGGCCATCGACAGCACGCCGTAGCCACCCATCTCGTCGCCGCCCAGCGGATTCTCGAACGTGTCGAAACCCACCCCGTCGTCGATGATTTCGAGGCGGGCGACGTTCTCCTCGACCCCGAACCGCAGCCGCGCGACGCTGGCCTCGGCGTGCTTGACGACGTTTTGCAGGCACTCCTGCGCGATCCGATACAGCGCCAGCTCGATGTGCTCGGGCAGCCGGATGTCGGCCAGCTCCAGCTCCAGGTTCAGCTGCGGAATGGACCGGGCCAGGCTGGCCAGCCCGCCGGCCAACCCCAAGTCGTCGAGCACCGGCGGGCGCAGCCCGCTGATCGCCGCGCGGGCTTCGGCCAACGTCAGCCGGGCCAGCTCGCGGGCCTCGTCGAGCTGCTGGGAGGCCTCGGCGGGGTCATCGCCGACCGCCCGCGCGGCGGCGTCGAGCCGATACGACAGGGTGATCAGCCGTTGCGAAATCCCGTCGTGGATGTCGCCGGCCAGCCGGCGACGCTCGATCTCCTGGGCCTCGATCACCTGCTCGACGAACAACTCGTGGGCGCGTTCGCGGGCCACCAGCTGGCGATGCAGCCGGGCCTGATGCATGGCGCCGGCGATCAATCTCCCGATCACACACAGTAATTCGACGTCGCCGGCGCTGAACTCGCGCCGCTCGACGGTGTGCACGTTGAGCACGCCGACCAGACCGCCGGGATCGGTTTCCATCGGCACCGACACCATCGAGGTGAAGTCCCGCCCGCGCAGCGATGAGATCGGCAGATACCGCGGATCGGCCTCTTTGTCGTCGGTGATCACCACCGGTTCGCGGTGCCGGGCCACCCACCCGGACACCCCGGACCCCAACGGCAACCGGATCTTGCCGACCTGCCCGTCGAACGGCGGGGTGGCCCCGGCCAGCGTCAGCGACCGGTCGGTGTCGTCGAGCACGTGCACGAAGCAGACATCGGTGCCGGTGGCCGCGGTGATGATGCGGGCCGCGGCGGCCGCCAGCGGTTCGACGCCGGGCCCGGTGGAGGCGGCCTGGATCAGTTCGCGCAGCAACACCAGTTCGTGGTCGGCGTCGACGAAGTCGCGCACCGCGTTGGACCGGCGCCGCGCGCTCACTGGTAGATCCCTTCGCGCAGCGCGGTGGCCACCGCCCCGGTCCGGTCGGACACCCCGAGTTTGCGGTAGATGGACCGCAGGTGGCTTTTGACGGTCTCCTCGCCGATCACCAGCTTGGTGGCGATCCCGCGGTTGGACAGCCCGGACACCATGTAGGACAGGATTTCGCTTTCCCGCTGGGTCAGCCCCTGCCGGGCCCCGGGCCAGAACTCGTCGCGCTGCAGCCGAGCCGCGGTGTCGGCGGCCCGCGCGGCCATCCCCGGGTCGATCACGGTTTCGCCGCGGTGCGCCGACTCGATCTGGCGGACCAAATCGTCGCTGCTGATGCTCTTCAACAGGTAGCCGCGCGCCCCGACCCGTAACGCCTGAAACAGGTACTGCTCGTCGTCGTACACGCTCAACATGACCACCTTGCGGTGCGGGTCGCGCTCCCGCAGCGCCAGGCACAAATCCAGGCCGCTGGCGCCCTGCATCCGCACATCGCACAGCACCACGTCGGGGTCCAGTTCGGCGATCACATCGAGTGCCTTGTCCGCGCCGATCGCCTGGCCGACCACCTGCACCCGGTCGCGGAACGCGGTCAGCATCGCCTTGAGCCCCTCGATGACCATTTCGTGGTCGTCGACCAGGACAAGGCGCACCGGATCCCCGGGGTGGGTCATGGCAACACTGTAAGGCCTGGTGGCGGCCCGGTGCGCCGAGCTGGCGATCGCCGCGGCGGCCGGTTCACCCGCGCAGACCCCCCATTCGGGGGAGGCAGGACCGACCGGCTCCCGGCACCCTGCTGTTATGTACCTCACATCACGGCGGACCCGACCGGCGCGCACGTTTTGGTGGGACCGGGCGCGTCCGCTCGACGCCGACCTCAGCCCGCTGCGTGCGGTGATCTTCGACGCCGAGGCGCTCGGCGAGCTCGACCACGACGGCGACCGGATGCCCCGGTCCGGGCTGGCCGACCTGGTCATGAGCCTGTTCGTGGCCGGGGTGTGGGTCGCGGTGATCAGCACCGATGCCCGCGACGTGGCCCAGACCCAGGCCCGGCAGCTGCTCGGGGAGGGACTGGCGGAGACCATCGTCAGCGCCGACGACCTGCCCCAACCCGCCTCGACCGCCGAGCTGTATCGGCTGGCGTTGTGGGAGCTGGGCATCGGCGCCGCGAGCGCGCTGGCGGTGGTGGGTTCCACCCGCGGGTTGCGCGCCGCGGCGGCCGCCGAGCTGGGGACCGTGGTGGTCACCGGCGCCGGGTCCGCGCACCCGGGGTTCCCGGGTGCGGTGCAGGTCCGCGCCGGCTACGACGGGCTGTTGGTCGATGGCTGTCGCGAGCTGTGCCGACGCTGGGGGGTCGCCCAGCTCAGCTGCCGCGCAGCGTCGTGATCACCGCGCTGAAATCTTCGTCGGCGTGCTCGGCGGTGAACGCCGCGTAGATCTCGGCGGCGTGGCGGCCCAGCGGCGCCGCCGACCCGGCCGAGGCCACCGCGTCCATCGCCAGACCGAGGTCCTTGTTCATCAGCGCGGTGGCGAAACCCGGTTTGAAGTCGTGGTTGGCCGGTGAGGTGGGCACCGGGCCGGGCACCGGGCAGTTGGTGTGCACCGCCCAGCAGTTGCCGGTGGCGCCGGTGATCACGTCGAACAGCGCCTGCGCGGACAACCCCAGCCGCTCGGCCAGCACGAACGCCTCGCCGACGGCGATCTGCTGGATGGCCAACACCATGTTGTTGCAGATCTTGGCGGCCTGACCGGTGCCCGCGTCGCCGCAGTGAATGATCTTGCCGGCCATGGGTTCGAGCACCGGGCGGGCCCGGGCGAAGGCCGCCTGCTCACCGCCCACCATGAACGCCAGCGTGCCGGCGGCCGCGCCGGGCACCCCGCCGGAGACCGGGGCGTCGACCTGGGCGAAACCGTGCTCACCGGCCAGCGCGTGCACCGCGCGGGCGTCGTCGACGGAGATGGTGGAGTTGTCGATGAACAGGGTGTCGGCTCGGGCGGCCGGCAGGATCTCGGTGTAGCACCGCTTGACCAGCTCCCCGTTGGGCAACATGGTGATCACCACGTCGGCCTCGGCGACCGCCTCGGTGCCGCTGTCGAAGACGGCGGCCCCGTGCTCGGCGGCGGCGGCCGCGGCGGCCGGCACCGGGTCGTAGCCGCGCACCGGGTGCCCGGCGGCAATCAGGTTCGTCGACATCGGGCCGCCCATGTGGCCCAACCCCAAGAACGCGATCGTCGTCATCTGTCCTCCTACACTCGGGCCTTGCTAGGCCCGCACCCGCGCGGCCTCGGCGCGGCCGATCACCACCCGCATGATCTCGTTGGTGCCTTCCAGGATCCGATGCACCCGCAGGTCGCGGACGATCTTTTCCAGACCATACTCGCGCAGGTAGCCGTAGCCGCCGTGCAGCTGCAGGGCCTTATCGGCGACGTCAAAACACGCGTCGGTGACGTAGCGTTTGGCCATCGCGCACAGCTCGACCTTGTCGTCGGCGTCGTCGTCCAGCGCGGACGCGGCCCGCCACAACAACATTCGTGAGGTTTCCAGCGCGGTCGCCATATCGGCCAGGGTGAACCGGATGGTGGGCTCGTCGAGCAGCGCCGACCCGAACGCCTCCCGGTCGGCCAGATAGCGGGCCGCCTTATCGAACGCCGCCTGCGCGCCGCCCAGCGAACACGCCGCAATGTTGAGCCGGCCGCCGTTGAGGCCCTGCATGGCGATACCGAAGCCGGCGCCTTCCCCGTCGGCGCCGCCCAGCATCGCCTCGGCCGGCACCCGCACGCGATCGAAGATGACCTGCGCGGTCGGTTGGGCGTTCCAGCCCATCTTCTCCTCGGCGGCACCGAAACTCAGCCCCGGAGTGTCCTTTTCGACGATGAACGTGGAGATGCCGCGCGGACCGTCGGCGCCGGTGCGCGCCATCACCACATACACGTCGGAGGCCCCGGCCCCGGAGATGAACTGTTTGACACCGTCGAGCACATAGTCGGCGCCGCTGCGGACCGCCCGGGTGGCCAGCGCGCTGGCGTCCGAGCCGGCACCGGGCTCGGTCAGGCAGTAGCTGGCGATCAGCTCCATCGACGCCAGCCGCGGCAGCCAGGTCTTGCGCTGCTCCTCGGTGCCGAAGGTGTCGACCATCCACGCGCACATGTTGTGGATGGACAGGTAGGCGGCGGTGGTCGGATCCCCGGTGGCCAACTGTTCGAAGATGCGCACCCCGTCCAGCCGGCGCAACCCGCTGCCGCCGACGTCCTCCCGGCAGTAGATCGCCGCCATCCCCAGCCCGGCCGCCTCCCGCAGCACGTCGGTGGGGAAGTGGTGGGTGGCGTCCCATTCCAGGGCGTGGGGGGCCAACCGCTTGTCGGCGAACGCGGCGGCCGTTTCGGTGATCACCCGTTCGTCGTCATCGAGACCAAAAAATCGCATGCCGGCCCTATTCCATGGTGGGGATGTGGAATTCGGCACCGTCCTTGATGCCCGACGGCCAGCGCTGGGTGACGGTCTTGACCTTGGTGTAGAACTGGATCGACGCCGGCCCGTGCTGGTTGAGGTCGCCGAACCCGGAGCGCTTCCAGCCGCCGAAGGTGTGGTAGGCCACCGGCACCGGGATGGGCACGTTGACCCCGACCATCCCGGCCTGCACCCGGGCGGTGAAGTCCCGGGCGCTGTCGCCGTCGCGGGTGAAGATCGCCACCCCGTTGCCGTACTCGTGCTGAGAAGGAAGCGCCACTGCCTCCTCGTAGGTCTTGGCCCGAACGATGCACAGCACCGGCCCGAAGATTTCGTCGGTGTAGATCGACATGTCGGTGGTCACGTTGTCGAACAGGGTGGGCCCGATGAAAAAGCCGCTCTCCAGGTTCTCCTCACCGAACGTCAGGTCGTTGCTGGCGCGCTCGCGGCCGTCGACGACCAGGTCGGCGCCGGCGGCCACGCCCTGGCCGATGTAGTCGCGGACCCGGGCCAGCGCGGCGGCGGTCACCAGCGGTCCGTAGTCGGCCTTGGGATCCAGGCTGTGGCCCACCCGCAGGTTGTTGATCCGCTCCACCAGCCGGGCCCGCAGCCGGTCGGCGGTCTGCTCACCGACCGGCACCGCCACGCTGATGGCCATGCAGCGCTCGCCGGCGCTGCCGTAGCCGGCGCCGATCAATGCGTCGACGGCCTGATCCAGATCGGCGTCGGGCATCACGATCATGTGGTTCTTGGCGCCGCCGAAGCATTGCGCGCGTTTGCCGTTGGCCGCGGCGGTGGCGTAGATGTACTGCGCGATGTCGGAGCTGCCGACGAACCCGACCGCGGCGATGTCGGGGTGGTGCAAGATGGCGTCGACGGCCTCCTTGTCGCCGTGCACCACCTGGAACACCCCCGGCGGCAAACCGGCCTGGATGAACAGTTCGGCCAGCCGCACCGGCACCGACGGGTCCCGCTCGGAAGGCTTGAGAATGAACGCGTTTCCGCACGCCAGCGCCGGGCCGGCCTTCCACAGCGGGATCATCGCCGGGAAGTTGAACGGGGTGATGCCGGCGACCACGCCGAGCGGCTGACGCAGCGAGTACACGTCGATACCGGGTCCGGCGCCCTCGGTGTAGTCGCCCTTGAGCAGGTGCGGGATCCCGACGCAGAACTCGACGACCTCGATGCCGCGCTGAATATCGCCGCGGGCGTCGGCCACCGTCTTGCCGTGCTCCCGTGACAGCAACTCGGCCAGCTCATCCATGTTGGCGTTGACCAGCTCGATGAACCGCATCATCACCCGGGCCCGGCGCTGCGGGTTGGTGGCCGCCCAGCCCTTCTGGGCCTCGGCGGCCGAGGCCACCGCCGCGTCGACGTCGGCGGCGGAGCCCATCGGCACCGTCGCCTGCACCTGGCCGGTGCTGGGGTTGAGCACGTCGGCGGTGCGGGTGGACCGTCCAGCGGTGCGCTGACCGTCGATGAAATGCGAAATCTGTGTCGTCATGACTTATCCCGTGAAGTTCGCGTGTGGAGGGCAACGCCCAGAATACTTGCATATCCTAGTAAATGTCGGTGCGGGTTGGCAAGGGGGCGCGGCTTGGCGGGCTCCTGCTAGGGACGCCGCCGGACCCTGCGGCGCAACACCACGACGGCGCCCCCGATCAGCAGCAGCACCGGTAACCAGGGCAGCAGGAAGCCGACGACGGTGATCGCGCCGTGGGTGGCCGACACCAGGGCGTGCCAGCCGTGGCGGACGGAGGCCACGAATCCGGTCGAGGGCGGCGCCGACTCGGAGGACACGGTGACCGTGATCGTCGCGTAGCTGATCTGGTCGCCGAGCTGGGTGCGCTGGGCCCGCAGGCTGTCGAGGTCGGCCTGCCGTTTGGACAGGGCCTCCTCGGCCTGCAGCAGATCGGCGGTGCTGGTGGCGGTCTTCATCAGCGCGGTCAATCGGTCCACCGACGTCTGCAGCGCCGCGATCCGGGCGTCCAGGTCGACGCGTCCGGTGGTGACGTCTTCGTGCTTCAGCGACACCGACGTGACATCACCCAGTTGCGTGGTGTTCCTGAGGAATTCGTCGATTTTCGGGGACGGGACGCGCACGGTCAGCTCGGCGGTGCGGGATTGCCCGGACGTGCGTTCGGTGCGATCGTCGACGCGGCCGCCCAACCCGGTGGTGAGCTCGACGAGCCGATCCGTCGCCGCCCCGACATCGGCCACCGTGATACCCAGGCTGCCGGTCGTCACGATGTCGCGCTGTTGCGGCTGATTCGCGGGGCTCGCCGGCGCCGCGGGCGCGGGGTTGATGCTGTTGGACGCCGGCCGCTGCCCCGCGCAGCCCGCGACCAGCACGATCAGCATCGAGGCCACGCCAATCAGCAGCGCTCGCGACGCCGATCCGCGGTGGATGGTCATGACGACCACCCTAAGGCGGCCCGGGTCGGGTCCGACGCGGCAAAAACCGGCCGGCACGCCAGCCCGGGCGCGCCGTGTCGAACCGAGGGCGGGCCGGCCGCGTTGTACCCGATATCGGGTAGTGCGCACCTGCGGGAGGTCATCATCAGCCGACACCAGGAGTCGCCGCCGCGTCACCGCGCACTGACCATCGAACTGGCCGACGTGGTGCGCGAGTACCGGGTCGGCGGCCAGTCGGTGCGGGCGCTGGACGCGATCAGCCTGCGGCTGCACGGCGGGCAGTTCGTGTCGATCGTCGGGCCGTCGGGGGCGGGCAAGAGCACATTGCTGCATCTGTTGGGCGCGTTGGATTCGCCGGACTCCGGGTCGATCACCTTCGACGACGACGAGATCGGCCGGCTCGCCGACGAGCAGCAGTCGGAGTTTCGGCATCACCGGGTGGGCTTCGTTTTCCAGTTCTTCAACCTGTTGCCGACGCTGTCGGCGTGGGAGAACGTGGCGGTGGCCAAGCTGCTCGACGGCGTCCGGTTGGGCAAGGCCAGAGCCGATGCGGTGCGGCTGCTGGAGCGGGTGGGGCTGGGTAACCGCACCGAGCACCGGCCGGCGGAACTGTCCGGCGGCCAGATGCAGCGCGTCGCGGTGGCGCGGGCGCTGATGATGGATCCGCCGCTGATCCTGGCCGACGAACCCACCGGCAACCTCGATTCGGCGACCGGCGCGTCGATCCTGGCGCTGCTCGCCGAGGTCGCCCACGACGACGGCCGCGGCCGGTTGGTGGTGATGGTGACCCACAACGCGGACGCCGCCGCAGCGACCGATCGGGTGATCACCCTGCAGGACGGTCGGCTGGGCTCCGACCTGATGGCGGTCGGGCGGTGAACCCGGCCCGGGTGGTGGCCGCCGCGGGCAGCCGGCTGCGGGTGTTCAGCCTGCGCGAGCTCGTCGTGCACCGGCGGCGCACCGGCGCGTCGATCGCCGTAATGGCCGTCTCCGCACTGTATGTGGTGGCGGTGTTCGGCATCTTCGGCTCGATCACCGGATCGGTCAACCGGCTGGCCGACGGGATCGCCGGCGTCGCCGCGCTGGAGGTGTCCGGGATTACCGACGCCGGGTTTCCCGACACGATCACCGCGCAGGTGGCCGCGGTGCCCGGGGTTGCGGCCGCCGCACCCATGATCCGGATGTCGGCGACCACGCCGGCGGGGCCGGTGCTGCTGCTGGGCGCCGACGAGACCAGCGCCGCCCTGGAGGGGGCGCTGGCGAACGCGGTCGGGGGTCGCCTCGCGGCGCCGCCCGCGGTGCCCAACGGGGTCCGGGTGGGACCGGGCCTCGGCTACGCCGCCGGCGACCGGTTCCAGCTGGGCTCCGGTGCGGTCACGGTGGCCGCGGTGCTGGGCGGCAAGCGGCTCGCCGAGCTCAACGGCGGGCACTACGTCCTGGCCGCACTGGGGTTGGCGCAGCAGGTCACCGGGCGGCAGGGCCAGCTGGACTCGATCCTGATCACCACCCGGCCCGGCACGGATCTTGCCGCCGTTCGCGCCGGGGTCAGCGCCGCGGTGCGCGGGCGCGCCCTGGTCGCCGAGCCCAGTGGGCGGGCCACCCGGGCCGGTGACGGCGTCAAACTGATGAACTACATGGCGCTGCTGGGCGCGGCCGTCGCGCTGGTGGTGGGCGCGTTCCTGATCTACACCACGATGACCATGGCGATCACCCAACGGCGGCCGGTCATCTCGCTGCTGCGCGCGATCGGCGGCCGACGCGTCACCCTGGTGCGCGACATGCTCGCCGAGGCCGCCCTGCTCGGCCTGGTCGGTGGCGGTGTCGGGTCGGGCCTGGGAATACTGGCCGGCCGCACGGCGATTGGGCGGCTACCGCCGGCCATGACTCAAGGATTGGAAGCCCGCGTCGAGTACGGGCTGCCCGGCTACGCGATCCCGGCCGCGCTGGCCGCGACGGTGGCCACCAGCGTGGCCGCGTCGGCGATGGCCGCGCGGCAGGTCTACAAGGTGTCACCGATCGAGGCGTTGGCACCGGTCGGGGCGTCCGCCGCGGACGTGGTGCCGCACTGGTTGCGGATCGCGGCGGGGGCGGGCGCCGTCGCGGCGATCGTGGTGTCGATCCTGCTGATCGTCGACCGGCACGGCTCGTTCGCGTTCGCCGCGATCGGGGCGCTGTTTGGTGCCGAGATCGCCGGCGGTTTCGCGCTGACCCGGCCGATCGTCGCCGCCACCGCCGCCACCGCTCGGCTGTTCGGGTCGGTCGGGGCGCTGGCGGCCGCGACGATCGAGCGGGCGCCGCGGCGGGTGTGGGCCACCGTGATGACCGTGCTCATCGCCGTGGTCACCACCATCGTGATCACCGGCACCAACACCGACATGATCCGTTCGGCCCGCGCGGTTTTCGCGCCGGTCGCCGACGTCGACGTGTGGGTGAGCGCCGATCCGCCGGACCGCTATCCCACCGACCCGCTGCCGTCCGGCCTGCGCCAGAAGCTGGCCGCGGTGCCGGGCGTGGCCCGGGTTACCGAGGGCGCCTTCGCGTTCGCCGTGGTCGGCGGCACCCGCGTGCTGCTGGACGGATTCACCCCCGGCACCGCCGATGCGCTCTACCGCGCGCTGGACGAACCGGTGCGCACCGCGGTGCTCGCCGGTCGCGGCGTGGTGCTGTCCCAGAACCTGGGCAAGGCCCTGCACGTCCGGGTCGGCGACCAGCTGCGGCTGCACACGCCCCGCGGCCCGCGGCGCCCGCAGGTGCTGGCCTTGGTGCCGTATTTCTCCACGGTCATCGGCACCGTGGGGATCAACCTCGAGCAGATGCGGACCTGGTTCGACCGGCCGGCGGCGACCACCCTGCAGATCACCGCGGCCGCCGGCACGGATCCGCGCCGCCTGCTGACCGAGGTGCGCCGCGCGGTGCCCACACCGAACTACGTGTACGACGGTCGCGCCGGGCTGGCCGGGCTGGAGGCGCCGCTGCACCAGAGCATGTTCATCGCCAACGCGGTCTGGATCATCGTGGTGTTCGTGGCCGCCGTCGCGCTGCTCAACACCCTGACGCTGTCGGTGCTGGAACGGCGCCGCGAGATCGGGGTGCTGCGGGCCATGGGGGCAAGCCGCCGGTTCACCCTGCAGATGGTCGTGGTCGAGGCGGCCAGCATCGGGGTGCTGGGCGGCGTCGCCGGCCTGCTGTGCGGACTCACCGATCAGTGGCTGTACAGCCTGGTCAGCGGCGACGTGATGAGTTTCGACGTCGACTTCCGGCCCAGCCCAACGGCGCTCGCGTTGACCACGGGTGCGTTGGCGATCACCCTACTGGGCGCGCTGCCGCCGGCGCGCCGGGCGGCGCGGCTGAACATCATCGACGCCGTCGGCGTCGAATAGACGGTGTCACCGCTCGACCATCGTCGCAACGCCCTGCAGATGGGGTGTGCACGGCGGGGGCACCAGGGTCCGTCGAATGCTGCGCAGCGCACTGGTATCGAAACCCGCCGCGGCGATGGCGTCGACGGTGCGGCGGTTGGGCTGGCACCCGGACGCCAGCCACGACCAGGGCCGGGCGATGCGGTCCTGAAACCACCCCATCGCGCCGTCGCCGCGCACATGCTCCAGCACCACCAGCCTGCCGCCGGGGACGAGCACCCGCCGGATCTCCTGGAGGGTAGCGGCCACATCGTCGACCGAACACAACACCAGCCCGACGTGCACCGAGTCGAAACTGTTGTCCGGGAACGGTATCGACTCACCGGCACCCGCGACGATGTCGGCGGCGACGCCGTGGCGGCGGGCACAAGCGCGGGCCATCCGCCGCATCGCCGCGTCCGGCTCCACCGCGGCCACCGAGGTGACCGCCGCCGGCAGGAACATCAAGTCGGTGCCCGGACCCAGACCGACCAGCAGTAGCCGGCCGGTCGTGTGGCTCATCGCCGCGCGGCGATACCGGTGGTAGAACAGCCGGTCGAAGACCGGCATGCCCAGTCGATACACATACGGGAACAACGGATTACGGCGCGTCATCGGCCGCCCAGATCCAGCCGGAACGGGGGATACTCCTCGCGCATCAACGAAACGTAGACGGCTACCCGGTAGCGCCACCGCACGATGCCCAGCAGCAGGTCGTACATGCCGCGCGGGATCGTCCCGGTGCACAACAACCCCAGGGCCGCGATCACGCACAGCACCTGCAGCAGTGGCTCCATCGCCCAGCAGAGCAGGATCTGGGGGATCGCCAACAGCCATCGGTTGACTGGGGCGGCCCGGTTGCTGAGCCGGTGCGGGTAGTCGACCTCCAGGTCGGCCGGGTAGCCGGGCCGCGACGCGAGGCTAAACGGCGGGTACTTATCGGTGCTGTTCATCGGAAACCGGTAATTCATCACGCGCCAGGACCAGCGCAGTGTCCCGACCGTGACATCGAAGATCGGCCGCGGATACCGACCGGTGCACACAATCGCCACGCCGGCGACGATCGTCAGCAGCGGATACACCAGATAGAGCCCGATCAGGATCGGGTAGTGCGGGACGGCCAGCACACACCACTTCACCAGCCACAGCCAGCGTGACGGCGCATCGACCTCGGCGCGCACGCGTACCGGATCGTCCGGTGGGGTCATTCGCCGGTCGTCCACATCCGGCGGTGGCTGACCGCGCGCAAAAACGTTGTCAGCGTCCAGGTCATGAACCGATCGGACAGCATCGCCGCCGGCCGCAGGACGGCTTCACCGTGGGACACCTGCCGCGACGCCACCCAGGACACCGCCCGCACCTTGCGCCGCCGGGTCTTCTCGTACCAGCGCACAGCGGCCACCAGATCGTCGGTGCGGCAACCCGACAGCGCCTTGCGCAACACCATGGTGTCGAGCAGCGCCTGATTGGTGCCCTGCGCCAGGGTGGGCGGCATCGTGTGCGCCGCGTCCCCGAGCAAGGTGACCGCGCCCAGGCCCGGCGACCGCGGGATCGGATGCCGAAAATGCGGATACGGCGACGGGGCCAGGTCGTCGTCGGTCAACGCCGCCAGCACCCGGTCGGCCCGCTCCGACCAGCCGGTGAAACTGGACCGGATCAGCGAGAGCGGATCGTTGGGGCGGACGAAGTCGAACGACCAGGGCAGGTCGAACCAGAACTGCAGATCGCGGCCGCCGGCCGGCCACAGGCCCAGGTTTCCGTGGTCGCCGACCATGACCGTGGCGATCTGTTGATCGGCGATCTCCGGCAGGGTGATCAGCCCCTGCCAGCTGCACCAGCCGGTCGGCACCGCATCCGGTCCGCCGATGACGTCGCGCACCATCGAATGCAGGCCATCGGCGCCGATCAACAGGTCGCCCTCGGCCCAGCTGTCGTCCTCGAACTCCAGCTGCACGCCGGTGGGCGTACTGGTCACCCCGACCGCCCGGGCATGGCAGCGGATGCGCTCGGTCGGAAAGCCGTCCAGCAGGCGGGCCAACAGGATTCGACGCGGCACCATCCGCACCGGCGCGCCCATCCGGGCAGCGATCGCGGCCGCATCAAGGGTGGTGAGCCGACGCCCCGCGGCGGTCACCACCCGCACCGTGGACAGTGCCTGACCGGCGCCGTCCATGTTGACGCCCAGCTGCCGCAACACCGCCGCGCCGTTGGGCCAAATGGTGACGGCGCCACCGGCGGCGCGCACCTGGGGGCGCTGTTCGTAGACGGTGACGTCATGGCCGTCGTGCAGTAAGGCCCGGGCAACGGAAATACCGCCCACGCCGGCGCCCACCACAAGGACCCGAAGCGGTCCCGCATTCGGTGCGAGCGCCAGTTCCTTGCAACGGCGCAGGCGGCCCTCGAGCCTGCTGAGCCCCACGCCTCAATCTATGCCGCAATGAGCCCAGTGCACAGGGGAACGCCCCGATATCTAACTTTCCCGCCACATCTCCGGGCGGGGACCGCCGATCGGGCTCGCCGAGGCCAAAATCTCCTCGATGGCCGCAAGGTCGGCCTCCGACAGCGTGACCTCGGCGGCACCGGCACTTTCTTCGAGATAGCCGAGATGCTGCGCGCCGACGATGGCGACGTGCACACCGGGCTGCGCCAAGACCCAGGACAACGCCAGCTGACTGACCGTGATCCCCAGATCGGCGGCCAAACGTTCAAGCCGCCCAACGACTTCCAGGTTGCGCAAGAAACCGTCACCGTTGAAGATGTCGCTGTTGCCCCGCCAGTCCGTCGCCGCGAAGCGGACATCGGGGCTCACCGTTCCGGTGAGCAGGCCGTGGGCCAACGACCCGTATACCAGCGTCCCGATGTTGTTCGCGCGGCAGTACGGCAGCAGCTCGTCCTCGATGTCACGGCGAAGCATGTTGTACGGCGGCTGCACCGTTTCCACCGGAAGCGTGGCCGAGAACTCCTTCACTTGGGCGGTGGTGTAGTTGGACACGCCGACGTGCCGGATTTTGCCTGCGGCGACCAGGTCCGCCAGGGCGCCGGCGGTCTCGGCGGCCGGGACCGCCGGATCGGGCCAGTGGACCTGGTACACGTCGATATGGTCGATACCCAGCGCGCCGAGGCTGTCGTCGATGTCGCGGCGCAGCCACTCGGGTCGAGCGTCCCGGACCGGCCCGTTGTCGGTTTCGCGCAGCCCGCCCTTGGTGGCGATGACAATCTCGTCGCGGTTGCGCTGCAGATCGGGGCGAAGCGCCTGCCCGAGCAGGCGCTCGGCGGTTCCGAAACCATATTCATGGGCGGTATCGAAGACGTTGAAGCCGAGGTCGCGCGCACGGCGAATGATCGCTATCGCCTTATCTTCGTCGACGTGCCCCCAGGCCCCGCTGAACTCCCAGGTGCCCAGGGCCAGCCGCGAGACCTCAAGGCCCGTCTTGCCGAATGTGCTGGTCTTCATGTCCCTCCCGTACCGGATAGACGTCGATTCACCCCAGCCTACGGGACAGTTTGGCGGCCCCCGCCCAGCGCAGGGTCAGCGCAACCCATCGACGAAGGACCGCGCCTCGTCCCAGCTGGGCAGCAGCCCGGACGCCTGGACCTCGGCCAGGCTGGGCGCCGCGGCATCTCGCTCGGACACCACCAGCTCACCCGCGGACACCGGCCAGTCAATGCCCAACGCCGGATCGGTGGCGGCGATGGTGTGCTCGCGCTGCGGGTCGTATCCCGCCGAGCACAGATACATCACCGTCGAGTTGTCCTGCAGCGCAAGAAAGCCGTGCGCCAACCCCTCGGACAGGTACACCGAGCGGCGATCCGCGGCGTCCAGCAGCACCGCATCCCAGCGGCCGAAGGTCGGGGAGCCCACCCGGATGTCAACCACCACGTCGAACACCGAACCAGACACGCAGGTCACGTATTTGGCTTGGCTGGGCGGCAGCTGCGCGAAGTGCAGGCCGCGCAACACCCCGGCCGCCGACACCGAACAGTTGGCCTGCCGCAGGTCGAACCGGTGACCGGCGAACCCGGTGAACTCGCGGTCGGTGAACCATTCGAAAAACACGCCGCGGGAATCGGCGTGCAGCCGCGGGGTGATCTCCCAGGCGCCGGGGATGGCGAGCTCGCGTGCCGTCACGTCACTGACCGCGCTGTTCGTAGCGGGCCTCGACGGCGTCCTTCAGCGGCGCCCACCAGGATTCGTTGGCGCGGTACCACGCGATGGTGGCGCGCAGGCCCTCCTCGAAGTCCGTGTGGCTGGGCGCCCAGCCCAATTCGTCGCGCAGCGCCGACGGGTCGATGGCGTAACGCAGGTCGTGGCCGGCCCGGTCGGTCACCTGGTCGAAATCGTCGGGATCGCGGCCCATCAGCCGCAGGATCGTGCGCAGCACGGACCGGTTGTCGCGTTCGCCGTCGGCGCCGATCAAATAGGTCCGGCCCGGCTGGCCGGCGGCCAGGATCCGCCACACCGCCGCGTTGTGGTCGTCGACGTGGATCCAGTCGCGCACGTTGGCGCCGCTGCCGTACAACTTGGGGCGCCGCCCGGTGAGCACATTGGTGATCTGGCGCGGGATGAACTTCTCCACATGCTGGTACGGCCCGTAGTTGTTGGAGCAGTTCGAGATCGTCGCGGCCACGCCGTAGGACCGCACCCAGGCCCGCACCAACAGGTCGGCGGCCGCCTTGGTCGACGAGTACGGGCTGGACGGGTTGTAGGGGGTCGACGCGGTGAAGCGATCCGCACCGTCGAGCGGCAGGTCGCCGTAGACCTCGTCGGTGGAGACGTGGTGCAGCCGCACCCCGTGCCGTCGCACCGCCTCCAGCACCGTGAATGTGCCGACCACATTGGTGTGCAGGAACGGTTCCGGGTCGGCCAGCGCATTGTCGACGTGGGTTTCGGCGGCGAAATGCACCACCGCATCGGCCTCGGCGACCAGCTTGGCGACCAGCTCGCCGTCGGTGATGTCGCCCTGCACCAGCCGGATGTCGTCCTGCACGCCGGCCAGAGATTCGTGGCTGCCGGCATAGGTCAACGCGTCGAGTACCGTCACCGAATCCTCGGGGCGTTCCCGCACCGCGTTGTGCACGAAGTTGGCGCCGATGAATCCGGCGCCACCGGTCACCAGCAGCCGCATGAGGCAACTTTAGCCGAGCCGCGTCCGCGACGGCCGCCATCGGTCATCGGGCGGCGGCCCGGCATCAGCGCGCGTCGGGTGCCTCCGGGCGGGTGGTCCTC
This sequence comes from Mycobacterium sp. pUA109, assembly GCF_041287095.1. Taxonomy (NCBI): domain Bacteria; kingdom Bacillati; phylum Actinomycetota; class Actinomycetes; order Mycobacteriales; family Mycobacteriaceae; genus Mycobacterium; species Mycobacterium sp. pUA109. The sequence continues at coordinate 362,908 of NZ_JBGGKS010000001.1, read as the reverse complement.
GCCGGGGGCGGTGGGTCCCGGATCGGCACGGGCAATAGTTCGGCGCAGATCGCAATCACGCGAAGCAGCCCGGTGAAAAGGCGGATGCCGGCCGCCTCTAATCGTTCTCGCATCACAGACGTTCCTTCCAGCAAACCCGGGCGGTGCAACCGTGCTGGCCGCCGGGTCTGTAATCGCGCCGGGCGCTTCATGCTTCACGCCCGGCTTGGCGGCGTTACCGAACCGACCGCAGGCGCGGCTCCGCGATTCCGAATTTTGCGGCAGCTCAAGTCATTACGGTCCATGGGGGTTGTAGTCGGCGACCCGGGGCGTTGTCAAGACGTACCTGCGTCGCCGAGCGGGCGCCGCCGGCTCGGTGCGACGGTGTGGCCTGGATCACGGTGATGACGGGAACCGCGGCGTCCCGTGCACCGACCAACTCTTGTGTGAGCACGAAAAGCCCCAGCCTGCCGATAACGTCGAGATATGCTGGGGGACAGCGTGTTCCACGGGTTATTTGAGGTGAAGGCGCGGACGTGTTGACACCGGCAGCGACCAACCCTACGCTACCGATAACGAAAATCATTTTCATTAAGTGGGCACCGACGCGACTGGAGGAAGGCCGCGATGGCTAGCTATGCCGCCGATTCCCCGATGCCGGCGACGGACGGACGGCACCGACCCGGCTGGTTCGTCAGTGAGCGTGTCGACATCGTGTTCGTCTTCGGACTCGGTGCGTTGTTGTCGGCGATCCTGTTCGCGTCCGGAAGCCACAAGGGGATTTTTCTCGTTGGTGCGGTGGGGTTTTCGCTGCTCTCCGATCTGCCGCACGTGTTGACGACCTCGGCGCGGATCTGGCTGGACCCGCGGGAGCGGTCGCGATACTGGGCGCACTACCTGATCAGTTTCGCGGTGGTCGGCACGGTGGTCGCCGTGCTGTGGGGTGGCGGCTGGTTGGTGCCGCTGCTCGCCATCTGGGCCTACTGGCAGGTGTTTCACGTGCTCAAGCAGCATTTCGGGATCATCAACATCTACGCCGCCAAGAACGGGTACCAGGGGCCCCGAACCAGAATCAAGTACGCGCTGTACGCGCTGTGCCTGGCACCGGTGCTGTATCGCGCCCGGCACGGGTTGCGCTTCTCCGACTACGAAGTGCTGGGCCATCGGCTGCCGTTCTCGAACCTGAGTGTCCCGGTGCCGCCGATCCCGGCCGCGGTCGTCGTTGGTGGATACGCCTGCGCCGTCGTGCTTGTCGGAATGGCGGTCGCCGAGCAGGTCGCGTTGCGGCGCGCCGGGCAGCGCGGCCTGCCGGCCATGTCGGTCGCCACCTTCGTGATCGCGGTGCTGTCCTACAACCTGTCCTACCTGTTGGTGTCCGATCTGTTCGCGCTCATCCTGATCGCCACCACCACGCACAGCTTGCAGTACCACCTGATCAATTGGACCAGGAACAACACCCGATTCGCGCGCACGGACAGTCCCAGCGAGAAAAGGCTGCTGTTGGCCCGGCTTTCGACCCGCAAGGCGCTGCCGCTGTACGTGGCCTTCTTCGCAGGGTTGGGAATCTTGGCCGGACAACTCGACACCATCATCTTCGCCGTCCCGTTGACCTTCGTGCTGCACCACTTCTACATGGACGGCGCACTGTGGAAGAGCAAGGGCAACCCCGAACTCGCCTACGACCTGGGAATCGTTCGTGCTTGATCAGCGCTCGGCGCGGCCACGCGCGGCCGACCATGGGTCCGTCACGGTCCGCGAGGTCCAGTCGCGTCGGGACCTCACCGCGTTCATCAAGCTGCCGTGGCGGATTTACCGCGGGGACGCGTTGTGGCGGCCGATGCTTCGTCGGGTGATGCGCGCCAAAATGGATCCGCGGCGCAACCCGCTGCACCACGAGGTTCAGATCGCCAACTTCATCGCCTACCGCCGGGGCCGCCCCGTCGGGCGGGTGTCGGCCAGCATTGACTCGCAATACCTCCATCGCTACGGCGACTGCGCGTTCTTCGGCTTCTTCGAAAGCCCACCCGACCTCGACGTCGCGGCCGCGTTACTCGAGGCCGCAGAGGCGTGGGCGCGGCAGCGCGGCATGGCCAAGATCATCGGGCCGTTCAGCTACACCTCCCGGGAGGAAGTGGGGCTACTGATCTCCGGATACGACGCTGCGCCGACCGTGATGCAGCCGTACAACCCGCAGTACTATCCGATGCTCATCGAGGCGGCCGGGTATTCGAAGAGATTCGATACCGCCTCCTACCGTTGGCATGCCGACGACGGCAGCGCGGTGCAGCGGCGACTGCTCAAACGGGCCGACGAGGTGATGAGCGCCCAAGGCGTGACGGTCCGGCCGGTGCGGATGTCGGCCTACGAGACCGAGCTGGAGACGCTGCGCGGGCTGTACAACGACTCCTTTGCCAAACATCCGGAAAATGTGCCGCTCAGTGGACCGGTGTTCGCCGGCATGGCCGACGAGATGCGACCGCTGATCGACCCCGACCTGATCAGGATCGTCGAAGCTGCCGGCACCCCGATCGGCTTCCTGTTCATGCTGCCGGACGTGAACGAAATCACCGGGCAATCCGGCCGGCTCACCGCTTCCGCGTTGTGGCGCATCGCTAGCCGTCGCGGCGGGCGCATCCGTGGGGTGCACACCGCCGTCGTGGTCCTCATCGGGGCCATCCAAACGCAGTTCGGTGCCGGGATCGGCCGGATCCTGGCGGGGGAGATCATCCGGACGATCACCGCCAGGGGCTATTCGTCGGTCGCCACCACCTGGGTCCACGAGGACAACATGTGGTCGAATTCGCTGACCGCGCAGATGAAAACGGCGCCGGAGAAGGTGCACCGGGTCTACCAGAAGGCACTGTGATGACCGACCGGATTTTGGTGACCGGGGCAACCGGGTACCTGGGCTCCACGCTGGTCGCCGCGCTGATCGGCGCGGGTGAACGCGTCAGGATCTTGACCAACCCGCAAGACCACACCGCGCTGCGCGCCGACTTGGGTGCGAAGGTGCAGGCCGTCGCCGGTGATGTCACCGACCCGGACCGCGTTGACGCGGCCATGCGCGGCGTGACGCGCGTCTACCATCTTGCCGGCATCGCGTCCCCGAATTCGCGGCTGGGCGACCTGCTTTGGCGCACCAACGTGCTCGGCTCCTACCACGTGGCGCGGGCGGCGGCGCGACACGGCGTGCAACGGGTGGTGCACGTGTCGTCGACCGCCGCGGTGGGATATCCCCCCGACGGGGTGGTGGCCGACGAGGATTTCGATCAGCGCGACTCGGTGCTCGACAACGTCTACGCGGCCACCAAACGGGCCAGCGAACGGGTGATGCTGGACTTCGCCGAACGCGGTCTGGACGTGGTCGTGGTCAATCCCGCCGCCGTGTTCGCCCCGGGTGCCGGCCCGGCCCGGTCGTGGCAGGGGCTGCTGGTCGCCGCCCGCAAGGGCGTGCTGCGCATCGTTCCGCCCGGCGGCACCGCGGTGTGTTCGGCGCGGGACTTCGTTGCCGGGGCCACGGCCGCGATGGGTCGGGGAGCGCCGGGCCGCCGCTACATCCTGAGCACCGTCAACCTCAGCTATCGCCGAATCGCCGAACTGCTCGTTGGGGCAGTCGGGCGGCAACACACCGTGCGGTGCGTGCCCATCGGGGTGTTTCGCGCGCTGGGCCGCGGCAACCGGATGGTGCGCGATTTGACCGACAGGGTGCGGCCCGACGACGCGTTGGTTCCGGAGAACGTCGAATTGATGGCCCGCACGGTGTACTACACCCCCGATCGAGCGGTGCGGGAACTGGGCATACCCCGGATTTCCACGCCAGAGCTGATAGCGGAGTTTGTCCGATGAGCAACGGTTCGAAGCACGCGCTCGGCATCTCGATGGCCGAGGCGCGGTCGCTGGTGGCCGACCTCGCCGACCGGCGGCAATGGGTCTACTGGGTGGATCTCACCGGCTGCGTCGCCCTCGGCTACGCCGCGTTCCTGCTGTGCCCGGTCGGCGATCCGCTGACGCCGCTGGCCGCCGGTTGTGTCCTGGTCGCCGCGTTCGCGCTGTACCGGGCGGTGCTATTCGTGCACGAGATCGTGCATGCCGGCGACGAGCTGCGCTGGTTCGCGGTGGTGTGGCACGTGGTGTGCGGAATTCCGTTGCTGGTGCCGCAATTCACCTACGAGTTCCACCACGAGCATCACGCCTCCCGGTCCTACGGCACCGCCGCGGACGGGGAATACGTCGCCTACACCAGCCAGCCGCGGTGGCGGGTGATCGCGCTGCCGTTCACCGCGCTGCTTGGGCCCGCGGTGTTCGTGATCCGCTTCCTGGTGCTGGCACCGCTGAGCTGGCTGATCCCGCCGCTGCGGTCGTACGTGTTGACCCGGGCGTCGGCGCTGATGATCGACGCGGACTTCCACCGCCCGCTGCCGGCCACCGGTGTTCCCGGCACCTGGCTGGTCCAGGAGGTGGCCTGTTTCGCCTACCTTGCCAGCATGCTCGCGCTGCTTACCGCGCACGTCTGCGCCCCCATCCGGCTGCTGGAGGCATACCTCGTGATCGCGGTGGTGTTGTTCGTCAACTGGATTCGGGTACTGGCGGCGCACCGCTATGAAAGCGGCAACCAGCGAATGACGTTCCCGGAGCAGGTTCTCGACTCCATCGATCATCCCTCGCTGCCGCTGCTCGGCGCGCTGTGGGCCCCGCTGGGGCTGCGCTACCACGCGGTACATCACTTCTTCCCGAAGCTGCCGTACCACCGGCTCGGCCAGGCCCGCCGGCGGCTGGTGTCGGCGATCCCGCGCGAAGGCGGGTACTGGACCACCGAGGACCGCTCCCTGGCCGCGTCGCTGCGCCGTCTGCTCGCCCATCCCCGCCCGGCCGCAACGCCGTCGCGCTCTGCCGCGAAGGAGGCCGCGTGACCGACAGCAGCCCGTTCGCGGGCGATTTCCTGACCGGGCAAGGCCTGGCCGCATACCGGGAGGCGATCACGCTGGCCGCCGCCCGGGTCGGAGCCGAGCTGGGCGAACCGACCGCGCCGGGACTGGTGGACGGCTACGCGGCCCTGAAAGCGACCGTCGACGGCCTTCCCCTGGACGGCGCGGCCGGTGTCGGCTTGCCCCAAGCGCTAGACGAGGCCGTCACCCTGCTGACCGGGAACTCCGCGGTCGTCACCCACCCGGGCTACCTGGCGCATCTGCACTGTCCGCCGACCGTGTCCTCGCTGGCCGCCGAGGTGTTGATCAGCGCCTTCAACCAATCGCTGGACTCGTTTGATCAGGCGCCGGCCGCCACCGCGATCGAGCAGCGGGTGGTGGAATACCTGTGCAGCACAATCGGATATGACTCCGGTGCGGACGGTACCTTCACCAGCGGCGGAACGCAGTCGAACCTGCAAGCGCTGCTGATCGCCCGCGACCTGTTCGCCCAACGGACCCTCGGCTGGGACGTCGGCACCCGGGGCCTACCGCCGCAGGCCCGCTCCTGGCGGGTGCTGTGCACCCGACAGACCCACTTCTCGGTGCATCAGGCGCTGCGCCTGCTCGGTCTGGGCGCCGACGCCGCGATCGAGGTGCCCACCGACACCAGCGGAAGGATGCGCATCGACGCGCTCACCGGGTGCCTGGCGGCGGCCGCTCGCGCGGCGACGCCGATCTTCGCGCTGGTCCTGACCGCCGGAACCACCGACTACGGCGCGATCGACCCGCTGCGCCAGGCGATCACCGTGGCCCGCGGCCACGGGGTGTGGACCCACGTCGACGCCTGCGCGGGCGGCTGCCTGATGTTCAGCGACCGGCACCGGCACCTGCTGGACGGGGTGGAGTTGGCCGACTCGGTTGCGGTCGACTTCCACAAACTGCTGTTCCAGGCGATCAGCTGCAGCGCGCTGCTGGTGCGGCGGCGTGAATCGTTTGATGCCACCGGCGGGCACGCCGACTACCTCAACCCCGCCGACGACGCCGACCAGGACGTACTGAACCTGGTGGGCAAGTCGGTGCAGACGACCCGCCGCTTCGACGCGCTCAAGGTCTTGGTCACCGTGCGGGCCCTCGGGCAGCAGCGGATCGGCGCGATGATCGACGCCACCTGTGCGGCGGCCAGCGGGGCCGCCGCGGCCGCGACCGCGCACCCCCACCTCGTGGTGACGGCACCGGTCGCCACCAACACCGTGGTGGTGCGCTGGCAACATTCGGCGTTGACCGACCATGAATGCGATGAGGTCAACAACGCGATTCGCGCCGGCCTGGCGCGCGCCGGCCGCGCCCTCGTCGGCCGGTCCCGGGCCGCCGGCGGCCAGGCCATCAAACTCACCTTCGTCAATCCACTGGTCACCGCCGAGACGGGTGCCGGGATCATCGCCGACATCGCCGCACAGGGGGAGCGGATGCTGCGGGCGCATCGGAACGGAGCACACCACCGCATGACGAACCAGGTGGCACGCGTCGAACGGATACCGGCCTCCGACGCCAGATTTCCGTGGGCGAAAAACGTCGAGTACACGATTTTCGGTCTGGAGAACAACTTCGCGGACGAATCCGATATCGCCGCGGGGGAAATGGTGCACTACCGCGCCTGGGAACGCTCCTCGGAGATGTTCGTGAGCTTCGCCGACGACTCCCCGGACGCACCGGTCGGCGTGTTACGCGCGCTGCGTTGGGATCCCGAGCTCGGGCTGAACAGCTTCAGCACCTTGCGGGACGCCCGCAATTACCCCGTCGATGAGCACAGCACCCGGAATTTCCTGTATCCGCAGTGGCGGTCGTTCTTCGACGGCGTCGCGGGTACCCGGATCGCCGAACTCGCCACCCAGGGGGTGCGCAAAAGGTATCGCCGGGCCGGGATGATCGAACAGATCTGGCAGTCCTTCTTCGGCAGCCTCGCCGCCGACGGTGTCGAGTTCGTGACGGTGGCGCTAGTGGTGCCGCTGTTCGACTGGTATCGCCAACTGCTGGGAGACCGGATTCACCAGATCGGTGACGTCCTGCCGAATTACATCGGTGCCGACAGCGTGCCGGCCGTCGTCGACATCAGCGGATCATTCGTCACCGACACCGTGCGCAGTCTCGACCGGGATCGGGGCTCGCTGCTGGCCGCGACCACCGGATCGGCAGCCAACGAAGGAAGAGCGAGATGAGATCAATTCACACCGCAGAGCATGTGTTCCGCAAGGTCAGCGAGATCGACTGCCCGATCGAGCGGGTCTGGGAGCGGGTCACCACCCAAGAGGGGATCAACGACGAGATGGGCCCCTACCTGAAAATGACCATGCCGCGGCAGTTCCGGGGGAAATCCATCGCCGATGTGACGCCCGGCACGCGGATCGGCAAGAGCTTTTTGCTGCTGCTCGGCATCGTGCCGTTCGGATTCGACGACATCACCATCGCCAAGATCGACCCCGGGCGCATGTTTCGGGAGGAGTCGGTGATGACCGGCATGCGGATCTGGGTGCACCACCGGACCCTGGAACCCCGCGGCGACAAGACCATCGTCACCGACGAGATCACGTTGGCGCCGCAGGCGCCGATGGGTCTGGTCCCCGGCTGGGGCAAGCTGTTAAGCGCGGTGCTGTCGGCCTTCTTCACCCACCGTCACCGCCGGCTGAGCCGCAGCCTGACCGTCCCCGGTGCGTCCCAGTGAGGTCAGCGCTGACCCCCGCGGCGATCCTGGTCGCGGTGACGGCCGCGGTCGGCGGCTGCGCGGCGGTGAACCCCGAAGCCGGTGAACCGGTGGGCCAGGCGTTCGCGCTGCTGAAGTACCCGGACGCCGCCGAGCCGGCCGTGGCCGAACCCCGGGCCGGCTCACCGTTCGGCGGCTACCCCGAAGAGATCTCGGGAACGGTGCGCTATCTCGACGATACGCACGCGTTGCCGCGGGCCGGTGTCGTCACCATCGGTCCCGGGCCGCGCGACGGCGAATTGCAGGTCCAGCAGTACTACGACGGGGACCGCTTCCCCTACGAAACCGGCCTGGTGTCTCGGCGCGGTACCACCAGCACGCTGAATGCGATCACGATCGTCAACCCGCTCGATTCGCGCGTCACGTTGCAATGCGCCGTCGATGGCGGCATCGCCCTTGAAGGCATCGATGAACCCCGCCAGCTCAGCGGATCCTGCGGCGGTGGCGCCACCGTCCGCGGTGCGGCGCACGGTGAGGGAACCCGGCACGCGACCTGGCGCGAGAAACCCGTGGAGCTGGTGCGCACCGTCGTCGACCTGACCGTGTCGGGGGTCAGCAGCGGCACGATCCACCAAGTCACCGAGATGCCCAAAGGCGGCAACTTTCCGCTCTACACCGCCCTCGACGTCGAGATGACCGCGCAGGGAATCACGTTGTCCGAAGACCTGCAACGCCATGTCCTTCCCAAGATCCAGGACCGATAGATGACAGATCAACAGGCTGCACCGGCGCTGACCGCGACCGACGTCGTCAAGGCGTACCCGGGCACCGAGTCACGCGCCGTCGACGGGCTGAACCTGACCGTGCCCCGCGGGGTGGTCTATTGCCTGCTGGGCCGCAACGGGGCCGGTAAGACCACCACCATCCGGATGGCGACCACACTGCTGAGGCCGACCAGCGGGCGGCTGGAAGTGCTCGGCATCCCCGTGCAGAAAACCAGGGAGCTGCGTCCGCGCATCGGGGTGGCGCTGCAGGAGGTGGCGCTGGACCTGTGGATGTCGCCGGTGGAACAGATCCGGATGAGCCTGGCCATGGCGCGCTGGCCGAAAGCCGACCGGCGCCGCCGCCAAGACGAACTCGTCGAGCAGTTCGGTCTCGGCAAGTACCTGAACCGGAAGGTGGGCGCGCTGTCGGGCGGCATGCGCCGCCGCGTCGACGTGGCGTTGGCGGTGGCCCACGACCCGCAGATGCTGTTTCTCGACGAACCCTCCAGCGGTCTGGATATCGAAGGCAAACAAGAGGTCTCCGACGTGATCCGGCTACTGCGCTCGGAGGGCCGCACGGTCGTGCTCACCACCCACGACATGGACGAAGCCGTCTCACTGGCCGACGAGGTCGGCATCATCAAGGACGGCAGGCTGGTCGCGTCGGGATCGACCGCAGAATTCACCCGCAGCCACGGCTTCGCGGCCACGATCACGGCGCCGCAGCCGATCCCCGACGACACCGTGCAGCAGTTGACCGGGGCGGGCTATCCGGTGCAGCGCACCAACACCACCACGTTGTCGGCGTCGCTGCGGGATGCCTCGGCGTCGGCGCTGGGCGCGTTGACCGCTGCGCTGGCCCGGCTGGACCTGTCCGACGCGGACCTCGAAATACGGTCGACGTCGCTGCGTGACGCATTCCTGGAGGCCACCCAATGACCGCCGCCGCGTGGGCCAATACCGCCCGGCTCTTCCGCCGCTACGTCGTGGTGGGGTTGCGCCAACCGGTCTTCGGGTTCATCTTTCCCATCGTCTTCCCGGTGGTGCTGGTGATCTTCGTGCGGTCGATGTTCCAGCGGGTCGCCGACCTGCCCGGGTTTCCGTTGGCCTCCTACACGGCCTACATCGCGCCCGGGCTCATCATGCTCATCCCGATGCTGGGATCCGGATACGGTGCGGGAACGCTCATCGACGAGATCCGCTCGGGTTTCACCGACCGGCTGCGGCTCTACGGGGTGTCCACCGGCCAGATCATGGCGGCCAAGATCGGCTTTGAGATGTTCCGCATCCTGCCGGCGGGTCTGATCGTGATCGGCTTGCTGGCACTGCTGGACGCCCCGCTGCGGGCCGGAGCGCTCACCGCCGCGCTGCTGATCGTGCTGATGTTCGCGTGGTCGGCGGCCTACAGTTCGCTGTTTTATCTGGTGGCGCTGCGCACCCTCAACCCGCAGGCCCCGGTGGCCATGCTGCCGCTGGCGCTGCCGGTGTTGTTCATCAGCCAGGCGCTGATGCCCTCGGTGTTCCTATCCGATTGGCTGCGGATCAGCATCAACGCCAACCCGTTCTCCCACATCGTGTCGGCGGCGCAGACCATCATGTACGGCGACTTCGACCTGATGGTCGTCGTCAAAGGCGCCCTGGTGGCCGTCGGCATGTTCGCGCTGCTGCAGATCCCCATCCAACTGGTCATCCGTCGAAAGATCGGAAAGTAAGTGTCAGAAGTTCGCGATTTCCTCATCGAATTCATCGCCGACGAGCTCGACATGCCGGCCGGCGACGTCAACGATTTCTCCGAACTGGTCGGGGATCTGGGCTTCGACTCCCTGTCGTTCGCGCTGGGTGTGGCCGAAATCAAACGCGAATTCGGTGTGGTGCTGAGCAAAGACGACGTCTTCGACTGCAAAACACTGGGCGCGCTCGTCGAGTTGGTGCAACGGCGCCGGCCCGCCGCGTCGGATGCGGTGAGCGGCGCTCCGACCGGGTCGGGGGCGCCGTGAACGCGGTCATCGCCCGACTGCGCGACAGCGTGGACATCACCGGCCGCGGCCTGACCGCCGCACCGGTCGGTGAAGACGGCCGATCGCGACTCGATGAACTGACCACAACTTCCTGGGCGCAGGTGCATCGGCTGGGCCGCAATGTCGCCGGCGCATTGCAGGCGGCTGGGGTGGCGCCCGGTGACGCGGTCGCGGTGCTGGCCGGCGCCCCCGGCGAGATCGCCCCCCTGGTGCAAGGGATCTGGATGTGCGGGGCCTCGGTCACCATGCTGCATCACCCGACGCACCGGTCGGATATGGCGGCCTGGCTGGCCGACACCGGCTCGGCGCTGGCGGCGGTGGGGGCGACGACCGTGGTGGTCGGTGACCCGTTTTTATCGGCGGCGCACGACGTTTCGGCGGTCACCGCCCGCAGCCTGCTGCTGCCCGAGCTGCTGGCCGGCAGCCCGGGGCGCATCGTGACCGCCGCCGACGACGCGATCGCCTTCCTGCAGTTGACGTCCGGGTCGACCGGCCGGCCCAAGGCGGTGTGCATCAGCTACCGCAACATCGACGCCAATATGGCGGCCATGATCGCCGCCTCGCGCGCCGACGCCGAATCCGATGTGGTGGTGAGCTGGCTGCCGCTGTTCCACGACATGGGCATGATGGGTTACCTGATCGCCCCGATGTGCTACGGCCTGGACACGGTCAGCGTGACCCCGGTGGATTTCCTTGCTAATCCGCTGCTGTGGGCCGAACTCATCACCACCCACCGCGGCACCATGACGGCGGCCCCCAACTTCGCGTACGCACTGCTGGCGCGCCGGCTGCGGAAAGCCTCGGACGGGACGTTCGACCTGTCGTCGCTGCGGTTCGCGCTCAGCGGCGCCGAGGCCATCGACGTCGCGACCCTGGACCGCGTCGCCGCCGAAGGCGCGCGGTTCGGGCTGCGCGCCGACGCGCTCATCCCCGCCTACGGCATGGCCGAAGCCACCCTGGCCGTGTCCTTCGTCCGGCCCGGGGAGGGCTACCGAATCTGCCCGCCGCACCCGGCCGCCGCCCAGGGGGAGCGACGGGTGGCGTTGGGCCGCCCGCTGCCCGGGTGCGAGGTGCGGGTGGCGGCCGACGACCGGTCGCCGATCGGCGAACTGGAGATCCGCGGCGACAACGTGACCGCCGGGTACCGCACCGAGGCCGGCTTTGAGCCGGCCACCGACGCCGCGGGGTGGCTGCCCACCGGCGATCTCGGGTATCTGACCGACGACGGCCAGCCGGTGATCTGCGGCCGCAAAAAGGACATCCTGATCATCTCCGGGCGCAACGTGCACCCGGAGGACATCGAGCGGTCGGTGCACGGGGTGGCCGGGGTGCGCCCCGGTGGTGTCGCCGCGGTGCGGCTATCCGCGGCGGCGGCCGGCGAAGGGTTCACCATGGTGGCCGAATCGACGTCGCACGCCGACACCGCCGAGAGCGGACGGATCCGCGCCGAGATCGCCGACCGCGTCTTCCGGCGGCTGGGGGTGAGCCCGCGCGGCGTGCACGTGGTCCCGGCCGGCTGGATACCCAAGACCTCCTCGGGCAAGCTGCGCCGGCAAGAGACCGCCGAGCGGCTGCGACACCGCGAACCAGCCCGATGACCACGCACCCCGCGCAGCTCCGGATCACCGGCCTGCGGCTCGCGCAGCGCGGCACCGGATACCTGCGCCGCCATCCGGTGGCCTCGCTGGCCACCGTCGGTGAGCAATTCGTGCTCGGCGTGCGCACCCTGCGCCACCTGGTGACGGGCCGTTTCCCGTGGGCGGAGTTCGGTCGGCAGGCCGCCTTCATGGCCGGTGCGGCGGTGACGCCGACGGTGCTGGTTGCGTTGCCGATCGGGGTCACCCTGTCCATCCAGTTCGCGTTGCTGGCCGGGCAGGTCGGCGCGACGTCGCTGGCCGGGGCGGCCAGCGGCCTGGCCGTGGTGCGCCAGGCCGCCTCGTTGGTGTCGGCGGTGCTGCTGGCCTCGGCGGTCGGCTCGGCGATGACCGCCGACCTGGGTTGCCGGACCATGCGGGAAGAGACCGCCGCCATGGAGGTGATGGGCGTGTCGGTGATCCGCCGCCTGGTGGTGCCCCGGTTCGCGGCGGCGATCCTAGTCGGCGTCGCCCTGACCGGGGTGGTGTGCTTCGTTGGCTTCCTGGCCAGCTACCTGTTCAACGTCTACGTCCAGGGCGGTGCGCCCGGCAGTTTCGTCGCCACCTTTTCGTCGTTCGCCACCCCGGGCGATCTGCTCCTCGCCCTGGCCAAGGGCGCGGCCTACGGGGCGATCGTGGCGGTGGTGTCCTGCCAGAAGGGGCTCGCCGCGCAAGCCGGCCCGACCGGCGTCGCCAACTCGGTCAACGCCGCGGTCGTGGAGTCGGTCCTGGTGCTGATGATCGTCAACGTCGTCGTCAGCCAGGTTTACGCGATGCTGTTCCCCAGGACCGGCCTGTGACGTTGGCGCTGGCGAATGTTCGCCGGGTAGCGGCGCGTCCGGCCGCACTCGGCGGGCCGGTCGCGCGGTTCGGGCACCTGGTCGCCTTTTTCGGCCACGCCTTGCTTGCGACGCCGGTCGCGCTGCGCCGCTATCGCCGCGAGTTTTTCCGGCTGCTGTCCGACATCGCCTGGGGCAACGGGTCGATCGTGGTCGGCGGCGGTACCGCCGGGGTGGTGTTGGTGCTGGGCACCACCACCGGTGCCCTGGTCGCGATCGAGGGATACAACTTTTTGAACCTGCTGGGGCTGGGGCCGGCCACCGGCGTCATCTCCTCGCTGGTGAGCACCCGTGAACTCGCCCCGATCATGGCCGCGCTGGCGTTTGCGATCCAGGCCGGCTGCCGGTTCACCACCCAGCTCGGTTCGATGCGGATCGCCGAGGAGATCGACGCGTTGAACTCCCTTGCGATCCGGTCGATTCCGTATCTGGTCAGCACCCGGCTGCTGGCTTCGGTGGTGGCCATCGTCCCGCTGTACGCGGCCTGCCTGACCATCAGCTACCTGTCGTGTCAGGTGATGGTGCGGGTGGTCAGCGGCGGCTCGCTGGGCCCCTACCTGCACTACTTCACCCTGTTGGTCAGCGGCACCGACATCGCCTACTCGATCGTCAAGGCGGTCGTGTTCGTGTGGATCGCGTCGACGGTGCAGTGCTACTACGGTTTCTGCGCGGACGGGGGCCCCGAGGGCGTCGGCATTGCCGCCGGGCACGCGATGCGCGCCAGCGTCACCGTGGTGATCATCGTCAACATGCTGCTCACGATGGCGTTATGGAGCGTGGGCTCCGGGGCCAGGTTCGGCGGATGATGAAATACCTTGACCTGGACGGCAACCACTTCACCCGGTCGCAGCTGGTGGCCCGCGGGGCGGTCGCGCTGATCGTGATCGCGGCCGCGACCGCCGCGCTGCTGGCCAAGTCGACGGGGCTGCTCAACCGGTATGTCCGGGTGGTCGCCGAACTGCACAACGTCGGCGACGGCCTGCCGGCCCGCTCCGACGTGAAATACCGCGGCGTGCTGGTCGGCGCCGTCGAGCACGTCACGCCCGGCTCGGGGGCGCAGCCCAACCAGGTGCACCTGCGGCTCGCCGCCGAGCACGCGGCCGGCATCCCGGCGAACGTCACCGCCCGGGTGGTGCCCAGCAACGTCTTCGCGGTGTCCGCGCTGCAACTCGTCGAGCACGCGCCGGGCGCACCGATCCGGGACGGTGCCCGCATCGGTGAGGACGCGGCGCTGCCGACGGTGTTGTTCCAGACCACGGTCAGCAAGTTGCGCGACGTCCTGGCGGCGGTCGGTCGCGGTCGCGACGACCACACCGTGGGCCTGCTGGCCGCGGTGGGCGCGGCCACCGACCACCGCCGCGGCCAGCTGTTGACCAGCGCCGCCCAGCTCAACCGGCTCCTCGACCAACTCAACGCGGTGGTCGCCACCGACCAAGGGCCGTCGACGGTCTCGGCGTTGGTGGACGCGGCGCGGGGCCTGTCGCAGACCGCCCCGGACCTGCTGGACGCGCTGCACCAGGCCGTGGCGCCGATGCGCACCCTGGCCGAGCAGCGACAGCAGCTGCACACCTTCGTTGCCGGCGGTGTGCGCACCGCCGGCACCACCGCCGACGCGTTGACCAACCACACCGATCAGCTCATCGCGATCACCACCGACCTGACGCCGGTGTTCGGTGTACTGGCCGACAACGCCCGGCATTTCGTCCCGATCACCCGGCGGATCACCCGGTTCTCGGACGCCTTCTTCGCCGAGGTTTGGGATCCGGATTTGGCCACCCCGCACGCGCGGTTGAACCTGTCGTTCACCCCGTCCTACACCTACACGCGGGCCGACTGCCCGCGCTATGCGGGGCTGCCGGGGCCAAGCTGCTTCACCGCGCCGCAGATCGCCGTGCGACCCGACCTTCCCGAGGTGCTGCTGCCGCAGAACTACCAGCCGCCCGCCGACCTCGCCCCGCCGCCGGGCAGCGTCGTCGGCGACGACGGAAACCTCGTCGCGGTCGGGCCCCCGCTGGTCAACCCCGACCCCAACCTCAACGACCCCAACCCGCCGATTCCGCCCGGACTGAGCCCGGCGCCCCCGGTGCCCGGCACCGCCGATCCGGGCGACATCCCGGCGGCCCCGGCCTCCTTCGGGGGCAATGTCGGCCCGGTCGGCAGCGCCCGGGAACGCGACCAGCTGGGCTGGATCACCGGAGCACCCGCGTCGGTCGCCACCCAGCTGATGCTCGGCCCGATCGCCCGCGGAACCGTGGTCACCCGGACCCCGCAGCTCCCCCAGCAGGGTGCGCGATGACCGGTTTCCGCACCCGGCGACGCCGCGGCCCGTGGCTGGGCCTGACCCTGTTCCTGGTGGTCACCACCGCGCTGACCTGGCTGGTCTATGGCACGCTGCGACGCGACGTCAAGGGCCCCACCGTGCCGTACGCCGCCGTGTTCACCGACGTCTTCGGGTTGCGGGACGGCGACGATGTCCGGATCGCCGGGGTGCGGGTCGGGCGGGTGCAACGCATCGAACTGGACGGGACGCTGGCGCGGGTGTCGTTCGTCGTCGCCGGCGACCAGCGGCTGCCGGCGGACACCGTCGCATCGGTCACCTACCAGAACATCGTCGGCCAGCGGTATCTCGCGCTGGCAGCGGGACATTCGGGGCGGTCCGGTCCGCTGGCCGCGGGCAGCGTCATCCCCGTCGAACACACCGAACCGTCCTTCGACATCGGCGCCCTGCTCAACGGCTACGAACCGCTGTTCGCCGTGCTGGATCCCGATCAGGTCAACAACCTGACCGCCGCGGTGATCGGCTCGTTGCAGGGCGACACCGCGTCGCTGACCACGCTGGTCACTCAAACCTCAACGCTGACAAAGACCTTCACCGGCCGCGACAATGCCCTGGACAGCGTGATCGCCAGCCTGGACCAGGTGGTGGGGGCCCTGGCCGAACAGAACGACGACTTCGCCGACACCATCGCCCAAACCCGGCGGGTGGTCAGCGCCTTCGACGGCCGCCGCCCGGCGTTGGTGTCCTCGGCGGGCAAGATGACGAAGGTGCTCCGGCGGCTCGCCGAGATCGCCGCGGACGTGGACCCGCCGGTCCGCGAGATGCTCGCCCGCGAGCCCGGTTACACCCGGCGCATGCTGGACACCGAACCGCAGGCCGCCTACACCGGCCGCAACACCCCGCTGCTGCTGAAGGGCCTGGCTCGGATCTTCGGGGACGGCGCCTACATGAACGTCTACGGCTGCGACGCCAACATCTACGGATTCTTCCCCGGACTCAACGACATCGTCCCGATCATCGTCGACGCCGCCACCCCGGGCGGGAAGGCGACGCATACGCCGCGCTGCCGGAACACCGCCGATGGCTGACCGGCTGCCCCGCAGCGGCTTTCGTCGCCGACCGCTGGACTCCTACCCCAAGGCGTGGCTCGGCTTTGCCGCGGTGGCCATCGCGGCCGCCGTGGTCGCGACGCTGCTGGTCGTCAAGCACGCGGGAATCGGATACCGCCGCTACACCGCCGAATTCGTGCAGGCCGCGGCGCTGCGTCCGGGCAACGTCGTCGCCGTCGCCGGGGTGCCGGTGGGAACGGTGCTGTCGGTGCAGCTTTCCGGCGACCACGCCGCCGCCCGGCTGCAGGTCCGCAACGGCGTGGCGGTGGGCCAGGACACCCGCGCCGCGATCAAGGTCACGACGCTGCTGGGTTCCCGATATGTCGACTTGCGTCCGGCCGGCGGCGGCGCACCCGCACACCGAACCATCGACCGCGCCCACACCGAGGTCCCCTACGATCTGCAGGCCGCGCTGGCCGACTCGACGCGAACCTTCGAACAGGTCGACGCCGACCGCATCGCCTCCTCCCTGCGGGTGCTGCACACCCAGCTCGACGGGCTGCCCGCCGTGGTTCCGCAGGCGATGGACAACGTGCGGGCGCTGTCGTCGGTGATCGCGGCGCGGCGCGACCAGCTGGGGACGCTGCTCACCAGCACCGACAACGTCACCAGCATGCTGCGCCGACAGCAATCCGACCTCGGCCTGCTGGTCCGCCAAGGGCAAGACCTGGTCGGGGAATTCGTGGCCCGCTCGGCGGCGTTCCACGCGCTGATGCGGGCCCTGCACGATATCGTCGGCACGCTGAACGGCATCGTGGTGGCCCACCGCGGCGACCTCGACCACGTCATCGCCACCCTGGCCGAGCTCAGCGACAAACTCGCCGGCCAGGACGCGCTGTTTCGCAACCTGCTGCAGATCGCGCCGGTCCCCATCCGGGAGATCGCCAACGCCACCGGGTTCGGCAACGCGATCGAGACCAACGCCCCGGCCGGCGCCCTGCTGGACTCCTGGATGTGCGCCATCAGCGGACGTGCCCGCCAGTTCGGGATGATCGAGTACTTCAAGGACTGCCAGTGACGCAAACACGTCGGCTGTGGGCGCTGGTCGCGGTGCTGGCCGTGGCCGCGGTGGCGGCCGGTGCGGCCTGGAGTCGGTGGCCGTCGCGGCACGCAACCATCACCGTGACAGCGCAATTCGACAGCGCCGCGGGACTCTATGTCGGCAACGCGGTGGCCGTGGTCGGCATCCCGGTGGGCCAAGTCACCAAGGTGACGGCCAAAGCGGGCTACGCCGAGGTGGAGTTCACCGTGGACCAGAATGTGCCGGTGCCCGCCGACGTGCAGGCGGTGACCCTGTCGACCTCCATCCTCACCGACCGGCAGATCGAGCTGTCACCGCCCTACCGGGGCGGCCCGGTGCTGCGCAGCCACGACACCATCGGCCTGCCCCGGACCAAGACCCCGGTCGAATTCGACCGGGTGCTGGGCATGCTCGACAAACTAGCCACGTCGTTACGCGGCGACGGCCGGGGCGGCGGGCCGGTCGCCGGCCTGCTCGGCGCCGGCGAGGACGTGGTGGCCGGCAACGGCGAGACGATCAAAGCGGCACTCGACGAGCTGTCGAAAGCGCTGCGGCTCAGCGCCGACGGCGGGGCCACCACCCGCGCCCAGCTGACCGCGATCGTCCACAACGTCGGCTCGCTGCTGGACGCCGCCGCCCGCAACGACGCCACGCTGCGCCGATTCGGGTCCACCGTGCGCGAACTCAGCCAGATCCTGGCCGACGAAGACTTCGGCTCCGGTGACACCGGCGCGCAACTCAACGACGTGATCGAGCAGACCGGCGCGATCCTGGAGGCCAACCGCGACGCCGTTCGCCGCGGTATCACCAACGGCGACACCAGCGTTCAAGCCGTCGTCGACCACCAACGCGACGTCGCCGAGTTCTTCGACACGCTGCCGCTGATGGTCGACAACCTGTACAACACCATCGACCAGGGCAACGGCGCGCTGCGGGCGCATTTCCTGGCCGACAAGATGGTGTTCGACGGGCAGATGGCCAAGGAGATCTGCAACCTGATGCGGTTGCGGCAACTGGGCTGCAGCACCGGAACCCTGCAGGACTACGGCCCCGACTTCGGGCTGACCTACATCCTCGACGGTCTGACGGCCATGGGGCAGAAGTGATGGCCGCGCGGGGGCGCACGGTGGGTGCGCTGGCGGCGACCGTGATGATCGTCGCCGGATGCGCCACGACCGGGCTGGCCGACCTGCCGCTGCCGGCGCCCGCGGTCGGCACGGCCGGCTATCGGTTGACGGTGGTGTTCAGCAACGCGCTCAACCTGCCCGACCACGCCAAGGTGAAGCTCGCCGGCGCCGACATCGGGCAGGTCGAGCAGATGGTGGCCCGCGACTTCACCGCGGTGACCACGCTGCGCATCTCCCGCGACGTGCGGCTGCCGGTCGGCAGCACCGCCGAGCTGCGGTCCGCGACACCGCTGGGCGACGTGTTCGTGTCGATCGTCCCGCCGGCGGCCGCCGACGCCGCGCCGCTGCGCGACGGCGACACCCTCGGACTGGGCGCGACGACGGCGGCCGCCACGGTGGAATCCGTGCTCAGCTCGGCGGCGATCCTGATCAACGGCGGGGCGGTGCGCAACCTGACCAACATCGTCAACGGGGTGGGCCGGGCCGCCGGCGACGACGGTCGGGCCTTCGGCGAGATGCTCGGCAAAGCCAATCAGCTGCTCGGCGTGCTCAACGAGCGCTCCGCGCAGATCGAGGCCGCCCTGACCCAGACCGCCACCCTGGCCGACCAGCTGGATCACCACCACCACGAGCTCACCGAGGTGCTGGCCGCCGCCGGCCCGGCCACCGCCACCCTGGCCGACAACACCGACCAGATCGCGGAGCTGGTGCGGCTGCTCGGCGACACCGCCGGTCAGCTCGGCAAGTTTCCGTCCATCGCGGGCACCGACCGCAGCGGCCGCAGCATCATCGCCGACGCCAACACCATCGCCGCATCCTGGAACGACGTCGCGCTCGACCCCGAATCCAACCTGGCCGCGCTGAACCGGTTGTACGCGCCGTTCATCAAGATCACCGCCGGATCGGCGATCTCCGGCAGCGTGGGGATCGACCGGCTGGTGCTGGGAGCGATTCCCGACGCCGGCTTCGCCGGAGATCCCGGACTGCACGGCCCCAAACGCTACGACTGGAACAAGCTCGTCGGGTCGATCAAATACACGCTGTGGCGGCTGCAGGAACGGGTCGTCGGAAAGGGCCCGCAGCAGTGAGGAACCCGGGCGCGCGGACCTGGGCATCGGGGCTCGCGCTGATCCTCACCCTGACCGTGTCGATCGGCTACCTGCTGGTCGGGGTGCTGCACATCAGGCCGCTGACCTCGACCTACCGGGTCACCGTCCGACTGTCCGAATCCGGGGGACTGTTACCCGGCCAGGACGTGACCCTGCACGGGGTGCGGATCGGCCGGGTCGAGTCGGTCACGTTCACCGCGCACGGGCTGGACGCCGCGGTCAACATCGATGCCGGCGTGCGCATCCCGGCATCCAGCACGGTCCGGGTCTCCGCGCTGTCCCCGGCCGGCGAGCAGTACCTGGACTTCGCGGGCTCCGACACCGGCCCGTTTCTGTCCGGCGGTGACGTGATCACCCGCGACCGGTCCAGCACGCCGGTGACCCCGGCGCAACTGCTGGCGCACGCCGACGGGCTACTGGCCCAACTGGATCCGGCCAAACTCGAGCGCATCCGGACGGAGCTGAGCGTCAGCGCCGCCGGTCCGGGTAAGCTCGCCGCACTCGTCGACGGCGGTGTATTCCTGCTCGCCACCCTGGATTCGGTGCTGCCCGAGACCGTCGGCATCATCAAAGACAGCCGGATCGTGCTGTCGGCCGCGGTCGACGTCAACGCCGGAATCGCCGCCACCACCCAAAACATCCGGCACACCCTGACCGGTGTCGCGGCGATGGACGGCGGGTATCGGCGGTTGGTCGCGACGTCGCCGCGGGTGCTGTCGGCCACCGACAAGCTGTTCACCGACAACTCCGACACCATGGTGCAGCTGCTGGCGAACCTGGCCACCAACGCACAGCTGTCCTATGTGCGGGTGCCGGCGCTGCAGGCGCTGTTCCCGGACTACCGTGGCTCGGCGCTGGAGGCATTCATCAGCACCATGCACGACCACGGGCTGTGGGTGACCGCCGACCTGTACCCCCGGTACGCCTGCGACTACGGCGTGCCGCGCCGCCCACCGTCGGCGGCCGACTATCCCGAACCGTTTCTGCACACCTACTGCCGCGACGACGATCCCGCCGTCCTGGTCCGCGGCGCCAAGAACGCCCCGCGCCCCGCCGGGGACGACACCGCCGGCCCGGCGCCGGGCGCCGACCTCGGCGCCACCGCCGACCCGACACCGCCGGGCCGCTACACCATCCCGACCCCCTACGGCGGGCCGCCGCTGCCCATCGAGCCGCCGCGCTAACCGCCGGCGGGCCCCAGCCCCAGCGGCGCGGCCAAGTCGGTCAGCGCGGGCAGCAGCTGGTCCCAGCCGCCCAGCACCTGAATCGCCACATGGTCGGCGCCGGCGTCGAGGTGTTCGGCCAGGCGTGCGGCGACGGCGTCGGCGGTGCCGTGCGCGACCACGCCGTCGATGAGCCGGTCGCTGCCGGGCTCGCGGACATCATTGTCGGTGAACCCCAACCGCTTCCAGTTGTTCACGTAGTTGGACAGGCCGAGGTAGAAGCCGACCGCCTTGCGCCCCACCGCGCGGGCCTCGGCGGTGTCGGTGGTCAGCACCACCTTGTGCTCGGGCGCCAAAAGCACGGTGTTGCCGACCAGTTCGCGGGCCTGCGCAGTGTGCTGCGGGGTGGTCAGGTACGGGTGCGCCCCGGCGCTGCGCTGCGCCGACAGCTGCAACACCTTGGCGCCCAACGCCGCCAGGACGCGGCGGCTGGTCGGCACCCCGGCGGCGTCCAGCTCATCGAGGTAGTCGACCAACGCCTGATACGGCGTGCGGTACTGCTGGGTGTGTTCGGGGTGCCCGACGCCGACCCCCAGCAAAAACCGGCCCGGATACGCCTGTTCGATGCGGTGGTAGGACTCGGCGACCGGCGCCGCCGGCGCCGACCAGATGTTGACGATGCCGGTGGCCACCTGCAGGGCCGAGGTCGCCTCCAGGAGCGGTTCCACGAACGCCAGGTCGGCGGCGGGGGAGCCGCCCACCCAGACCGTGCCGTAGCCCAGCCGCTCGATCTCGACCGCCTGCTCGGGCCGAACCGGCCCCATCGTCCACACGCCGTAGGAGCCCAGGTCGGGCTTGAGCGACATCGAGTCCGTCATGGTCCTCCGTAGGTAGCTACGCCGGGGTCAGTCCTAACGGGCCGGCCAGTTCGGCCAGCGCCGGAACCAGTTTGTCAGGCCCGGTGAGCACCTGGACAGGGACATGGTCGGCGCCGGCGTCGAGGTGCGCCTTGAGCCGGGCCGCGATCTGCTCCGGGGTGCCGTAGGCGACCACGGCGTCGACCAGGCGGTCGCTGCCCGGCGCGGCGAGGTCGTCGTCGGTGAAACCCAGCCGCCGCCAGTTGTTCAGGTAGTTGGCCAGGTTGAGGTAGATGCCCAGCGCCTTGCGTCCCACCGCGCGGGCCTGCTCGGCGTCGGTGGTCAGCACCACCTTGTGTTCGGGCGCCAAAAACGCCGCCCGGCCGAGCAGCTCACGGGCGTGCGCGGTGTGCTCCGGGGTGGTCAGGTACGGGTGGGCGCCCGCGCTGCGGCGCGCCGACAACCCCAGCACCTTGGGGCCCAGCGCGGCCAGCACCCGACGCTCGGCGGGCACCCCGTCCTCGTCGAGGCGGTCCAGGTAGTCCACCAGCGCGTCATACGGTTTGCGGTATTCGGCGACGGCCTCCCGGTGCCCGACGCCGATGCCGAGCAGGAACCGGCCCGGATAGGCCCGATCGATGCGGTGAAACGACTCGGCGACGGCCGGGGCGGGTGCCGACCAGATGTTGACGATGCCGGTGGCCACCTGCAGTGTGCTGGTCGCCGCCAGAATCGGCTCCACCCAGTCCAGCTCGGCCGGCGGTGAGCCGCCGACCCAGACCGCTCCGTAGCCCAGCGCCTCAATGTCCTTGGCCTGCTCGGGGGTGACGCCGCGGCCGAACGAGCCGAACCGACCGAGATTGGGTTTGTGCGCAACCGTGTCTGTCATGGTCGCTCCAACCATCCGGGCGTGCTCGGCTATTCCGGGCGGTCAGTTTTCCGGCGGGCCGTCCCCGTCGACGGGCACCACCGCATGCGCATTGGTGACCGGCTGCTCGGAATTCGGCGTCCGGTTCAGCATCGCGGCCACGTCGATCCCGGAGGCCTTCAGCGTCTCAAGCACCTTGGCCAGGCTCAGCGGGCTGATGCCGAGCAGGCCGCCCAGCGCGTCCCGGGTGTCGTTGGCGCCGCCGATGATCGACAACCGCTCGATGTCCGACAGCGGGGACGCCGCCGCCTGGGTGGCCTCGACCACCGACGACAGCACGTCGGGCAGCATCAGCATCCGGGCCGCTTCGGCGCTGTAGCTGTTCAGCGCGTCGGCGATCTGCTTCTTACCGGCCGCTTCGGCGACCAGCTTGGCCTTGATGCCGTCGGCCTCGGCCTGCTGTTCGACCCGCAGCGCGTCGGCGAGCTCCTTCTTGCCGGCCGCTTCGGCGACCAGCTTGGCCTGCAGGGAATCGGCCTCGGCCTGGCGTTCGACGCGCAGCGCGTCGGCCGCGGACTTGCGGGCGTCGGCGTCGGCCTGCCCGGCCCGCCGCGCCGCCTCGGCCTGCGCCTCGGCGGTCAGGATCGCGGACTGGCGCTGACCTTCGGCGCGGGCGATATCGGCTTGGCGTTGCGCCTCGGCCGGCGCGATCACGTCGGCCTGCAGCGCGGCCTGGGCCTGCTCGGCGCGGCGCTGCTCCACCTCGATGCGGGCCTGCACCCGGGCGGCCTCGGCCTGCTCGATCGCGATGCCGACGTCCTTTTCGGCGCGGGCGTGCGCCAGCGGCCCGGCCTGGTCGGCCTGGGCGTTCTCGGCCTCGGTCTGCGCACGCAGCCGGGCCAGTTCGACATCGCGTTTCTGGTTGGCGGTGGCGATCGCGGTGTCGGCCTGGGCCTGCGCGACCGAGCCCTCCTGGCGGGCCTTGGCCGACTGGATCTGCGCGTCGCGTTCGGCCTCGGCGGTACCCACCGCGGCGTCGCGCTTGACCTCGGCGATGCGGCGCTGTCCCAGCGATTCCAGGTAGCCGTTGAAATCGGAGATCCCGGCGATCTTGAGCACGTCGACTTCCATGCCGATGCGGGCCAGGTCGGCGCCGGCCTCCTCGACCACGCTGCGGGCCAGGCTGTCCCGGTTCGAGTTGAGGTCCTCCACCGTCATCGTCGCGGTGATCCCGCGCAGGCTGCCGGCCAGGATGTCGTTGATCTGGTGTTGCAGGTCGTCGAGGTCGGAGGTCAAGAAGCGCTGCACCGCGGTTTGCACCGCCTCGTCGGCCGACCCGATCCGGACCAGGCCGACGGCCTCCACGTTGACCGGCACCCCGTTGTTGGACAGCGCGTTTTGCAGCTTGATGCTGACGTTGAACGGTTCCAGCGACATCACGTCGACCCGCTCGATGCCCGGCACCCGGAACCGGGCCCCGCCGCGCACCACCTTGGGCTGGCCGCGGCCGGTGAAGACCGCCACCTCGTTGGGCGGCACCTTGATGTAGTTCTTCACGTAGATGACCGGCAGGCCGACCAGCAGCAACAGTGCGGCGACGGCCGCAACGACGACGATCAAGACGAGCGACATGGCGGGAGCCTTTCTCCTTAGTGCTCGGGTACCGCGACGACGTGCACGTAGTCGGGGTCCACATCGGCGATGTAGACGCGGGTGGATTTGGCCAAGGCGGCCGGTTCGGTGGTGATGGCGCGGGACCGCACCCGGTTACCGTCGCCGTCGACGAAGGCGACCTCGCCCCACCCGTCGACGGGAACGTCGAGGGTGACGGTGCCCAGCAGGCCGATGTACGACGACCGTCCCCGCTGCGAGTTGGATTGCTGTTTGCGCAGGTAGGGCAGCACCAGGCCCTGCAGGGTCGCCACCAGCAGCACCGCGCTGACCAGCGCCACGGCGCCGGCGGCGGCGGCATCCAGCCCGGCCCAGGTGCTGACCAGCCCGCCGGTGCCGGCGCCCAGCAACGCCGCCGACACGCTGGTGAGGCTCAGAAACGGCATCCCGTCGTGACCGAAGTCGGTCAGCAGCAGCGCCGACAGCACCGCAACCGCGCCGACGACAAACGCCGCCAGGTACACAGCCGAC
The DNA here is from genome assembly GCF_041287095.1 of Mycobacterium sp. pUA109. Taxonomy (NCBI): domain Bacteria; kingdom Bacillati; phylum Actinomycetota; class Actinomycetes; order Mycobacteriales; family Mycobacteriaceae; genus Mycobacterium; species Mycobacterium sp. pUA109. The sequence continues at coordinate 338,395 of NZ_JBGGKS010000001.1, read as the reverse complement.
ACCGGACTCCTCTCTGCTCAGCCCGTGCCCCCGGTCCTGTTCGGGCTGGTAGAGCTATCCTCGCATCCCGCGGGGAGGGTCAGGTGCGGAATTTTGGCGCAGGGCGGCGCGGCGGGTATCGTGGAGCACCGGTGCGGCATCCGCGCCGGCTCTTTGCGTGCCCTGTTCTGGAATTCGAGGAATTTCCTGCCACCGGCTCACGTTTTGCAGTCGGAGCGAATTCTGCGCCGAACCGGGCGCAACGTACAGGACAGAAGAGGATCGCCGGAAAGTTATGGCCAAAAAAGACGGCGCCATCGAGGTCGAAGGCCGCGTGGTCGAGCCACTGCCCAATGCGATGTTTCGCATTGAGCTGGAGAACGGCCACAAGGTGCTCGCGCACATCAGCGGCAAGATGCGCCAGCACTACATCCGGATCCTGCCCGAGGACCGGGTGGTGGTGGAGTTGTCGCCCTACGACCTCTCCCGGGGCCGCATCGTGTACCGGTACAAGTAGCGAACCCGCCAACACCAACGTCAACCAGCGATAACGAAGGACCACTACAGCCGTGAAGGTGAACCCGAGCGTCAAGCCGATCTGCGACAAGTGCAGGGTGATCCGCCGGCATGGGCGGGTCATGGTGATCTGCTCCGATCCTCGGCACAAGCAGCGGCAGGGCTGATCAGGGCCAGCCGCCGCCCCACCACAACTGAATGCAGACCTCCCAGTACCAGTGAGCGGATAGGCCGCCCACACACGCCCGGACCGGAGGCCGGGCCCCGGAGCGGTTGGCCGGGACGGACTGGGACCAGATCCTCCGTGACGAAGACGAAAGAGGGCATGCCCCCATGGCTCGACTTGTGGGCGTCGATCTCCCGCGCGATAAGCGCATGGAGATCGCGCTGACCTACATCTACGGCGTCGGCCGGACCCGCTCGCGGGAGATCCTGGCCGCCACCGGTATCGACAAGGACCTGCGCAGCAAGGACCTCACCGACGATCAGCTCACGCACCTGCGTGACTACATCGAAGCCAACCTCAAGGTGGAGGGTGACCTGCGTCGCGAGGTGCAGGCCGACATCCGCCGCAAGATCGAGATCGGCTGCTACCAGGGCCTGCGGCACCGCCGCGGCCTGCCGGTGCGTGGCCAGCGGACCAAGACCAATGCGCGCACCCGCAAGGGCCCCAAGCGCACCATCGCCGGCAAGAAGAAGGCCAGGTAACCCATGCCACCGAAGAAGGCAGCTGCCACCGCCAAGAAGGGGCAGAAGACCCTGAAGACGCGGCGGCGGGAAAAGAAGAACATCCCGCACGGTGCCGCGCACATCAAGAGCACCTTCAACAACACGATCGTGACGATCACCGACCCGTCGGGCAACGTCATCGCCTGGGCGTCGTCGGGCCACGTCGGCTTCAAGGGATCGCGCAAGTCGACCCCGTTCGCCGCGCAGCTGGCCGCCGAGAACGCCGCCCGCAAGGCGCAGGAGCACGGCGTGAAGAAGGTCGACGTGTTCGTGAAGGGTCCCGGCTCGGGCCGGGAGACCGCCATCCGGTCGCTGCAGGCCGCCGGTCTGGAGGTCGGCGCGATTTCCGACGTCACGCCGCAGCCGCACAACGGCTGCCGTCCGCCCAAGCGGCGCCGGGTCTAGGAGGTACAGGAGAAGATGGCTCGTTACACCGGACCCGCCACCCGCAAGTCGCGCCGGCTGGGCGTCGACCTGGTCGGCGGTGACCAAGCATTCGAGAAGCGTCCCTACCCGCCGGGCCAGCACGGCCGCGCGCGGATCAAGGAAAGCGAATACCGGCTGCAGCTGCAGGAGAAGCAGAAGGCCCGCTTCACCTACGGTGTGCTGGAAAAGCAGTTCCGCCGCTACTACGCCGAGGCGGTGCGCCGCGGCGGCAAGACCGGCGAGGAGCTGCTGCGCATCCTGGAAAGCCGGCTGGACAACGTGATCTACCGGGCCGGGCTGGCCCGGACCCGGCGGATGGCGCGCCAGCTGGTCAGCCACGGCCACTTCACCGTCAACGGCGTCAAGGTGGACATCCCCAGCTACCAGGTGTCGCAGTACGACATCATCGACGTGCGGGACAAGTCGCTGAACACGCTGCCGTTCCAGATCGCCCGCGAGACCGCCGGCGACCGGCCCATCCCGGGCTGGCTGCAGGTGGTGGGGGAGCGGCAACGCATCCTGGTCCACCAGCTGCCGGAGCGGGCGCAGATCGACGTCCCGCTCACCGAGCAGCTGATCGTCGAGTTCTACTCGAAGTAGTACCCCTGCACCAGACCGGTGCAGGACCGACCGGCATCAAATAGCGGGTGCCGAGAAGGAGATGGAAAAGAATGCTGATTTCTCAGCGACCCACCCTGTCCGAAGAGGTCATCGCCGACAACCGGTCCCAGTTCGTCATCGAACCGTTGGAGCCCGGCTTCGGCTACACCCTCGGTAACTCGTTGCGGCGCACGCTGCTGTCGTCGATTCCCGGCGCGGCGGTCACCAGCATCCGCATCGACGGCGTGCTGCACGAGTTCACCACCGTGCCCGGCGTCAAGGAAGACGTCACCGACATCATCTTGAACCTCAAGGCGCTGGTGGTGTCCTCCGAGGAGGACGAGCCGGTCACCATGTACCTGCGCAAGCAGGGTCCGGGTGCGGTCACCGCGGGCGACATCGTGCCGCCGGCCGGGGTCACCGTGCACAACCCCGACATGCACATCGCCACCCTCAACGACAAGGGCAAGCTGGAGGTCGAGCTCGTCGTGGAGCGCGGCCGCGGCTACGTGCCCGCCGTGCAGAACAAGGCGTCGGGCGCCGAAATCGGCCGCATCCCGGTGGATTCCATCTACTCGCCGGTGCTCAAGGTCACCTACAAGGTGGAGGCCACCCGCGTCGAGCAGCGCACCGACTTCGACAAGCTGATCTTGGACGTGGAGACCAAGAACTCGATCAGCCCGCGCGATGCGCTGGCGTCGGCCGGCAAGACCCTGGTCGAATTGTTCGGCCTGGCCCGCGAACTCAACGTCGAGGCGGAGGGCATCGAGATCGGGCCTTCGCCGGCCGAGGCCGACCACATCGCCTCGTTCGCGCTGCCCATCGACGACCTGGACCTGACCGTGCGCTCCTACAACTGCCTCAAGCGGGAGGGTGTGCACACCGTCGGCGAGCTGGTGGCCCGGACCGAGTCCGACCTGCTCGACATCCGCAACTTCGGCCAGAAGTCCATCGACGAGGTGAAGATCAAGCTGCACCAGCTGGGTCTTTCGCTCAAGGACAGCCCGGCCAGCTTCGACCCGTCGCAGGTCGCCGGCTACGACGCCGCCACCGGCACCTGGTCGGCCGACGGTGGCTACGATGACCAGGACTACGCCGAAACCGAACAGCTGTAACGCAATTCCGTCCCGGCCCTACCTGATACGGGGGCCGGCCCCATTTAGGAGAAGCCAGCAATGCCCAAGCCCACCAAGGGCCCTCGCCTCGGCGGGTCGTCCTCGCACCAGAAAGCGATCCTGGCGAACCTGGCCACGTCGCTGTTCGAGCATGGCCGGATCAAGACCACCGAGGCCAAGGCCCGGGCGTTGCGGCCGTACGCGGAGAAGCTGATCACCCACGCCAAGAAGGGCGCGCTGCACAACCGGCGTGAGGTGCTCAAGAAGATCCGCGACAAGGACGTCGTGCACGCGCTGTTCGCCGAGATCGGCCCGCACTTCGCCGACCGCAACGGCGGCTACACCCGCATCATCAAGGTCGAGGCGCGCCGGGGCGACAACGCCCCGATGGCCGTCATCGAACTGGTGCGGGAGAAGACGGTGACCTCTGAGGCCGACCGGGCGCGGCGGGTCGCGGCGTCGCAGCCGGCGGCGGAGAAGGCACCCGAACCGGCCGCCGAGGCCCCGGTGGAGGAGCCCGCCGAGGCCGTTGAGGCCGAGGCCGTCGAGGCGCCGGCCGAGGCGACCGCGGACACCGACGGGGACGCTGACAAGTCCTGATCTCGTGACCGACGGGGCTGTTCGGCTGCGGCTGGATATCGCCTACGACGGCACCGAGTTCGCCGGCTGGGCGGTGCAGGCCGGCCAGCGCACGGTGGCCGGCGTGCTCGACGAGGCGCTGTCCACGGTGTTCCGCACCCCGGTGCGGCTGTTCGCCGCGGGACGCACCGACACCGGCGTGCACGCCACCGGTCAGGTCGCCCACGTCGACATCCCGTCGGCCGCGGTGACCCATGCCTATCCGCGCACCCCGCGCAGCGGTGACCCCGAATTCCTGCCGCTGGTGCGCCGGTTGGGGCGGCTGCTGCCCGCCGACGTCCGGGTGCGCCAGATCGCCCGCGCCGCCGCCGGGTTCGACGCCCGGTTCTCGGCGCTGCGCCGCCACTACGTCTACCGGTTATCGACGGCGCCCTACGGGGTGGACCCGCAGCAGGCCCGCTACGTCACGGTGTGGCCGCGGGCCCTGGACGTCGACGCGATGAACGCGGCGTCACGAAACCTGCTGGGGCTGCACGATTTCGCCGCGTTCTGCCGACACCGCGCCGGCGCCACCACGATTCGTGACCTGCAGCGCCTCCAGTGGACCCACGACGGCGACCAGGTCACCGCGTATGTCACCGCCGACGCGTTCTGCTGGTCGATGGTGCGCTCCCTGGTGGGGGCGCTGCTGGCGGTCGGCGCCGGTCGCCGCAGCCCGGACTGGTGCGCCGCGCTGCTGGCGGCCACCCACCGGTCCAGCGACTTCGCGGCCGCCCCGGCGCACGGCCTGACCCTGGTGGGTGTCGACTACCCGCCCGATGGCGAGTTGGCGGCGCGCACCGTGATCACCCGCGACCTGCGCCGCCGGTGAGATGGCGCGGCACCCCGCGCCGCCGTCGAAATTGCGTTCAGGGCTGCGGATCCGGCCGCATCCACGACCCCGGCCGCAATCTCACCGCCGCGTCGCTTGTCAGACCAGGCCGGCGACGAACGCGGCGGCCTGATTGGTCAGCACGGGGGTGTAGGCGCTGTGCGCGCTGAAGTTCTGCCCGTCCGAGCAGACCGGGTCGCCGTCGGAGCACAGGTCGATGGTCCGGCCGCCGTACACCGGGCTGTTGGTCAGCGGTTGCCCAAACCGGTTCGACGGGTTCCCGAAGACCGCCACCGCGGCAACGTGATCGGCGGCCTCGGGGGGCAGCGGCGCGCTGAACCCGAGGCCGGGCACCGGCGCTGCGGCGACCACGTCGATCACCGCCGCACCCTGGGAGTAGCCGCCGAGCACCAGCCGCGTGTCCGGGCAGTTGTTGGCCATGTCCTGGATGTGGGCGCTGGCGTCGTTCGCACCATCCGCGGCGGCCCGAAAGTCGTAGCTGGCCGGATAGTTCACCCCGTAGGCGCCGACGGATCGGCCGCCGACCTGGGACCGCAGCGCCCCGATGAAGGCGTTGCCGACCCGTCCGACCCCGGGTGAGTCGTTGGTGCCGCGGGCGAACACCACCTCGATGTCGGGGCAGGCCGCCGCCGCGCGGGGCAGCATCGACGCGGGCATCACCGCCGGTGCGATCACCACCGCGGCCAGGGCCACGGCGCCCGCTAACACAACGCTGCGGCTGAAGGACCGCCCAAACATCCGGTGTCTTGTCACGCTCTGATATTAGCGGATCAAAATATTAGGGGATGCAACTAGTTTAGTTGATGTGTTCTTCGGGCGGTTGGATATGCGGTTGGCCGGTCCGGATCCTGCCGGCCACGAAGGTGGCGGCCTGATCGGTCAGCGCCGGGATGTAGCCGTCGGTGTGCGATTCCCACTGGTTGCCCGGGCCCTCGTGGCAGATCGGATCGCTGGCGTTGCACATGTCGATGGCCTTGGAACCCAGCAGCGCGCTTTGGCTGGCCAGCGAGCCGCCGCCGCGGTCGGCGGCATTGCCGAACGTCGCGACCGCCGCGATGTTGTCGGCGTATTCGGGCGGCAGCGGGCTGCCCCAGGTCACGCCGACCACCGGGACACCGGCGACGATGTCGATCACCGAGGCGCCCTGCGAGTAGCCGCCCAACACCAGTTTGGTGTCCGGGCACTTGCCGGCCATGTCCTTGACGTGCCGAATCACGTCGTTAGCGCCGTCGCCGCCGCCCAACTGCAGGCGGCCGGCGGGATAGTTCACCGCGTACACCCCGATGTTCTCGCCGGGGAGTTGTGCCCGCAGCGACCCGACCAGGGCGTCACCGACCCGCCCGACGCCGGGCGGCTCGCTGGTGCCGCGGGCGAAGATCACTTCGGCGTCCGGGCAGTCGTCGGCGGCCGCCGACGGAACCGTGCTCGGGGCGACGAGCAGGGTGCCGGCACTGAGCAGGGTCAGCGCGCCGAGGCCGGTCCAACGCACACTGCGGGACCGCCGCCGGGCGCGGCGGCCGGGCTTCGCGGAAACGATCTGGTCGATGTGCACAGCCAGATATTACCGGGGGCCCGGCGCGGTCGCAGAATGCGGTATCTGCCTGGTCGGCGCGTTGCTAGGCTGGGTGGGTTGTGTGTTCCGGTGCTCGTCACCGCCAGGGAGGGTTGGGGTTGAACGGGTCTTTGCGCAGATTTGCTGGCGTCGCGGCGGGCGTGGCCGGTGCGGTGGCGGTGGCCAGCGTGGTGACGTCGTGCGCGGTCGCCGGCACCCCCGCCGCGGCCCAAACCACCGAGCCAGCGCCACCGGCCCCGGCGACGCTGCTGCCGATGGAAGCCCCGCCACCGCCGCCGCCGGCGCCCCGGCCGGTGCAGCCACCGGCACCGGCGTCGAACACCGGAGCCGACGACGCGGCGATCCGTCAGGTCGTGGTGGCGTCGACGGGCGCCTACAACGCGGAGGACTGGGACGGTTTCATGGCCCAGATCTGCTCGGCCAGGGCGGGCAATTTCAACCTCGACATGATCAAGAATCAGCGGGCCGAGCGGGGACCCATGCAGGTGACGGTCACCGCGGTGACCGTCACCGGTGACACCGCCACCGCGACCACGGTGATGACCCAACGGGTCACCGTCAACGCGCCGTATCACATGGTCCGGGAGAACGGCTGGAAAATCTGTTGATGATGGCGCCGCCGGTGAACGTGCGGGGGCGCACGCTGCACTTTCCGTTCCGGCGCGGCGCCAACGGCCGGAAACTCTGCAGCAACTGACCTGTGGATCGACGCCGGGCCCGGTGCTGGCGGCCGGCCTACGGTTAGGCGGTGACGAGCCGACCCGCCACCCGGCTGCAGGTCAGCGGCTACCGCTTCGCGTCGCGCCGGATCGAGCAGGCGCTGCGGGGCGGTGAGGTGGCGACCGCGGAGCCGCCCGCCCGGGTCCGGTCATTGGCCACCGGGTGTCTGCTGGCGGCACTGATGGTGTTCGGTGGCGCCGCACTGGCCTTCGTCCGGCCACACCCGGGACTGGACGGTGCGCCCATTGTGATGGCTGCCGAATCCGGCGCGCTGTACGTCCGGGTGGACGACACGCTGCATCCGGTGCTGAACCTGGCCTCGGCGCGGTTGATCGCGGCCACCGCCGCCAGTCCGCGCAGGGTGCGCCAATCCGACATCGACCACGCCAAACGCGGTCCGCTGCTGGGTATTCCGGGCGCGCCCCCGGCGCTGGCGCCGCCGCTGTCGGACACCGAATCGGGCTGGACGGTGTGTGACGCCGGCTCGCCGCCGACCACCACGGTGATCGCCGGACCGGTCCGGCCGTTGCAGCCGCTGGCCGCCGAGCGTCGCCTGCTGGTCACGACGGGTCCCGGCGGTGCGGGCCGGACCTACCTGCTCTACGGCGGGCGGCGCGCGGCGGTGAGCCTCACCGACCCGGCGGTGACGCGGGCGCTGCGCTGGGACGGACAGCCGCCGCCGACGGTGTCCGCGCTGTTGCTCAACGCCGTCCCCGAGGCGCCGCCGATCACCGCGCCGCGGGTAACCGGGGCGGCCACGCTGCCCGAGTTCCCGGTCGGCGGCGCCACCACGCTGTGCGTGACCTGGGCGCAGCCGCCCTCGGGCGGCCCCGAAACCACGGTGTCCGCCGGTGCGGCGCTGCCGCTGCCGCCCGGCGCGGCGCCGGTGGCGCTGGCCCAGGCCGACGGAGCGGGCCCGGCCCTGGACGCGGTGTATCTGCCGCCGGGGAACACCGCCTACGTGCGCGCCAGCGGGGTGCGCTACCTCATCGCCGGCACCGGCGTCCGGTTCGCCATCCCCGACGACGCCACCGCACGCAGCCTGGGCCTGACGGCGCCGCCGACCCCGGCGCCGTGGCCGATGCTGGTGGGACTGCCGCAGGGGCCCGAGCTGAGTCGCCAACACGCGTTAGTCGCCCGCGACGTCGTGCCGAGCGACCCGGCGTAGCCGGCTGGTGACCAGCGCCACCACCAGCACGGTCAGGCAGACCGCCGCGCCGATGACCGCGGTGTCGTGCGGGCGGCGGTCGGTCGCGGCGGGCGCCGGCGCCGGGGTCACCGGCACCGGGACCGCGGCCGACCGGGGCGGCGCGGCCGCGGTCGGTGCCTCGGCGCTCAGCGCCGCCTGCGCATCGACGACGCCGGTGCCGACCACGGGATTCCAGCCGCCGGGCGGCTGGTGGGCGGTGGCTTCGATCCGCGCCATCACCTGCCGCGCGGTCAGGGCGGGGAAGCGGGCCCGGATCAACGCCGCCAGCCCGCTCACCACCGGGGCGGCGTAGCTCGTGCCGGTAATCGGCCCCCGATCGGCGTGGCCGCCGACCGCGTTGACCATCGCGTCGCCGACCGGGCTCAGCGACAGCACCGCCTCGCCCGGGGCGGCCACGTCCACCCACGGTCCGGCCAGGGTGAACGAGGAGGGCGCACCCTCGCCGGTCACCGAGCCGACCGTCAGCACGTAATCGTCGTACCAGGCGGGGCTCACCGCCACGGCGGCGCCGTCGGAACCCGGCGCGGTCCGCTGCCCCGGACATTGCCCCGGCCCGCCGGTGTTGCCGGCCGCGGCGACCACGACCGCGTCCTTCACGTCGACCGCGTAGGCCAATGCGGCGCCCAGCGCACGGTCGTCGAGCCCCGCTTCGGCGGACACGCACGCCACCGACGAAATGTTGATCACCGTGGCACCCAGATCGGCCGCGGTGCGCACCGCCAGCGCCAGCGTGTTGACGTCGCCGACCCCCGGGCGCCCCGGGTCGGCGAGCGGCCCGAACTTGGTGCTGGACTGACGGATACTGAGCAGGGTCGCCTCCGGGGCCACCCCGGCGAAGGTGTCACCGGAATCCGGTGCGGCGGCGATGATCCCGGCCACCACGGTGCCGTGCCCGTCGCAGTCCTGGGTGCCGTCGCCGGTGAACACGTAATCGCCGCCGGCCACCAGGTGGGTCAACCGACGATGCCGCGCCACCCCGGTATCGATAACGGCGACCCGCTGCCCGGCCCCGCGGGACAGTTGCCACAGCTGCGGCAGGCCGAGGCCGTCGAGCTGGCCGGGCTGCTCACCGCGCTGCGGGTCGAAGGCCGGCACCGTGCACACCTCGCGCTGCACGGTGGGCTGCGGCGGTGCGGGCGGCGCCGGCGCGGGCAGCCAGGTGTCGTCGATCGGTGGTGGCGACACCGCGTAGCCGGGCGTCGCCAGGCACGGCGCCAGCCCGAGCAGCACCGCGGCGGGGGCCCACCAGCGGGTCACAGCAGGGCCATGCTGCGCGCGGCACCGAACAGCCCGCACACCCAGCAGGTGAGCGGGACCAGCGCGGCTAGCGTCAGATACTCCGCCCGTTCCCCGACCCGGTGCAGCACCGGCGACCACGACGGCGCCGGAACGCAGCAAATGCACAGCGCGGCGGCGACGAGTCCAGCTGCGGCAACGCAACTCCCGTGCGGTACCGCCGCCGCTGCCGCGACGGCCGCGGCGCCGACCGCGGCGGTGCCCGCCGCCAGCAAGGCCACCACCTGACGTCGGTCGGTGTGCGTGCGCGCCCGCAGCACCAGCGCCGCGCCGATCACCGCCGCGAACAGCAGCCCGGCGGTGCGCGGCGGGCCGGTGCCGTGCACCCCGACCACGGCCCCGATCGCCCCGAGCGCGGCCGCCACCGACAGTGCGACGACCAGGCTGGTCAGGGTGCCGTGGGCGCGAATCGTCTGGGCGGTCAGCTGATTCGTCGGCGGCGCGGTGTCCAGTCGCGGCGCGAGCCCGGCGGCCGCGACCGACACCCAGCCGGCGGCCTGCAGCAACCCCACCGCCACCGCGGCGGTGACCGCACCGATCACCTGCAGCGGCACCCGGACGGCCACCGCGGCCAACATCGCGACGGCGACGAGCACCGCCAGCCCCGACACCGCCGTCACCGCGACCGAGCCGCAGCCCGCCAGGCAGCCCACCAACGCCGACACCGCCGCCGCGGCCATCGCGGCCAGCAGCGCATTGGGCGGCCCCGGACCGCCGGGCACCGCCAGAAACCCGGCGACGGCGGCGAACCCGCTCGCCCACAGGCTCAACGCGGCCCCGGTCAGGGGATCGCGTCGGGCCCGGTACGCGATCACCGCGGCCATTACCGCGACGCCCGCGGCGCCGGCGGCGACACCGGTTGCCGCCGCGAGGTTTCGGCCGCCCGACGGCACGATCCCCGCGGTCACCAGCAGCGCCGCTCCCGCAGCGGCGAGCCAGCTGGCGACCACGGCGCGGCAGAGCCGCCCGGTCCGCGGGGTCCAGGGATGCGTCACCGTGTGCACGGCCGCCCCGACCGCCTCGGCGGCGTCGTCGTACCGCGGGGCCGGTGGCGCGTCCGCCGGACGCGTCACCACCAACACCGCTCCGTCGAGGATACCGTGCTGGGCAAGGGTTTTCGATGCATCCAGGGCGCCGACCGCGGGCCGGGTCAGCTGGTAGGGTGCCGCGGTCGGGTGGTCGCGGCGGTAACCGCGGGCCGCCACGATGTCGACAATCGCGGGCAGCAGGGTGGCGATCGACAGCTGGGCCGGCACGGCCAGGTCGACGTGGACGGCGTCGGCGTGCACCGAAATGCGACGCAGGCTCGAGTTGGCGGGCACCAGCGTGTTCTCCTTCGCGATGCGGATTTTCGGCACGCTAGTCCGTTCGAGCCCGCCGCGTGTGCGCCGATCCACAGCTGACTTGCGGGCAGTGGTGGCGGTTCCTACGGTGTGCGCCACCATGACCTCGCCCGCCACCATCGAGTTCGTGCCGGCCGCGCGGACCCCGGCACCAACGGTCGCCGCCGGCGACCTCGAGGTCGCCGCACCGCCGGAGGTGCCGCCGCCGGCCCAGGGCGCGCTGCTGACCCGACTGCTGCCGGTGGTGCTGGGAGTCGCCATGATCGGCGCGACGGCGGCGCTGTACCGCTCCGGGTCGGTCACCCCCCGCACCCCGATGTTCGCGATCTTCCCGGCGCTGATGCTGATCTCGGTGTGCGTCGCCGCGGCATCCGCCCGCGGCCGCCGCGGCGGCCTCGACGATGACCGCCGCGACTACCTGGACTACCTGAGCGAGCTGCGCCGCACGGTGGCCACCACCGCTGCGGCACAACGCGCCGCGCTGCGGCGGCGCCACCCCGACCCGACCGCGTTGTGGACGGTGGTGGGCGGGGACCGGATGTGGGAGCGGCGCGGCGACGACCCGGATTTCACCGAAATCCGGGTCGGGGTCGGCGCCCGGCCGCTGGCCACCCGGCTGATCGCGCCGCGCAGCCGACCCGCCCACCGGCGCGATCCGGTCACCGCCGCCGCGGTGCGGCGCTTCGTGGACACCCACGCGACGGTCCCGGACACCCCGATCACGATCACGCTGCGCGGGCTGGCCGCGGTGGCGGTGGCCGGCGACCCCGCCCGGGTGCGGGGCCTGCTGCGGGCGATGCTCTGCCAGCTCGCCGTGTGGCACGGACCGGACCAGCTGCTGATCGCCGGGGTGGTCGCCGGCCGGTGCCGCGACGACTGGGACTGGCTGAAATGGCTGCCGCACCACCAGCATCCGACGATGGTCGACGACGCGGGACCCGCCCGGATGATGTACCCGACGCTGGATTGCGCGCAGGCCGCACTGGGGGAGCTGCGGCCCCCGTCGCCGCACCTGGTGGTGCTGCTCGACGGGGTCACGGTCGACCCCAGTGAGCCGGTGCTGACCGGCGGCGGCCGGACCGTCTTGCAGGTGGGCCCCGGCGGCGAGCGCATCGCCGGGCTGCGGCTGCGGGTGGACGGCGCGACGCTGACCGAGCTGGGCGACGCCACAACCGACCGCGTCCTGGCCCGGCCGGACCACCTGGACGCCGACGATGCGCTGGTGTGCGCGCGGCGGTTGGCCGGATACCGGGCCGGCGGCGGGCCCGGCGGGTCGAGCTGGCCGGCGCTGCTCGGCCTCGGTGATCCCGCCGGATTCGACCCGACCGCGGCGTGGCGCGGCCGCACCCGGCACGACCGGCTGCGGGTGCCGATCGGCACCACCGCCGCCGGCGCCACCGTGCACCTCGACATCAAGGAGGCCGCCGAGCAGGGGATGGGTCCGCACGGGCTGTGCGTGGGCGCCACCGGATCGGGCAAGTCCGAGTTGCTGCGCACGGTCGCGCTGGGGCTGATCGCCCGCCACTCCCCGGACGAGCTGAACCTGGTACTGGTCGACTTCAAGGGCGGCGCCACATTTCTCGGGCTGGAGCGCGCCCACCACGTCGCGGCGGTCATCACCAACCTCGCCGACGCGGCGCCGCTGGTGGCGCGGATGCGTGACGCGCTGGCCGGTGAGATGACCCGGCGACAAGAACTGCTGCGGGCGGCCGGCTGCGTCAGCGTCGCCGCCTACGACGCCGCCCGCCGGGCGGGGGCCCGGCGGGCGGCGCTGCCGACGTTGTTCATCATTGTCGACGAATTCTCCGAACTGCTCAGCCAGCACCCGGACTTCGTCGACATGTTCGGTGCGCTCGGTCGCCTCGGCCGGTCGTTGGGGATGCATCTGCTGCTGGCCAGTCAACGGCTCGACGAGGGCCGGCTGCGCGGACTGGACTCGCACCTGTCGTACCGGATCTGCCTGAAAACCCTGTCCGCCAGCGAATCCCGGCTGGTGCTGGGCGCCCCGGACGCCCATGAGCTGCCCGCCACCCCGGGTGCCGGCTACCTGCGGACCGCGGCCGGGGAGTTGATCCGCTTCCAGAGCGCCTACGTGTCCGGGCCCTGCCCCGTGGTCGCCGCGCGCCCGACCGGCCAGCCCGACGCGGTGCGCCCCTTCACCGCCGCCGCCAGCGGACCCGTGCGGCGGCGACCGGACAGCGGCAGCGGGCAGACGCTGCTGGACACCGTGCTGGACCGGCTGGCCGGGCACGGCGCGCGGGCGCATCGGGTGTGGCTGCCGCCGCTGGGGGCGGCACCGGCCTTGGACAGCCTGCTCACCGCGGACCCCGCCGCCGGTCTGGCGGTGCCGATCGGTCTCGTCGACCGGCCGCTCGAGCAGCGCCGCACCCCGCTGCGGGTCGACCTGTCCGGCGCCGCCGGCAATGTCGCGGTGATCGGCGCACCGGTGTCGGGCAAATCGACCGCGTTGTGCACCGTGATCACCGCGCTGGCCACCGCCCACGACCCCACCCGGGTGCAGTTCTACTGCCTGGACTTCGGCGGCGGGGCACTGGAATCGGTGCGTGCGCTGCCGCACGTGGGGGCGGTGGCCGGCCGGGCCGAACCCGACCTGGTCGAGCGGGTGGTCACCGAACTCGAGGCGATCGTCGGCAGCCGAGAAGCCCGGTTCCGGGCCTGCGGGATCGCCTCGATGGCCCAGTACCGGCGGGCGCGCGCGGACGGCCACCCCGGCTGCGCCGGCGACCGGTTCGGCGACGTGTTCCTGGTTGTCGACGGGTGGGCGCGGCTACGACACGACTTCGACGCGCTGGACGCCGCGATCACCGCGCTGGCCGGGCACGGTCTGTCGTTCGGGGTGCACGTGATGCTGTCCGCGGCCCGGTGGGCGGATCTGCGGCCCGCGTTGAAGGATCAGATCGGCACCCGCATCGAGCTGCGGTTGGGTGATCCCGCCGAATCGGAGGTGGACCGGCGTCGCGCGCAGCGGGTGCCGACCCAGGCCGGGCACGGGCTGACGGGCGACGGGCTGCACATGGTGATCGCGGTCCCGCGGCCCGACCGGGTGCGGGCCCACCGCAACACCCCCGCGGCGCCGCCGGTGCGGCTGCTGCCGACCCTCATCGACCGGCACACCGTGCTGCAGGCGGCCGACGAGCAGCGGCGCGACACCATCCTGGTGGGGCTCGACGAACGCGAATTACGCCCCGTCGCACTGGAGTTCGGGCAGCAGCAGCATCTGTTGGTGCTTGGCGACACCGCCAGCGGCAAGACGTCGGTGCTGCGCACGGTGTGCCAGGAGATCACCCGCACCGCGACGGCCGAGCGAGCGCAGCTGGTCGTCGTCGACTATCGGCGGGCCCTGCTGGGGGTGGTCGCGGGCGACCGGCTGCGCGGCTACGCGATGTCGGCGGCCGCGCTGGCGGACCTGCTGCCCGGTCTGCTGGAGGTGCTGGTGCGGCGGATGCCCGGAGCCCGCGTCACCGCGGCGCAGCTGCGGACCCGGTCGTGGTGGTCGGGGCCGGAGGTGTATCTGGTGATCGACGATTACGACCTGGTGGCCACCGCCGCCGGCAACCCGCTGACACCGATCCTGGAATTCCTGCCGCACGCCGGCGATCTCGGACTGCATATCGTGCTCGCGCGGCGCACCGGCGGCGCCGCGCGGGCGATGTTCGAGCCGCTGCTGGCCGGGCTGCGCGATCTGGGCGCGATGGGGTTGATGCTCAGCGGACACCCGGACGACGGCCCGCTGCTGGGGTCGGTGCGACCGGTGCCGCTGCCGCCCGGCCGCGGCACCCTGCTCACCCGCGGCGGCGCCCAACGCATCCAGGTGGCGTGGACCCCGCCGCCGTGACCGCGCGGCCCGCGGTGATCGAGGCCGGCCCCGGCGCCATCCGCCGGCTCGGCCGCGGCGCCGCCGACCCGCCGGGTGTCGACGCGGAAACGGCGGCCGCGGCCCTGGACGCGCTCGACGATCCGGTAGCGCTGGTGCACGCGCAGCCGGTGGGCGTCGACGCGCTGTGGCGCACCATGCTGCGCAACCTGTGCGGCACCGCGCCCGCGGTGCTCATCGTGCACCCGTCCTGGTGGGCGGCGGCGCGGGTGCGGCGGGTGCGCACCGCGGCGCTGGCGTTCACCGCGGACGTCACCACCCGGTGCCGGGCCCGGGTGCTGGCCGCGGCCGCACCGGGACCGGCCGTCGTCGTGGAGATCGCGCCGCAGCTGGTGGCCATCACCGCAACCACCGTCGCCGCCGTGCCCCGCACCGGCCCCCCGGACCGGGTCGCCGCGGCGGTCGCCGGGCGCCTCACCGCCATGACCTCGGAGGCGCCCGCGACGGTGCTGATCGACGCGCCGGCGACGGTGGGCGGCGCACCGGCGTTGGCCGCCATGATCGCCACACGCCTCCGCGCGACCGCTGCGGCGGTGGACGTGCTGGACGACACCGCGCTGGCCACCGCGATCACCGACACCCAGCCCCAACCCGGTCCGCCACCCCCGGCGCGCCGCCCCCGGCGTGCGGCGCTGCCCGGGGCGGCCGTGGTGCTGGCCGCCGCGCTGTGCGGGGTGGCCACCTGCGGGCGCCACCACACCCCGGTGGCCGCGGTGTCTCCGCCGACGTTTCTGGTCGAGGGCCAGATCACGCTGCAGGTTCCCGCGCAGTGGCCGATGCAGCGGGTCACCGCCGGGCCGGGGTCGGCGCGGGTGGTGCTGAGTGCGCCGGGCAACCCGCAGCTCGCGCTGCACGTCACCCAGTCGCCGCTGGCCGACCCGGCCCTGAGCGCCACCGCGGCGTCGTTGCAGCGGGCGCTGGCCGACCAGCCGCCCGGCGTCTTCGTCGACTTCGACCCCGCGGGGCGGTACGCCGACCGGCCGGCGGTGACCTACCGCGAAGTGCGCCCCGGACACGACATCGGCTGGGTCATCCTGGTCGACGACACGGTGCGGATCAGCATCGGCTGCCAAAGCCCGCCCGGCGACGAGGACGCGGTGCGCGACGTCTGCGAGCGGGCGGTGCGCTCGGCGCACCGGTGGGGCTGAACCGTCGGCGAAACGCACCGGAACCAAACCGGCGGCGCCGCAGTCCAACCAGGTGTGAACGCATTGAGCACCGATTTCGAGCTGATGCGCGCGGTCGCCGCCACCCTCGACGCCCGCAGCGAGGAGATCCGCGCGATGCTGCAGGGCTTCGTCGGCCGGATGCGCACTGTGCCGCCGGGCGTGTGGGGCGGGATCGCGGCCACCCGGTTCAAGGATGTGATGGATCGCTGGGACGCCGAGTCGGCGAAATTGGTGCATGCCCTGCACGGCATCGCCGAGACCATCCGCTACAACGAGCGCACGCTGCGCGACGCCGCGCACCAGCATTCGCGCCGCATCGCGGCCGCCGGCGACCACCTGAGCTGAACGGAGACGCCATGGACCCGGTGTTGGCCTACAACTTCGACGAGATCGAGTATTCGGTGCGCCAGGAGATCCACGTCACCTCGGCGCGGTTCAACGCCGCGCTGGAGGATCTGAGGTCCCAGATCGCGCCGCTGCAGGAGGTGTGGACCCGGGAGGCCGCCGGCGCCTACCGCGCCGAACAGCTGAAATGGCATCAGGCGGCGACCGCGCTCACCGGCATCCTGTTCGAGCTGGGCAACGCCGTGCGCGACGGCGCCGCCGACATGGCGGCCACCGACCATCGGGCCGCCGGGGTGTGGGGGAGATAAGCGGGCTGGGTGGTCCCGATGGAGGGGAGCCGTCGGGACCACCCAGTCGCGCGCAGCCACGTCAAACGTGTCAAGCAACATGAATTGGATACCGCCAATCGGCTTGCGGAACTCGGCGAACGCGTCACGTTCATACCGACGTCAGATTGGCCGCGTCCGGACGTCGAACTATCGAGTGGTGGGCGGTGGGAGATCAAATCGCCTGCCGGTGGTAACCGCAACACAATCCTCACCAAGATCAGGGATGCGGCGGACCGCGGCAAAAGAAACTTCATTCTTGATCTGGCGCGGACTCCCATGTCGATAGACGCAGCAAAGGACCTGGCCCGGTATGCGGTCGACAACTACCCTGGTGTGACGGCGATCCGGTTGATCGGGCGAGACACTCCGGAGGGCCCGCTGGACGTCACGATTCGCAACGGTGGTGAGTGATGGCGAATGTCGACTATGTGATCGTCGGCGCCGGACCGTCGCCTGCCGATGTCACGCAAGCTGTGCAGACCGCGCCCAGCGTAGTCCAGGTGGAGAAGGAACGCCGCTATACGCGTCTGCGCACGGGCGATGAGCGCGCTGAGGTGAGTGTGTGGCCGCGCTCTTGGCAGCCCGGAGTCACGGTGGTCGAGGTCTATCACGTCGACGACGATGATCAGCGGGCACTCGCTCGTCATATTTACGACTACTTGGTTGATCACACCGCTTGGGATCTCACCCTGGACTCGGACAACGCGGCCGAGGCCATTGCCTCGCGGGTCAAGACGCGCACATAGCCCCGTTTTGACCTGCACCGATGCCCGCCGGTAAGCTGCCTCGTTGGCGTGCGGTACGCACGGGTCTCGGGTCACTGTCGGTCGCCGAGAACAACCCGGCCGTCGACGCCGGACCGGCACCCGGTCACCAACCGGGATTCAACCCGAGAAAAGGAGCGCTGTGCCTACCTACGCGCCGAAGGCGGGTGACACCACGCGGTCGTGGTACGTCATCGACGCCACGGACGTGGTGCTCGGCCGTCTCGCCGTCGCGGCAGCCACCCTGCTGCGCGGCAAGCACAAGCCGACGTTCACGCCCAACGTCGACGGTGGCGACTTCGTCATCATCATCAACGCCGACAAAGTTGCCATCAGCAGTGACAAACCGAAACGCACCTGGGTCTACCGCCACTCGGGATATCCCGGTGGGCTGCGCAAGCGCACCGTCGGCGATCTGATGCAGCGTCACCCCGACCGCGTCGTCGAAAAGGCGATCACCGGCATGCTCCCCAAGAACAAGCTGGGCCGCCAGATCCAGCGCAAGCTGCGTGTCTACGCGGGCCCGGAGCATCCGCACACCGCCCAGCAGCCGATTCCGTACGAGATCAAGCAGGTGACGCAATGACCGAGACCGTGACCGAGGAGGCCGGCGCCGTCGACGCGGTTGCCGAGAGCCCCGAAGCCGTCGCCGCCGAACCGGTGTACCTCGAGCGTCCGATCCAGACGGTCGGCCGCCGCAAGGAAGCCGTGGTGCGGGTGCGGTTGATGCCCGGCACCGGCAAGTTCGACCTCGACGGGCGCAGCCTGGAGGACTACTTCCCCAACAAGGTGCACCAGCAGCTCATCAAGGCCCCGCTGGTCACCGTGGACCGGGTCGACCACTTCGACGTGTACGCCCACCTCGACGGCGGCGGCCCGTCCGGGCAGGCCGGCGCCCTGCGCCTGGCCATCGCCCGCGCGTTGATCGTCGCGCAGCCCGAGGACCGGCCGGCGTTGAAGAAGGCCGGCTTTTTGACCCGTGACCCGCGTTCCACCGAGCGCAAGAAGTACGGTCTGAAGAAGGCCCGTAAGGCCCCGCAGTACAGCAAGCGTTGATCGGCGGTCACATTCTGGCCGCGAGCGTGCATCGTTGTACGCGCCATTCGGCGTGTCGACGGACAAATCCGCACGCTCGCGGCAGAAAAGGATAGCTATGGGTCGACTGTTCGGCACCGACGGCGTACGCGGGGTCGCCAATCGCGAGCTGACCGCCGAGTTGGCGCTCGCCTTGGGTGCGGCGGCGGCGCGCCGGCTCGCGGGCACCCGCCGCACCGGCCGCCGCGTCGCGGTGGTCGGCCGCGACCCGCGGGCCAGCGGCGAGATGCTGGAGGCCGCGGTGATCGCCGGGCTGACCAGCCAGGGGGTCGACGCGCTGCGGGTGGGGGTGCTGCCCACCCCGGCGGTGGCCTATCTGACCAGCGCTTATGACGCCGATTTCGGGGTGATGATCTCGGCGTCGCACAACCCGATGCCCGACAACGGGATCAAGATCTTCGGGCCGGGCGGGCACAAGCTCGACGACGCCACCGAGGATCAGATCGAGGCCCTGCTCGCCGCGGCGCCGGGGCCGCGTCCGGTCGGCGCCGACATCGGGCGCGTCGTCGACGCCGAGGACGCCCTGGACCGCTACCTGCGCCAGGTCAGCAAGGCCGCGACGGTGCGGCTCGACGGGCTCACCGTGGTGGTGGACTGCGCGCACGGCGCGGCGTCGGCGGCGGCGCCGCGCGCCTACCGGGCCGCCGGTGCCCGGGTGATCGCGATCAACGCCGAACCCAACGGGCTGAACATCAACGACGGCTGCGGCTCCACGCACCTGGATGGGCTGCGCTCGGCGGTGCTGGCGCACCGCGCCGACCTGGGCCTGGCGCACGACGGCGACGCCGACCGGTGCCTGGCCGTCGACGCCGACGGTGCCGTCATCGACGGCGACGCCATCATGGTGGTGCTCGCACTGGCCCTGCGCGACGCCGGGGAATTGGCCGCCAACACGTTGGTGACCACGGTGATGAGCAACCTGGGGCTGCACCTGGCGATGCGCGCGGCCGGCGTCACGGTGCGCACCACCGGCGTCGGTGACCGCTACGTCCTGGAAGAACTGCGCGCCGGCGGGTTCATGCTCGGCGGGGAGCAGTCCGGCCACATCGTGCTGCCGGCGCTGGCCACCACCGGTGACGGCATCATCACCGGCCTGCGGTTGATGTCCCGGATGGCCCAAACCGGGCTGCCGTTGGCGGGCCTGGCGTCGGCGATGCGCACCTTGCCGCAGGTGCTGATCAATGTCGAGGTCGACGATAAGGCGACCGTTGCCGCCGCGCCCTCGGTGCGCAGCGTGGTGCAGCAGGTGGAGCAGGAACTCGGCGACACCGGGCGAATCCTGTTGCGTCCGTCCGGAACCGAGCAGATGGTCCGGGTCATGGTGGAAGCCGCCGACGAGGACACCGCGCGTCAGCTCGCGCAGCGAGTCGCCAAGTCGGTCAGCGGCGCCCACTCCCGTTACCCTTAGCCTTAGCCTTAGCCTTAGCCGCGAGCGTGCGCAGTTGCACGGGTTTTCGGCCTTTGGGCTGTACATCTGCGCACCCTTGCGGGAGGTAGTGGAACCGGAATGGGCGCCGCCACGTCCAAGCGGTCGTGGGACACCAAGACACCACCCGGGTCGATGTCGCCGCGATGCGGGCCGCCGCCAACCAGTTTGATGGCACCGCCGAGATCCTCACCACGGCGGTGCGCGCCCACCTGGGCGGGCTGAGGTTCGACGGGGCCAGCGCCGGACGCGCCTACGTTGCTCAGGGTGACGCGCTGCGCCGCGCGGTCGACCGGTTGGCCGCCCAGTTGACGCAGTGGTCCCGGGCCAGCGCGGAAATCGCGCTGGCGTTGCGGGCCAGCGCAGATCACTACGCCGACGTTGAACTGTACGGCGCGGCCCGGATCGGGTGACGATGACACACCCTGATGTCGCCGCCCGACTGGCCACGGGCCAGCTTGCCGTCGACCACACCCAGCACTACGTGCGCGCCGCCCACCTGCTCGGTTATCAGCATCCCGAACTCACCGCGCACGACGCGCAGGTTCACGACTGGTACGACGGCGAAACCGGGCTCGACCTGCCGGCGCTCGACGGTGACGGCGCCGCGCTGCGGGCGACGGCCGCCGCCGCCGAGGAGGCGCTGCGCCTGCAGCGCACCCAGCTCGGCGACCTGGCGGCGGCCTGGGCGGGATCGGGCGGCGACGCGGCGACGGCGTTCCTGCGCCGGCATTGTGCTGCCGGGGCCGAGGCGGCGGCCGCCGTCCACGCCGCCGCCGACAGCTACGCGGCGCTAATCGACACCCTGTGGCGGTTGGTGGACGACAAGGTGGCCACCGCAATAGACATCGATGATCGCTGCGCCGCCCAGCGTCCGGTGTGGTTGGCCGCCGCGCAGACCGTGGCGACCGGTGTGGGGGACCGGGCGGCGGCCCACGAGGTCGTCGAGCGGCAGGTAACGCCGTACGTGGACAACGACATTCGCGTTGACTGGCTCACCGCGATGCGGGCCACCCGATCCGCGGTGGCGGCGGCCTACGACGGTGCCGCCGAGACGATGGCGGCGCCGGCACCGTATTTCGCGCTTCCCGGCGAGCTCGCAACGCCTTACCCACAACCGGCGGTCGCGGTACCGGTGGCCCCGGCCGCTGCGCTGCCCCCACGCCACGACCCGCCGCCCGCGCCGCAGCCGGTGACGCCCGCGCCCGACCCGGCGCCGCCGCGTCCGCCGGAGCCCACCATCGACGGTTCGGCGTCGGGGCCGTACGGCGACCCGGCCGCCGGATCTCCGCTCGGTGCCGAAATCCCCACCGGCAGCGGCGCTCTGTCCGGACTGATCGGACAGATCGCCAACGCGATCGGAGCGCTGCTGGGAACACCGAACGACGGGCTCGACCCGCTGGCCGACGACGCGACGGGCATCGACGACGAACTCGCGAAGGAACCCGACGACCCCGACGAGGACCCCGAGAACACCGAGGACACCGAGGAACCCGAGCAGGACGAGCCGGTGGACGCGGCCACCGACCGGGCACCCGTCGAGGACGACGCTGCTCAGACCCAGGACGGCGCCGTGCCTGCCGCCGACCCGCCCGCGGAGCCCGAACACACCGAGGCGCTGGCGGATTCGCCGCCACCGGCGGCGCCGCAGCCCCCGGCCGAGGAGGCCGCGGCAACGCCGTGCCAGATCGCCGCCGAGGAATTGCCGCAGGCCGGGCAGTGAGGCATCAGCCGGGCAGCAGCTGCCGCAGCTCCTCCACATAGCGCACGGATTCGGCCGGCTCGGTGGCCAGCGGGTTGACCAGCAGTGTGGTCACCCCGGCCGCGGCGAACGCCGCCACCCGCTCGGCGACGAAACCGCGCGGGCCGATCAGCGACACCTGGCGCACCAAATCGTCGGGCACGGCCTCGATCGCCTCGGCCTTGCGCCCGGCCAGATACAGCTCCTGGATGCGGTCGGCGATCTCGCCGAACCCGTACCGGGTGGCCAGGTTGTGGTAGAAGTTGCGGCCCTTGGCGCCCATGCCGCCGATGTAGAGTGCCAGCTGCGGCTTCACCCAGGCCAGCCGGTCGGCGACGTCGTCGCCGATCGCCAGGCTGGCGCTGACCATGACATCCAGCGGCCCCAGCGCCGGATCGCGTTTGGCGAACCCGGCGCGCAGCGATGCACCCCAGACCGCGTCGGCCTTCTCCGGGTAGAAGAACACCGGCTGCCAGCCCTCGGCGATTTCGGCGGTCAGCTCGACGTTTTTGGGTCCCAGCGCGGCGATGGTGATCGGGATCCGTTCGCGCACTGGGTGATTGATCAGGTGTAGCGGCTTGCCCAGCCCGGTGCCGCGGTCGGCGGGCAACGGCAGCTGATAGTACTTGCCGTCGTAGGAGACGTTCTCCCGGCGCCACACCTGCCGGCAGATCTCGACGACCTCCCGGGTGCGGCCCAGCGGCGCGTCGAACGGGACCCCGTGGAACCCCTCCATCACCTGGGGGCCCGACGTGCCGATGCCGAGGCGGAACCGGCCGTCGGAGACGTAGTCGAGGCCGGCGGCGGTCATCGCCAGCAGCGACGGCGTGCGGATATAGATCGGGACGACACCCGAGCCCAGCTCGATCGTCGAGGTCTTCGCCGCCAGATACCCCAGCTGGCTGATCGCGTCGTACGAGTAGGCCTCGGCGACCAGGGCGATGTCGACACCGACCTTCTCGAGTTCGACGACGTGGGCGACGGCTTCCTTGAAGCCGCCGGCGTAGTTGAGGAAGATGCCGGTGCGCATCATCGATGTATACCATCCAACTGGTTGGTCGGTCGAGTGGGGGGTGCGGCGCCTGCGCTCACACGAGTTGCTGCCACGCGGACACCGCACGCGCGGGTGTGGCGGTAATCGGCTTTGGCGGGTCACCAAATAAGGAAAAGCTCCGGCGCACCGTTGCCAGCATTCCCTGATTTGACAATATCTCCGTTGAAAACGCAGAAGTATGCCAGCCGTGGTCGATTTCCGACTATTATTTGCGTCACCAGTACCCACGTTAGGAAGCGTAATGAATTTACGGGGAATCCGCACGGCAGCGCTGGCCACGGTGCTCGCGGCGACGGTGTCGCTGGCCGCGGCGGGCGGGGTGTCGGCAGATGTTGCCGGTGGCTTTACGGCCACCCCGGATACGATCGCCGGCGCCAGTCCGGATGGGTTGGGCAACTGGACCGTTCAGTACGAGCGGGTCGCGGGCGGGGACCCGGACATCGCCGCCGCGATCAACGACGTCATCGACGCCGAGGCCCGCGGTCAAGTGGCCACCTACGAGCCCAGCGCGACCAAAACCCATAACTGGACATTTCACTCCGCCGGCACCCTATCGTTTCGTCCGATCACGGTGGCCGAGCTATTCGTCGGTGACTACGACACCGATATGCCGAATATGCCTTTCCGCGCGGTCGCCACGCGCGTGTTCGACGCCCGCAGCGGAATTCTTATCGACTGGGATAATCTATTCACCGATAAACGTGCGGGCCTGACCCGGTTATCCGAACAGACCAAGAAAATTCTGCCCACCGTATACGCCGCGCCGCGGCCGGGTGTGTGGCAGTTCGGCAGCGAGATCGCGCCGATCGACGACAACTTCAAACACTGGCTCCCCACCGCCCAGGGGATCGAGCTGCATTTCCCGGACTATCAGTTCGGTCGTGGCCTGCCGGTGATCACCGTGCCGTGGGGTGCGGTGGCCGATCTGATCGCCCCGGAGTTCGCCCCGATCATGACGTGACCGGTGGCCCGCCCCGCTACGCGGGACGGGCGATCCGCGGGGTGAAGCTGCCGTGGAAGGTCAGCGGCAAATGGTGTCGCAGCTTGCCGGTGTAGACCGGTCCGGCGTCGATGTGCTGGGCGTCCAACACCGCCAAGCTGGCGATGTTGTTCACCCCATCCTGGGTGGCCACCAGCAGCCAACCGTCGTCCTCGGCGGTGCCGCCGGGGCGGGCCGCGAAAACCGCCTCGTGCGGCTGGTGACCGTAGGGGAACTGGTGGGTGGTCACGGTGCCGGTGGTGTTGTCCACCTTGGCCACCGCGTTGGGGTAGGCGCTGCCGTCGGCGTCGGCGGACAGATAGGTGTAGCGGTTGGGCCGGCCGGTGCGGGTGATGTTGAACGACGGGAACTCGCCGGGCAGGTCGGTGAGCGGTTCGTGGATCACCTTGTCGGAGGCGGTGATCCGCAGCCGCAGCAGCGTCCCGCCGAAGCCGCCCACCTCGCTGGCCTTATCGGTGCTCAGCGTGGACAGTTGACCGTTGAGCTCCTCCCACGACGAGTGGTAGTGCACCAGTTCGACCACGGTGTCGGTGCCGTCCTCGTAGGTGTTGGCCAAATGCAGGTGCAGCAGCGGGTCGGTGTGCAGCACCCGGGGTTTGCCGCCGTCGCGCGGTACCAGCCCGATCATTGTCCCCCGCGACGCGTCGTAGTCGATGGCGTCGATGAAGTTACGCAACGCGAATCCGGCCCCCAGTAGCTTGCTGGTCGGGAAGACCAGCGGCGGAATGGCGAACACGATGTGCTTGCTGGTCAACCCCATGTCGTGGTTGAACATCGCCACCGGCAGATTCAGCTGACCCAGCCGGTGCAGCTTGCCGGCCCGGTCGACGCGGTAGCAGATCAGCTTGGGGAACGGCACCATCGCCAACCCGAAGTTGAACATCTCCTTGGTGTCCGGGTCCCACTTGGGGTGCGCGGAAAACGCGCCCAACCACTTCAGCTCACCGTCAAAGTCGTGTACGCCGACGGTGTCCAGCGTGTCGGGGTTGAGCTCGGTGGGCGGGCCACCCTCCCACAGCGCCAGCAACTTGCCGGCGTGCATCACCACACTGGTGTTGGCGACGTTGGCGGGGAACCGCAGCGCGTTGGTGAGGATCCCGCCGGGACGCATGGTGCCCAGCGCCCGATACGGCGCACCGTGGGAGGTCAGCGACTTGCGGTAGTGCTTGGTCTTGACGTACCGGTTGCGGTAGTGCACCGCCCCGTCGGCCATCGAAAACATCGACAGCATGCCGTCGCCGTCGAACAGGTGACCTAGCGGCTGGCCACCGGCGTCGAGCTTGCCGGCCCCGTTGCGGTACAGGGTTCCTTGCAGTTCGGCGGGCAGCGCACCGGCGACGTCGTCGATGGTGTAGTCGTATTCGTCGTAGAGCGGGGTGTAGGCCGCGAAATCGGGCTTGGTCATGATGGGTCCTAACTCTTCGGGTGAACGCGCAGCGTGCAGGACAGTCCGGGCAGGTGGGGGTCGAACTCCAGCGGCATCGCCGAAGCCTGGTCGAACACCTTCTCGCAGGCGGCCTTGCAGGCCATCAGGCACGAATTCTCTTGCGCCGCGCCTGATCCGGCAGAGGTGTGCATCGCGCATTCCGGGATCTCGTACACCAGGGTGCCGTCGGGTTCGACGCCGGTGCGGTGGATCGGGCCGACCAGGAACGTCGCGACGCTGACGCCGGTGTCCATGACGCCCGGATACATTCCCGGCGGAACCAGCTTGACGGCGTTGAAGCCCGGCAGCATGAACCGCAGCCAGCGCCGCAGCCGGGTGGCCACCGTATCGGAGACCAGTTCTTCGACGTCGTCGCGGGGCAGCGTGCGCACTAATTCCGTTGTCGTCCACTCCAATTCCCGGACGAACTGACCGTAGCGCCGTTGCCAGGACTTCCGCGGGGATTCCAGCAGCCGGTGGCGGCCGCGGGTGGCGGTCACCGCTTCCCAGCCGGCGTCGACGGCCGGGCGGTCGTCGGTCACCAGGCGCAGCATGGGCACCAGCACCGACTCGGGGATGTCGCCGACCTTGGCCAACATCGAGCGCATGATCCAATCGTCGCGCAGCGCGGTGAACCGGCTCATGGCAGCTCCACCTTCGCGGCCTTCCACTGGCCGTCGATTTTCTGCATCGTCAACTCGATGCGGCTACGGTCGACGCGCGGGTCCGGGACCTCGGTATTGGTCACCGTCTGGTCGACGAACAGCAGGATCACCACCTGGTCTTTGGTCGCGGATTTGACCGCGGAGTCGAGCACCACGCCGTGTCCGGTGGCCTTGTGGTCGATCAGCAACTGGCGTAGCTGTGCGCTGGATTTGGTGTAGATGTCGTGGAATTCGCCGATGGACCCATCGAGGACGGCGGTGAAGTTGGCGTCCAGGTTGCCGCTGTCCACCGAGGTCAGCGTCACCGCGTAACTGTTGGCCGCGCGCAGCGCCGCCTCCTTGGCGGCGTCGATGTCGCGGGTGTTCTTGACCTGCCAGCCCAGATAGCCGCTCAACGCCGCCAGGCCGACCACCAGGAGCGCCAGGACGGCGATCGTCACGCGGCTGGGCCACTTTCGTCGCGTCCGAGGCGGGTCGTCGGGTGGCGCCTCGGCCTCGCCCTCGTCGGCGGTGAGCGAGTCGTCGCTGTCGGTAGCGAGTTCCTCGAGTACGTCGGTGTTGCCCATGTCGTCTCCTCTCAGTTCCACGGAATGCCCTGCCGTTGCGGCTCGGACTCCGGCGGCATGGCCGGCCCGCCGTACGGCAGCGGAATGGTGTGCGGCCCCACCGGGGTGGGATCGGTGCGGCGCAACGGATCCGACCCCGGCGGCGGGGTGGCGGTGTCATCGCCGGGCGGGCGTGGCGCGTTGCGGGCCCCGCGGATCAGCACCCCGGGGTCGTCGTTTTGGCAGTAGCTGTACAGGTAGGGCTCCGGGTAGTTCGGGATGAACGGCACGTCCCGCGGATGGGGGTAATCGCACACATAGCGGGGGTAGATGTCGGCGATGGCCCAGATGGCGCCACCGTGCATGAGGCTGGTGACGCCGTCCAGCAGCGGCGGCCGGTCGTCGCGGAACAGCTGCTTGAGCGCCGGAACCCGGACGTAGGACAACTGCGCCACCGTGGTCAGGTTGCCCAGCAGTTGCACCATGGCGGGGGAGTTGTCGGCAATCAGCTGATCGACGGTGGCCAGCGTCGTGGGGGTGTCGTCGAGCATGCGGCGTAGCCCGGCGTCTTTGGCGCCGACACCGGCTAGCGTGGTGCCGAGGTTATCGGCCATCGTGCGAATGCCGCTGGACGAATCGTCCAGGATTCCGAACACCGGGCGGCTGCTGCGCAACAGCGTCATGGTTTGCGGCAACACGCCATCCAGCGTGGAGATCAGCAGCTGGCCGCCGGTGAGCAGATCGCGGAGCTTTTGCGGCCCCTGCTCGCTCACCCCCAGCTCGTCGATCACGGCTTGCAGCTTGACCGGATCGGTCTGTGCCAACACGCCGTCGATGTTGCTCAGCAGCCGCCAAATCGGGGTCGGGATCGTGGTCTGCTGCTGGCCGATCACCGCACCGTCGGTGAGCAGTGGTCCGGCGGCATCGGTGGGCTCGAAGTTGAGGTATTGCTCGCCGGCCGGTGACAGCCCCGACACCCGCACGATGGTGCCGTCGCGCGGAATCCGGGCGTGGGCGTCGATGCGGGCGGTGGCACGCACCCCCTCGGCGGTGAAGTCGACCGAGGAGACCCGCCCGATCGGTACCCCCCGCAGCGTGACGTCCTGGTGGGCCAGCAGCCCGCCGGATTCGCTCAACTGCACCGTGACCGTCATCTGGTCGGCCAACGGATTGTCGCGCAGCGCGCCGAACAGCAGGTAGGACGCGCCGACGACGACCAACGCAATCTGGGCCACCCCGGAGATGAGGAGCCGGCGCGCGACGCCGAACCGCA
This sequence comes from Mycobacterium sp. pUA109, assembly GCF_041287095.1. NCBI lineage: Bacteria > Bacillati > Actinomycetota > Actinomycetes > Mycobacteriales > Mycobacteriaceae > Mycobacterium > Mycobacterium sp. pUA109. The sequence continues at coordinate 310,690 of NZ_JBGGKS010000001.1, read as the reverse complement.
CGGCCCGCACCGCCACCGCGGCGACCGGTTCGACGACGTTCATTGGTGCGGACCCCAGATTCGCTCGCGGTCGGGGCCCCACACCCGGTCACCCAACTGGGTGATGACGAACCGCAGCGACCCGACCAGGTTGTCCCAGTCGGCCCACTTCGGGCCGTGGAATTCCGGGTCGCCCAGATGGTTTTTGTCCGGGATGTGCCCGAGCGCCAGCTGCTGCAGATCGACATCGGAGTGGGTCGCGCTGGCGCTGAACAGTTTCAACACCGGCGGAAACACCCGCAGCAGATTGTTCATGGTGACCTGGGGGTCGACGGCGGTCTCGTTGAAAGCGCGGGACAGTTCGTTGAGGTCGCGGACCAGGCTGCGGGTGTCGGTGCCGGCGAACGACGGGAACCGCTCCAGTTGGCGGGTGACGGCGGCCATCTGGTTGACCAGGTCGACGATCGTCGCGGTGTTGTCGGCGATGACGGCCAGCGCCGGCGCCGACGACCCCAGCAGGTCGTTGATCGAATCGCGCCGGCTGTTCAGCGTGTCGGCGAGCTCGGCGGTCTGGCCCATCACCGCCCGGATGTCGTCGGTGCGCGCGGTCATCGTCGTCACCAACGCGCGCGATTCCCGGATCATCGCGGCCAGGCCCTCGCCGTCGTGGCCGACCGCCGAACCCACCCCGTTGAGCACCCGGGTCAGGTTCCCGAAGACACCGCCGTTGACCAGCATCGACGTGGAGGCCAGCACCTCCTCGATGGTGGCGGCGGCTTGGGTGGACGCGATCGGAATGCGGTCACCGTCGTGCAGGACCGGCCCGGCGGCGTTGGCCGGTTGCCGCAACGAGATGAAGATGTCACCGAGCGGGGTGGCCGACCGCAGCTCGGCGGTGGTGCCAGCGGGCAGCCGCACGTGAGCGAGGACGCGCATGTCGACCACGGCCGTGTAGTCCTGGGCGGTCATCGACACCACCTCGCCAACATCGGCGCCGCCGAGCCGGACTTTGGCGCGATCGGGCAGGTTCAGCGCGTTGGAGAACACCGCGCTCAGGTGGTAGCTGTCCCCGTCGAGACCGGGCGCGGGCAGCGGCAGTTGCTCCACCCCGACCGAACACCCGGCGACCAGCATCGCGGCGGCGATCGGCGCCGCGGCGAGCCGGCGACGCCAGAGCGCGGGCCCGCTCACTTCGCCAGCCTCGTCATCGCTTCCAGCACCGAGGTGACCCCGAAATCCGGGCCGAGGTCGCGGATCGTTCCGGTGCGGCACCCCAATTGGCGCAGTCCCAGGATGTTACAGACTTCCTTGGTCATTGAGCTGTCGAAAAACACCGAGTCGAAGTGCGCACTCACCCGGAGCATGCCGTTGTCGGTGTCCAGCGCGTTGACCACGTTGTCGATCGCCAGCGGGGCGACGTCGAAGACCTCGGCCAGCTCGCGGCGGTAGTCGACCAGGGCGCGGGTGAGGGAGTTGCTGCTACCGACGGTGGCCCGCAGGTTGTCGCCGTTGGTGGTCAGCAGGGTGTTGAGCTGATCGAGCACCTGGTTGAGCTGGCGCCCGGTGTCGCCCTGCCCGACGCCTTCCTGCGCCAAAATATCGCTGAGCTGGCGAATGTCGGAGCCGAATTCGCGTACCACGCCCTGGTTTTGCGCCGCCGCGTCGGTGAGCTTGCTCAGGTTCGAGATGATGGTGGTGATGTTCTGCCGGGTGGCCTGGCCGCCGTCGTCTCCGGTGCGCAACGCCGCCGACAGCTGGCCCAGCGCATCCTTGATCTGCTGTCCGCTGGCCGAGGTGATGTCCGACGTCGCGGTGAGGATGTCGGCCATCGGGCCGTTACCGCGGCCGTCGCCGCCCATTGCCGTGCCGAGTTTGTCGACCATCTTGAGGATCCGGTCGAATTCGATCGGGGTTTTCGTGCGATCCAGGCCCAGCACGGCGCCGCTTGGCAGGGTCGGCCCACCCTGATATGGCGGGGTCAACTCCACGTGGCGGTCGGTGAGGATCGACGTTCCGACCGTGACCGCCTTGACGTCGGCGGGAAGCTGGACCTTCGGGTCGATGTCGAGAACAACGTCGACGTAGCCGCCCTTGGGGTCGATCGAGGTGACCCGGCCCACCGGCATGCCCAGCACCGCCACCGTGTTGCCGGTGTAGAGGCCGATGGCGTTGTCGAATTGGGCGGTGATGGTGTGCTGTTCGGCGGACGTCGTGGGCCGCAGCGCGTATCCCGCACCGAGCACCGCCACCGCGGCCAGCACGATCGCCGCGACCAGGGTGATTCGTTGTGTCGTCATTCGCAGTCCTTGAAGTACTGGTAGCGCTCGGGCCAGTGCCATTGCTCGGCGCGGCCGCTGATGGCGCACATCCACGAATCCACCATCAGGCCGCCGGGCAGCGCAAAATTCAGGAACGGTCCGGTGCCGGTGGCGTTGGCCACGTTGCGCATCGACAGCGGCATGGCCTGAAACAGGTTGCGGAGCAGGTCATCGTGGTCGCCCACCATCGCGGTGACCTGGCGGATGCCGGCCAGCACCTGGTCGAGTTGCGCGCTGTCACCCACCGTCACATCGCGAGTGGTGTTGACCAGCGTCGTCGCCGCGTCCATCAGCCGCAGCACGGCGTCGCGTCGCGCGATGATCTCACCGAACAGCTGCTGCCCCTGCTTGACCAGGGTGGTGAGGTCGGCTTGTTGGCCGCCCAGGATGTCGGCCACCTGGGCGGTGCTGCGCAGCAACCCGGCGATCTGATCGCGACGATCGGCGATCACCTGGGACAGGTTCTGCACGTTGGTCAACGCGTCGGGCAGGATCGACGGCACCCCCTGCAGTTGCTTGGCCGCGGTCTGCATCGACTGCGCGAACTGCTCGGCGTCGACCTCCTCGAAGGTGCTGGTCGAGTCCTGCAGCACCTTCTGCAAGTCGTAGGGAACCGACGTGTGCGCTACGGTGATCCGCCGATCGGGAAGCGTCCCGTCGCCACCCGGCTTGAGTTGGATGTAGCGGGCGCCCAGCACCGTGGTCAACTTGATCGCCGCTTCGGTCTGCGCGCCCAGCACCACGTCGCGCCGAATCTTCATCGACACCACCACGTGATCGCCGGCCAGCGTGGTCTGATCGACCGTACCGACCGGGATGCCGGCGATGCTCACCTCGTCGCCGGACCGGATGCTGGCGGCCTGCCGAAAGTCGGCGTAATACGTGGTCTTGCCGAGGTGCAGCGAGGTCAGCAGCGTTGTTGCCGCGATCACCGCGGTCAGCGTCAGCACGGCGATGCTGCCCAGCCACGCTGTGCTGCGGTCCTCGAGCACCCGTTTACGCCCGGAGTGGTTGCTAGCCATGTCAGTTCACCTGCACTGCGGGGAGTACTTGCGCCAACCGCCCGGGGTCGCGGCGTTGATGATGCTCGGCACGATCGGCTTGAGGAAGTTGAACAGGGTGAAGTTGAAGTCGCACGCCTGCGCACTCATGGCGGTGCTGTCCCCGCTGATCCGGGCCAGCCCTTTGAGCACGGCCGGCAGGTTGGCGCCCAAGGTGGCGAATTGGTCCTGGTCGGCGACCATGGTGGCCAGCAGCCCGGGCTGGCGGTTGACCATGTCCTCCAGGTCGGGTCGCACCGAGGTGAGGATCGCCGAAAGGCGGCCGACCACCGTGGAAATGGAGCCGGCGGACGCGACCAGCTCGTCGCGGTGCACGTTCAGTCCCGCCACCACCGCGCGCAGTTGGGTCAGGGTGGTTTGCAGGTTCGTGCCTTGGTCGGCGAGGTTCTGGGTGACGGTGCTCAGGCTGGTGACCAGTTGGCCGAGCAGGTCGTCGGGTCCGGCCAGGGACTGCGCCAGCCGCGAGGTCTCGCTGATCAGCACCGTGAGCGAGTTGGAGTCGCCCTGCAGCGCTTTGATCAGCGCATTGGACAAGTTGCCCCGGTTGTCGGGGTCCAGCAGGGTGAACAGCGGCTCGAATCCGTTGAGCAGGTTGGTCACATCGAACGACGGCTCGGTGTGCTCGACCGGGATGGTGGCGCCGTCGGGCAGTTTCTGGGGCTGGCCGAACTCGGCCAGGGACAATCCGACGTAGCGCTGGCCGATGATGTTCTGATACACCACCGACGCCTTGGTGTTGCCGTACACCGGCTGGCCCCGCTGTATCCGGAACCGCACCTTGGCCAGGTCCCGGTCCAGGTCGATGGTGTCGACCCGCCCCACCCGCACCCCGGCCATCCGCACATCGGAGCCGGCCCGCAGCCCGGTCACGTCGGTGAAGACCGCGGTGTAGCCGTTGGTGGGTCCGGTGACCTCGCGACGCAAGGTGACCATGATGGTCGAGGTCAGCGAGAAGCACACCACCAGGAACAGGACCAGCCAGATGAGCTGGCGCCGGTGGGCGGTCACGGGGTGCCCGCCGGTGGGGCGGTGGGGGAGGGTTCGAACGTCTCTGCGGGCGGCGGATTCCCGGTGGGCCCGAGCAGGATCTGGTCGGCCGGGTTGGTCGGTGTCGGCAGCTCGCCGCCCGGCGCGGGCAGCTCGGCGCCCGGGGCCGGCAGCGTGGTGCCCGGCGGTGGGATGTAGGCGCGGGCGTCGGGTAGCCCGTGGGTGTCCACCACCGGCGTCGTTTCGGGGGCGGTGTCGCAGCTGGGCCCGCGCAGTTCGCCGTACACCGGGCAGTCCGCCCGGGTGTACAGCCGCAGCGGGGCCAGCGCCACCACCAGCTTGAAGGTGAAGGCCAACTTGTTGCCGGTGCGCGTCCACAGTTCGTCGAAGAACGTGTTGACGAGGTTGTTGAGCCCCAACGCGATCGCTGGGAACTTCGCCGAGCTGTCCGTCAGCACGCCGACCACCGGCGTGAGCTGGGTGCTGATGGCCAGTAGCTGATCGGTGTGATTGTCCATCGCGGTACGCACGGTGCCGACGGTGCCGTGCGCGCCGGTGAGCAGGTTCTGCAGCGCCACCTGCTTTTCGGCCACGGTCTGCATCGGGACGACCGCGCTGTGCAGCGAATCCAGTAGCTCGGGCGCGGTGCCGCGCAGTGCCGCGATGGCCGATTCCCACGTTTTGAGGGTGGGCGGCCCGGTCTGTTCGGCGCTGAGGTCGTTCATTTCGGCGACGATCCGGTTGAGCCCCTGCGCCGCGGAGTCCAGCGCCGGTCCCTGCCCGGCGGTGGCGTCGGCCAGCACCCGGATGAGCCCGAGGGTCTGGTCGTTGCCAGGTCGGGTCACGGCCGCGACGAGCTCGCGCAGTTTGATCAGCGTGGTCTGGAACAACTGGGTGGGCAGGGTGGTGTCCTCGGCGATCACGTTGCCGCTGCGCAGCGGTGCCGCCGGGCCGTGATCCACCAACTGCACCGTGGACACCGCGAACGCGTTGCTCGGCACGATCCGCGCGGTCACCGTATTCGGGATGCCGCGGGCGCGTCCCGGCTTGATATCGAGTTCAACCACGTTGGGCTGGTTGTTCATTGCCGGCGTGACCTCGCGGACCGCTCCGACCAGCACCCCGCGGAACTTCACGTCGGACTTGCGCGGCAACCCGTCGCCGACGCTGCTGAGTAGTGCGGTGACCTGAACCCGTGGGTCCAGCTTGCCCTGCGATTTGGCCAACAGCAGCCAGCCCAGCAGCGCACAGACCAGCAGGAAGGCCGCGCCCATCGCCAGCAACTTCGGCGTGGACAGGCCCCGGCCGTCGAACTCGAACTGGCGAGCCATCTAACCGCCCAGCCGTCCGCCGGAGTCGATGCCCCAAAACGCCATCGTCAGCAGCATGTTGACGCCGACCATGATGGTGATGCTGGCCCGCATGGCCCGGCCGGCCGCGATACCGACGCCGCGCGGGCCGCCGGCGGCGTAGAAGCCGTAGTAGCACTGCAGCGTCGACATGATCGCCACGAAGATCCCGACCTTGATCACCGCGAACACCATGTCGCGACCGGACAACATCAGCCCGAAGTAATGCAGGTAGGTGCCCGACGACTGTCCGCTGGCCAAATAGATCACGAACTGGCACACCAGGAAATTCAGGCACAGGCAGATGATGAATAACGGGACGATGGCCAACGCGGAGGCGAGCACCCGGGTGGTCACCAGGTAGGGGATGGGCCGGATGGCCAGCGACTCCAGCGCGTCGATCTCCTCGGAGATGCGCATGGCGCCCAACTGTGCGGTGAACCGGCAGCCGGCTTGGATGGCGAAACTCAGTGCGGCCATCATCGGCGCGATTTCGCGGACGGTGGCCAGCGCGGTGAGCAACCCGGTCGCCGGCCCCAGCCCCAGCAGGTTGAGCGCGTTGTAGCCCTCGATCGCGACGACCGCCCCGCCGGCGGCGCCGTTCAACAACACCACACCGGCGGTGCCCCCGCCCACGACGATGGAACCGTTGCCCCAAGTCACGTCGGAGAGCAGCCGGAAGAACTCATGCCGATAGCGGCGCAGCACCAGCGGAATGCTGGCCAGTGTCCGGAAGAAGAAGGCCACCATGTGTCCGACCTGCGCGATCTGGTCGCTGGACTGGTTCGCGACCGCGACGACGGGACGCACCCCGGTGGGAAGGAAGGTGGCTGCCATGGCTTAGAAACTGGTTTTCGGAAACAGGACCCGATACATCTGGCTCATCAGCACGTTGATCAGCAGCAGCAGCAGGATCGATTGCACCACAGCGGCGTTCACGGAGTTGGCCACCCCGGCCGGTCCGCCGCGGGTGTCCAGACCCTTGTAGCAGGAGATGATCGCGACGATGGCGCCGAACACCACCGCCTTGAGCAGGGTCAGGATCAGGTCGTCGACGGTGGCGAACGACGAGAACGTCGCGGTGTAGCTGCCGGGGGTGCCGCCCTGCAGCATCACCGTGAACGCGTATCCGGCCAAAAACCCGATGAAGCAGGTGAACCCGGTCAGCGCGACCGCGATCAGGACGCTGGCCGCCAGCCGGGGCACCACCAGCCGCCGGATCACCGACACCCCCATGACTTCCATGGCGTGGGTTTCTTCCCGGATCTCCCGGGATCCCAGATCGGCCCCGGTCGCCGAGCCGACCGCCGCGGCCATCAGCACCGCCGCCACCAGCGGTGCGCCTTGCCGGATGACGGCCAGGCCGTTGGCGGCCCCGGCCAGCGAGGTGGCGCCGAGTTGCCCTGCCAGCAGGCTGAATTGGATGGCCAGTGTCACGCTGAACGGGACGGCGACGAACAATGTCGGCACCACCGCGGTCCGCGCCATGAAGGTGGCCTGTTCGACGAATTCGGTGAACGGGAAGCGCCCCCGGGCCAGGTCGGTGCACAGGTACTGCGCCGTGCGCACCGCCAGCACGCACTGCCCGCCGACGGTCCGCAGGGCCGCCAGCGGATGCCGGTCGACGTAGCCTCTCGACCAGCGCCCGACCGTGCGGGTGGCCGGATTCGACGCGTCCTCGGTGGCCGTAATCTGCACCGTCATCGTCGGGTCAGTCCCGGGCCTGGAAGATCAGCGCCAGCCGTTTGAAGCCGCGCAGCATGAAGCTGGGCTCGTACTCGAAGCTGTTGCCGTCGGCGAATTGGACGCTGCTGAATCGGCGGGCCAGCTCTTGCAGGGCGATGCTGGCCTCCAGCCGCACCAGCGGGGCACCCAGGCAGGCGTGGATGCCGTGCCCCAGCGCCAAGTGGGTTTTGGCGTTGGCCCGCTCGGGGTTGAACTCGTCGGCCTGGTCGAACTGGGCGTCGTCGCGGTTCGCCGAGCCGAAGCCGAGCACCACCAGCGCACCCGCCGGAATGGTGTACCCGCCCAGTTGCGTCTCGGCGGTGGTGATCCGGAACATGCTCTGCACCGGGGTCAAATACCGCAGCGCTTCTTCGGTAAAGACCTCGGCGCGTTCGGCGGGGTTCTCGCACAACCAATCCCACCACTTGGGTGACTGCGCCAGCAGGTGCAGTGACCCGCCCAGCAACTTGGTTGTCGTCTCATTGCCGGCGATCAGCAGCTGCTGGATGATGCTCAGGCAGGCGCCGGTGGAAAGCGGCTCGTCGTCCTCGGCGGTGGACGCGTTCACCAGCCCGGTGATCAGGTCACCGCGCGGCGTCGCGCGCCGGTCGTCGAGCTCGGCGGCGAAATACCGCTGAAACTCCAGCAGGCCGCGGGCCTGGTCGAGCCGGCCGGCGTCGTCGAGTTCGGCCCCGACCGTGGCGGCGAACTGATCCGACCAGCGCTTGAAGTCGCCGATCCGGTCGTCGGGGACGTTGAGGACGTGCGCGATGATTCGCAGCGGCAACGGCGCGGCAAACCCGGAGAGGAACTCCACCGGCTGCCCCGCGGGCAGTTGCTCGGCAACCTCGGTGGCGATGCGACGGATGGCCGGCTCCTGCTGCGCGATGAACCGCGGGGTAAAGGCTTTGGCCACCATCCGGCGGTAGTAGTGATGCTCGGGCGGGTCCGCGGTGAGCAAGGTCGGGACCGGCGGCCAGCCCTCGGCGGCGATCTCGGCAACCTCGGCGGCAATCGACTCCGGCGCCGGCAACTGCGGCACCCCGAAGTTCGACGAGAACACCTCATGGTTGGTCAGCGCCTCCGCGACCAGCTCCCGCGAGGTGACGAACCACATGCCCCGGCTGGCCACGAACTGCACCGGCGCCTGCTCGCGCAGGGTGCGATACCACGGGAACGGGCACTGCAGCGTTTGTGGGTCGAGGGGATCGAAGGCGTCGGCTGAGTAGGTCCCCGACCTGGCAGTTGTTTCGGTCAAAGTCGCCTCCGGGCGCTTGTGTCTCGACTTGACTAATTGGTTCACCAATATAATAGTGAGCTGAGTCATACACAAGGGCCGGCTCATAGCAGTTGGGAAGTGGAGGTCAGGGTGCCGACGGCGGTGGTCACGGGTGCGGGAAACGGTATTGGACAGGCGATTTCGCAACAGCTAGCGGCCGCCGGCGCCGATGTGATCGTGGTGGATCGTGACGCCGAGGCGGCGCGGGGGACGGCGGACACCATCGGCGGGCGCGCGGTGGTGTGCGATGTGTCCGACGAACGATCGGTGGCCGAGTTGGCCGCGGCGGTCGATTCGGTGGATGTGCTGGTGAACAATGCCGGGATCTGGCGGTCGGCGACGCTGGACGACAGCACGGTGGCCGACATCGACGCCGTGCTGGGCACCAATGTGCGCGGCACGTGGCTGGTCACCCGCGCGCTGGCGCCCAAGTTCGGCCCCGCCGGCGGCACCATCGTGAACCTCGCGTCGGTGCTCGCCACCGTCGGGGGCGCGGGACGCGGGATCTACCCGGCGTCCAAAGCCGCCCTCGTCGCGTTGACCAAGCAAATGGCGTTGGAGTACGCCGGCCGCAAGCTCCGGGTCAACGCGGTCGGCCCGGGCCTGGTCCTGACCGAGGGGACGGCCGGCGAGTTCGGCGACGCCGGCCTGCGGGACGCGATCGGCGCCGCAATGCCGCTGGGCCGGCTGGGCAAACCCGACGATATCGCTGCCGCGGTGGCCTTTTTGGCCTCGGACGCGGCGGCCTATATCACCGGCCAGGTGCTCTACGTCGACGGCGGCTTGGCGATCAACGGTTCGGCGTTCATCGGCACCGCGATTGAGCAGTACTTCGCGGCGCCGGCCCTGGCAGACCACTCGTAAGTTTGGAGGCAACATGACGGAAACCAGCGTGCAGCGTCCCAGCGGGCCGGGGGAGGCGCGCTCACCGGGGCCGACCGTGCAGGAACTGTTGGCCACCGACACCCGCGCGGTGCCCGCGCCCCTGCTCGAGGAATCCTACGAATACCTCGGCTCGGCCGACATCGACAAACAGCGCTACATCAGCCCGGAGTTTCACCAACGCGAGGTGGACAAGCTCTGGAAGAAGGTGTGGCAGTTCGCCTGCCGGGAAGAGGACATCCCGGAGCCGGGCGACTACATCGTCTACGACGTCGCCGACATGTCGTTGATCGTGGTGCGCAACGCCGCCGGCGAGATCAAGGCCTACCACAATGCGTGTCTGCACCGGGGCCGCCGGTTGTGCGACGACACCGGGCACGCGAACCAATTGCGCTGCCCGTTCCACGGTTTCACCTGGAGCCTCGATGGTGAGCTCGCGGACGTGCCGTGCCGCTGGGACTTCCCGCATATCGACGACGACCAGTTCGGGCTGCCGGAAGCGCTGACCGGTACCTGGGCCGGCTTTGTGTTCGTCAACCCCGACCGCGACGCCGTGCCGTTGGCGGAGTTCATCGGTGACCTGGACCGGCACTTTGAGCCGTTCCGGCTGCAGGACCGCTTCAAGGCGGTGCATGTCGCCAAAATCATCGAATGCAACTGGAAGGTGGCGCTGGAGGCGTTTATCGAGTCTTACCATGTCATCGCGACCCATCCGCAGTTGCTGGAGTATCTCGGCGACTGCAACACTCAGTACGACATCTACCGTCGCGACGACGGGTTGCCCGGGTTCAACCGGATGATCACCCCGCAGGCGACCAGCAGCCCACACCTGGGCGAACAGCTGGAGCCCCAGGATGTGCTGGAGGCGATGTTTCGGGACTTCTACCCCGAGGGAGTCGGCAGCTTCGCGGTCCCGGAGGGCCAAGACGCGCGCCCGGTGGTCGCCGAAGCGATGCGAGGCCAGCTGGCCGCGGCGACCGGCGCCGATTTCTCGGCCGTCAGCGATAGCGAGATCGTGGACGCCATCGAGTATTTCGTGTTCCCCAACATGGCTCCGTGGGCGGGGGCGGGCGCGCCGTTGACCTATCGGTTCCGGCCGTACGGCAACGACCCGGACCGCTGCATCTTCGACGTGATGATGCTGGTGTCGCTGCCGGCGGGCGTGCCGAAACCGAAAGCCGAACCGGCGCACTGGTTGGGACCGGACGAAGATTACAGTGCCGCACCCGAGCTGGGTGGGCTGTGCGCGGTGCTCAACCAGGACCTGTCCAACCTGGCGTGGGTGCAGCGCGGGTTGAAGTCGATGACCAAACCCGGGGTGACGCTGGCCAACTACCAGGAGATCCGGATCCGCCAGTTCCACCAGGACCTGGACGCCTACCTGGGCGGGTAGGTCCGGCAACCGCGCGACGCTGGCTCGTTAATGGGTTAGCTTGTGCGCATGCAGTGGTGGTATGAGGACTTCTTCAGCGGCGCCGGGCAGGGCAGCCGGCAAACCGTCGAGCTGGTGGTCGCGTTTGGGTTGACCGCACTCATCGGCCTGGAACGAACGCTGCAAGGTAAGAGTGCGGGGCTGCGGACCCAAACCATCGTCGGCACTTCGGCAGCGTTGATCCTTTTGGTCAGTAAGTACGGTTTCAACGATGTTCTGTCGACGAACACGGTGACGCTCGACCCGTCCCGTGTTGCAGCCCAAATCGTCTCGGGTATCGGGTTTTTAGGTGCGGGCATCATCATCACCCGGCGTGGCGCGGTGCACGGGCTCACCACCGCGGCGGCAGTCTGGGAATCGGCTGCGATAGGCATGGCGGCGGGCGCCGGCATGCTGCTGCTCGCGATCACCGTCGTGGTGTTGCACTTCGTCAGCGTGCTGGCCTTTATGGCCGCCGAGCGCCATCTCACCGCACGGCTGAGTGGGACGGTGCGGCTGCACGTCATCTATCAAGACAGCCGGGGTGTGCTGCGGAAGCTGCTGCAGATCTGCGGCCAACGGGACTGGCAGTTGGTCGAACTGGAGCCCGACGCTCGCGGCATCGAGTGGGGCCAGGTCGGGGTGGTGATGACGTTGTCGGGTGCCAAGGTCGTCAACGCGCGACACATACTCGCCGAGGTCGACGGTGTCGCCGCCGTCCTCCGGGCGGGAGAAGAGCCGGAGTGAGGTGCGCCGCTCAGTCCATCGGTTCCAGCGTTCCGGTGACGGCCCAGCGCAGGCAGCGCCGCAGAATCGTGCGGTATTCGGGGACATTCCAGCTGCCCCGGTCCACCTGGCCCAGGTCGTCGACACCGAGATCCTGAAGGTCGAATCTGCCGCGGCAGTGGCCCAGCGTGAAGTAGCAAACCGTGCCCGCGCCGTGCCGTTTCAAATACAACACCGGCCGCGGCTCGTCGACGCTGGTGTGTCCGTCGGCGAAGCCGGTGGACTCGCCGACGAAGCGGGTGTGCGCCAACACCTGCAGCGGGGGATGCAGCTCGGAAATGTAGAGCTCATCGGTGACCTCGAACGAGCCGATGCCGCGCAGCAGCGGGTGATCCGGCACCGTGGGGGTCACCGCGTACGGCGTGATCGGTGGGTGACCGAGAAACCGGCTGCCGAGCAGCTCGGGAACACCGCCGCCGATGTCCGGTGTGGTGAACAGGTGGCCCGCCCCCGGTGACGCCGCAACGATGTACGCGTTGGTACCGTGCAGGGCCAGCCAGCGACCGCCGCGGGCCAGAAACGCCGACAACGCCGAGCACTGGTCGGACGAAGGGACCCGGTTGCAGGTGTAGGTGATGAGCAGATCGGCGGACGTGAGGGCATCGATGCGGTCGTAGTCGTCGAATACCCGGGTGTGGACCTGCTCGAACGCGGCAAGCTCGGTCAACAGCTCCAGCCGCGCGTAGTCAAAATCGTGCCATTGGCCGCCGCACACCAGGGCGGCCTGGACGCGACGGGTGGAGTCGGGCACCAGCGCTCAGAAGTCGAACCGGTTCGTGAACGCGCCGTCGACCACCAGATTCGTCCCGGTGATGTGGCCGGCCGCCGGCGACGCCAAGAACGTCACGGCGTTGGCCACGTCGTCGGCGGAGGCCAGCTTGCCCAGGGCCGCCGAGGCGACCGCCGCGTCGTAGAGGTCGGGCATCCCGTTCTTGATGGTCTCCCACACCCCGCCCTCGAAGTAGACCGGTCCCGGCGACACCGCGTTCACCCGAATCCCCTTGGGGCCCAACAGTCGAGCCTGCGCAGCGGCGTGTTGGAGCATCGCGGCCTTGAGCGCGCCGAAGCTGTTGGCGGTGGGCAATACCCCGGCTTCCAGCGCCGAGGTACTCGTGATCGCCACGACCGAGGCCGACTCGCTGTTCTCCAAATGCGGGGTGGCCGCCTCGATGAGGTGAACGAAGCTCATCAGATCGGTGCTGAAGTTGTTGGCCCAGGACGAGGCGCCCTCGCCGACCGACGCCGACGCATTGGCCACCACGATGTCGAGACCGCCCAGGGCGTCGGCGACGTCGGCCACGAACTCGGTGGTCGCTTCGGCGTTGCTGACATCGACCGGTTTGTGGAACACCGTGCCCTGTTCGGCGAGCTGCCCGGCTGCCGCGGTGAGCCCCTGTTCACCGCGCGCGCAGATCCCCACCGCGGCGCCCTCCGCCAGCAACGTGCGGGCGATGGCCAGACCGATACCGCGGCTGCCGCCGGTGATCAGCGCGCGTTTTCCCTTGAGGCTGAGATCCATCGGAATTACTCCCCGCTTGTCGGTGGTGCTGCCGCGCGCCCAGCCGGGTACCCGACAGTATTAGCTAGTCCAATAATTAATTTGTAACATGGGTCACTGAGGAGGTCAATGTATGAACGTGGGGTCACGGCTGGGCGGGAAGGGCTCTAATTCCGTTGCGGTACGCCATGATGGTCGGGTGACCGACACGCACACCAAGTCGGGGCCGGGGCGTCCGGCGGGAACCGACAGCGGCGACACCCGCCAACGGGTAATCGACGCCGCCTGCCAGTGTTTCGCGCAGCACGGCTATGGGCCGACGACCAACAATTTGATCGCCAAGATCGCCGGCGTCACGGCCGGCTCGGTGTACTACCACTTCGGCACCAAGAGCAAGCTGTTTGAAGCCGTGTGCGAGGACGTGTACGGCAAGATCATCGCGCGGACCGCGCGGGCGCTGGCCGGCCCGCATTCGGTTTCCGGGCTGCTGCGGGTGGTGCTGGACGAGTCGATGCGGATCAACCATGAATCCCCCGACCTGGCCGGATTCGTTGCCGCGGCGCCGATCGATGCACGCCGTCATCCCGAACTCGCCGACGCGTTTGCCGCGCAGGCCGTGCGGGTGACCGAGACGTTGACCTTGGCGGTGCGGGAGGGGCAGCGGGGCGGGCTGATCCCGGCCGACCACGATCCCGTCCAGGTTGCGCATGTGGTCAACGCGATCATCGCCGGCTTCGCCGAACTGTCGGCGGGCCGAGACCCGGCCGCCATGGACGCGATCACCGAGCTGTTCGAAGCGCTGCTGCTGGATCCCGGCAACGGATCCGCCGACCAGCCCACGAAACCCCGCTAGCGCGAACCCCGGCCACCAGCATCATTGACAGCAATCGTGACCGCTGTTACAAATTAATTGTCGGACCAACTAATAGAAGGGGGCGCCGTGTCCAGCTCCAGCGCCGAGGACGTGGATGCCGCCACGCTGACCCGGATCTTCACCACCGCCACCCGGATCAAGCTGTGCGACGAGAAGTTTCGTTCGCTGATCCTCACCGGCCAAGTCAGTGCGCAGTACTATTCGCCGCGCGGCCAGGAGATCATCCCGGCCTCGATCGGGGCGTCGCTGAAGCCCACCGACTATGTGGTCACCACCTACCGGGGGCTGCACGACCACCTGGCCAAGGGCGTGCCGATGCCGCAACTGTGGGCCGAGTTCATGGGCAAGGCCACCGGAACGTGCAAGGGCAAAGGCGGCCCGATGCACATCACCCATCCGGCGTCCGGGCTGATGGTCACCACCGGCATCGTCGGCGGCGGCCTGCCGATCGCTGCCGGGCTGGCGCTGGCCGCGCAACTGCAAGGCGACGACCGGGTCACGGTGGTCAACTTCGGTGACGGCGCCACCAACATCGGCGCCTTCCACGAGGCGTGCAACCTGGCCGGATTGTGGAAGCTGCCGGTGATCTTTTGCTGCCAGAACAACCGGTACGCCGAACACACCGCGTTCGAGGACGGAACCAGCGTGCAGCGGATCGCCGACCGCGCCGCCAGCTACAACATGCCCGGTGTCCGGGTGGACGGCAACGACCCGGTCGCGATGTACACCGCCGCCCAACACGCCATCGACCGCGCGCGGTCCGGGCAGGGACCCACCCTGCTCGAGGCGATGACGTTCCGGTTCTACGGGCACCAGATGTCCGACGGCAACGAATACATGAAGCCCGGCGAGCTCGACGCCGAGCGCACCGCCGACCCGGTGCTGCGGTTCCGGGGCTGGCTGATCGACAACGCGGTCCTGACCGCCGCCGACATCGAGGCGATCGAGGCCGACGCCAAGGCGGAGGTGGCGGCCGCGGTCAAGTTCGCGTTGGACAGCCCGGCCCCGGAGCTGTCCGAGGGGTTGACCGACGTCTACGAGGAGGCGCTGGTATGAGCGAGCAACCGATGTCGGGATTTCAGGCCATTTGCAGTGCGCTCGACGACGCGCTCGGCCGCGACCCGTCGGTGTTTCTGCTGGGGGAGGACATCGCCGATCCCGGTGGCGGCGTGTTCAAAACCTCGGTGGGGCTGTCCACCAAATACGGGGCCCACCGGGTGCGGGCAACCCCGATCAGCGAACAGGCCATCGTGGGGGCGGCGATCGGTGCGGCGGTCGCCGGCATGCGCCCGGTCGCCGAGATCATGCTGATGGACTTCCTCGCGGTGTGCATGGACCAGCTGTCCAACCACGCCGCCAAATTGCGCTACATGTCCGGTGGGCAGACCACCGTGCCGCTCACCATCCGGTGCGCGGCCGGCGCCGGAATGCAGTTCGGCGCCCAGCATTCGGAAATGTTGGAGGCCTGGCTGACGCACATCCCGGGCCTCAAGGTCGTGGTGCCCAGCAACCCGGCCGACGCCAAAGGGCTGCTGACCGCCGCCATCTTCGACCCGGACCCGGTCGTGGTGGTGGAGCAGAGCCTGCTGTATTTCGGTCCGCCGCAACCGGTCCCGACCGGACATCACGTCGTCCCGCTGGGCAGCGCTGCCACGGTGCGGCCGGGCCGTGACGTCACCCTGATCAGCTACGGCCGGCAGGTGCACGACGCGCTGGCGGCCGCCGAGCGGCTGGCGCAGGACGGCATCGACGCCGAGGTGATCGACCTGCGGTCCCTGGTACCGCTGGACGAGGCCGCGATCCTGGAATCGGTGGCCCGCACCCGGCACGCGGTCGTCATCCATGAGGCGGTGCGCCGCGGCGGGTTTGGCGCCGAACTGGCCAGCCTGATCACCGAGAACCTGTTCGACGAGCTGGGTGCCCCGGTGCAGCGGGTCGCCGGCGCCAACACCCCGATCCCGTTCGCGAAGGTCCTCGAGGATGCGTTCGTGCCCAGCGGCGACGAGATCGTCGCCGCCGCG
Organism: Mycobacterium sp. pUA109; assembly: GCF_041287095.1. NCBI lineage: Bacteria > Bacillati > Actinomycetota > Actinomycetes > Mycobacteriales > Mycobacteriaceae > Mycobacterium > Mycobacterium sp. pUA109. The sequence goes on along the minus strand of NZ_JBGGKS010000001.1, from coordinate 294,520 downwards.
ACCGCGGCGGTGTCGCGGTCGCGGGCGGCCGTGCAGGCGAGGGGATAGCCGGTTGGCTCACGGGATCGCCCAGTGCGCCCAGCGGGATACCGCCGGGATCGCCATCACCGATGGGACTACGGAATGGACCTGGTCCCAGCTGAATTCGATGCTCAACCGCACCGTCAACTGGCTCACGGCCACCGTCGAGCCCGGCCGCCGGGTCGCGGTGATGGCCGAGAACAGCACCCAGACCGCGCTGGCGCATCTGGCGATCACCTATGCGGGACTGTCGGCGGTGCCGGTGAACTACCACCTCACCGCGGCGGAGGTCGGCTACATCCTGCGCGACGCGGCGGTGCACACCGTGTTGTGCAGCGCGGGCACCGCCGCGACGGTGCGCGCCGCCGACCCCGACGTGTCGGTGGTGGCCTGGGGGCAGGCCGAGGTCGCCGGTGTCGGCGACTTCGACCGCCTGCTGGGCGCGCACTCCGACGAGGAACCGTCGGCCGATTTCGCACCGGCTAAACCGCTGTACTACACCTCGGGTACCACCGGGGTGCCCAAGGGCGTCGAGTTGCCCGAGCAGATGTACCCCGGCGGCGACTCGATGACCGAGCATGTGCGACTGGTCGCCGAATCCCGGTTCCGGCCGGCCGGCAAGCACCTCATCGTCGCGCCGCTGCATCACACCGCGCCGATCGCGGGGGTGCGTGGCCTGCTGGCCGGCACACCTGTGGTGATCATGGGAAAGTTCGACGCCGAGACCGTGCTGGCCGGCATCCAGCGGCACCGCGTCGCGGCGTCGATGATGGTGCCGACGCATTTTTCCCGACTGTTGGCGTTGCCCGCCGACGTGCGGGACCGCTACGACGTGAGCAGTGTGCGCAGCATCATTCACACCGGCGCGGCCTGTCCGGTGCACGTCAAGCGGGCGATGATCGCCTGGTTCGGGCCGGTGTTCCTGGAGGCCTACGGGTCGACCGAAGCCGGCACGGTCACCACCATCGACTCCACCGACTGGCTGGCCCACCCCGGCTCGGTCGGCACGGCGCTGCCCGGCTACGAACTGAGCATCCGCAGCGCCGACGGCGCCGTGCTGCCCACCGGGGAACCCGGCCTGGTCTGCGTGCGATCGACCACCGGGCATCGGCCCCGCTATCACGGCGATCCCGACAAGACGCAACGCAGCTATGTCGCCGACGGGGTCTTCGCGCTCGGCGAGATCGGCTACCTCGACGCCGCGGGCTACCTGTATCTGACCGACCGCGCCTCGGACATGGTGGTCAGCGGCGGGGTGAACATCTACCCGGCCGAGTCGGAAGCGGTGCTGCGCACCCACCCGGCCGTCCGCGACGTCGCCGTCATCGGGATACCCCATGACGATCTCGGCGAGCAGCTGTGCGCCTTGGTCGCCGCCGCCCCCGGCGCCGACCCCGCCGAACTCGTCGCCTGGTGTCGAGATCGGCTGGCCCACTACAAATGCCCGCACCTGGTGGAATTGGTCGATTTCGAGCTGCGGTCGGCCATGGGCAAGGTCAACAAACGTCAGCTGCGCGCCGACTATCTTGCCGCGCGTCGCGAACCGGTGCGCCGCTGATGTCGGCCACCCAACTCGACGCCACGCCGCGCATGTTCGAGTTCACCGACGAACACGACGCCCTCCGCGAGGTGCTGCGCAACTACTTCGCGGCCACCGTGACGCTGGAGCGCGGTCAGCGGTGGCGCCGGTTGGTCGCCGAGGTGGGTGCCGACGAGATCCTATTCGGCGGCGCCACTTCGGTCGAACTCGCCATCTTGGCGGAGCAGGCGGGTGCGGCACTGTTCGACGGCCCGCTGCTGTCGGCCGCCGCACTGGGGCCGCTGCCCCGTGGCGAGGGGTGGGCAGCGGTGCCCGACGAAGTGCGCCGCGGCGATCGGCTGGTGTCGGCCGCGGTGGCGCTGACCGGATGCGGCGATGCGCAGCCCGAAGTCGAGTTGGTGTGGGATTTCGGCGAGCACGCGTTCGTCGTCGCCGCCCGGTCCATCGACGGCGAGCCGGCGATCGTCGGCTACGACGGCGACACCCTGGGATGCGCCGAGCTGGCCGGGCTGGACCTGTCGCGCTCCATGGGGCGGATTCGCAGCGGCGACGTGCCGCCGGTGCTGGTCTGGTCGGGGGCGCCGGCCGCGGGTGTGCTGGCCGCGATCCGGCGCCGCAGCGACCTGGTGCTCGCCGCCGAGCTGCTCGGGGTGGCGCAGCGGGTGTTGGACGGCACCGTCGACTACGTCAGCCAGCGCGTCCAATTCGGCCGCACCATCGGGTCGTTCCAGGCTGTCAAACATCGGCTGGCCGATCTGCTCGCCCAGGTGGAGCTGACCCGGTCGGCGGTGTACGGGGCGGCCTGGCAGTTCGGGGACGGTCCGGTGACCGCCCAGGCCGCGGTGGACCTGGCGGTGGCCGCCGTGCTGGCCCGCCAAACCGCCGTCGAGGCAACCAAAGCCGCCGTGCAGCTGCATGGCGGAATCGGGATCACCTGGGAGCACTGGGCGCATCGCTATCTGCGCCGGGCGCACGCGGTGATCGCACTGACCGGTGCGGCGAGCCGCCACCGCCGTCGGCTCGCCGCGCTGGTCGAATCGGATGGTGCCGATGGCTGACCATATTGACCTCGCCACGCTGCGGGCCCGGATCGCCGAGCTGCCGGTGCACCATTTTGTGCCGCTGGTGTTGATCGGACCGGCCATCCTCGCGTGGGGCACCGACGAACAACGGCGGCGGTACCTGCCGGGCATCGTGACCGGCGAGGACATGTGGTGTCAGTTGTTCAGCGAACCGGGCGCCGGCTCGGATCTGGCCAGCCTGGCGACCCGAGCCGTGCCGGCCGACAACGGCACCTGGCTCGTCGACGGTCAGAAGGTGTGGAGCTCATTCGCCAACATTTCCCGATACGGAATGCTGTTGGCGCGCACCGATCCCGACCAGCCGAAGAACGCCGGCATCACCTGCTTTCTGGTGGATATGCAAAGCCCCGGGGTGACGGTTCGACCGCTGCGCCAGATGACCGGCAGCGAGCACTTCTGCGAAGTGTTCCTGGAGCACGTCGAGCTGCCCGCCGACACCATGCTCGGCCCGCGGGGCGGCGGCTGGAAGGTGGCGCTGTCCACCCTGACCGCCGAGCGCTCCGGTTTGTCCGACACCTCGGATGCGAGCGGGGTGGAACTCGGCCCGGTGCTTGCGCTGGCCCGCCGCACCGGCGCGTGGCACGACGAGGTGTTGCGCGACCGGCTGGCCGCGCTGATCGCCACGGACCGTGCCCTGTCGCTGACCAACCGGCGGCTGCACCCGACCGATGCCAAAGGGTCCATCACCAAACTGCTGCAATCCGAACTGTCGCAACGGATCAGCGAGCTGGCGTTCGAACTGGCCGGCCCCAGCGCTGCTTGCTGGGACGGCGACGCCGAGTCGGTCGAGGCCCACGGACTGTTGGACAGCCGTCGGCTCACCGTTGCCGGCGGCACCTCGGAGATACAGCGCAACATCATCGCCGAGCGGGTACTCGGGCTGGACCGCGAACCGGACCCCGATCGGGGCCGCCCGTGGCGCGAACTGCGGCGAGGCTGACATGCCGACCGTTACCGTCAAGCCTTCGGGCATCGAATTCTCCGCCGCGGCGGGACAGACCATCATGACCGCCGCCAACGCCGCCGGCTACCGCTGGCCCACGATCTGCGGCGGCAACGCGGAATGCCTGGTCTGCCACGTCGAGGTACTCGAGCACCCCGAGCACCTGGCCGCACCCAGCGACGCCGAGGCGGCCGCGGTTCGCGGCATCTCCGGTGACCACGGCGGACGCGGCGAGCATGTCCGGCTGGCCTGCCAGGCGGCCGTGGCCGGAGATGTCGTCGTCCTCAAACGCGGTGTGCGCAAACCCAGGATTGGAGCGGCGAATGACCGTTGACCCCATCGACACCGACATCATGGAGATCGCCGACGGCGCTGTGGTCCTGCTCGGTGGACGCTGCCAGGCGTGCGGTGAGACGCATTTCCCGTGCCAGGACACGTGCCGTGGCTGCGGCGCGACCGACATGGCCACGGTGCGGCTGGCCGACCGCGGCGTGCTGTGGAGCTGGACGATTCAGCGGTTCCCGCCGCCGAGCCCGCCCTATGCGCCGCGCGGTGGGGACTTCGCCCCGTTCGGGCTCGGCTACGTGGAGTTGCCCGGCGAAGTGATCGTCGAAACCCTGCTCACCGAGTCCGACCCGGACCGACTTCGGATCGGGATGCCGATACGGCTGACCGGAATCGAGGTACTCACCGAAACCGGTGCTTCGGCAACCACGTTCGCTTTCGCGCCGACCGAGGAGGAAGACGCCAATGCCCAGTGAGGTCGCGGTAGTCGGGATCGGCTGCCGCCCATTCGGTCGCTACCTGGATACCACCGCCCGCAAGGAGGCGGTGACTGCGGTGCGCCAAGCGCTCGAGGACGCCGCACTGTCCTGGCCGGACATCGACTACGCGGTGGGGGGCAGCATGGACGCCGGTTCGGCGGACACGCTGGTCGCCGACCTCGGGCTGACCGGGGTGCCGTTCGTCAACGTCTTGAACGGCTGCGCGACCGGCACCAGCGCACTGGTCTGCGCCATGCAGGCAATCGCGTCGGGCGCGGCCGAGACGGCGCTGGTGGTGGGCTTCGATTCGCATCCGCGGGGCGCGTTCAGCATCCGTCCCGAGGCGCTGGGCCTGGGTCAGTGGTACGGCACCACCGGCCTGGCGATGACGTCGCAGTTCTTTGCCCTAAAGATCCAGCGCTACCTGCACGAACACGGGCTACCCGAACGGCTGCTGGCGACCGTGGCCAGCAAGGCATTCCGGAATGGCGCGCTCAATCCCAATGCGTGGCGGCGCAAACCGTTATCGGAAGCCGACGTGAACGCCTCGATGATGCTGTCCGACCCGCTGCGCCAATACATGCTGTGCTCACCCGGCGACGGGGCCACCGCGTTGGTGCTCTGCAACGCGCAGCGCGCCACGCGGCATCGCGCCGACCCGGTGTACATCGCCGGGGCGGCGGTGCGGACCCGCCGTCCGGGATCCTTCGAGGTGCTCAGCCCGTCGCTGTCGGTGCGGCGCGGGGTCAGTCCCAGCGTCGACGCCGCCAAGGCCGCCTTCGAGGCCGCCGGGGTCGGCCCGGCCGACGTCGATGTGGCCCAACTCCAGGACACCGACGCCGGCGCGGAAATCATCCACCTGGCCGAGACCGGCCTGTGTGAACACGGCGCCCAAACCGAGCTGATCGATGCCGGCGCCACCGAGCTGACCGGCCGGCTGCCGATCAACACCGACGGCGGCTGCCTGGCCAACGGTGAACCGATCGGCGCCTCGGGGCTACGCCAGATGCACGAGAACGTGCTGCAACTGCGCGGTCACGCGGGCCGCCGCCAAGTCACCGGCGCACCGCGGGTGGCGTTCTCCCACGTCTACGGCGCGCCGGGACTGAGCGCGTGCACCGTGTTGACCCGGTGATCGACGAAATCCCCAGCCACCAACGCGAGGCCGCCACCCAGGCGGTGGCCTCCTGCCCGAGCCAGGCGCTGCGCGTCACCGACTAGGAAGAGTCAGATGGAAATCAAGATGCCAAAACTCGATGTCACGATGACCGAGGGCACCTTTTTGGGCTGGCTGGTTCCGGACGGGGAGAAGGTGAGTGAAGGTGAAGACCTCTACACCGTCGGCACCGACAAGGTGGAAACCGACATCCCCGCGCCGTGCGACGGCGTCCTGCGCCACGGCGCCGTTCAGGTCGACGAGACCTATCCGGTCGGCGCCCCGCTGGGCGCGCTCGAGTTGTGAGTGAACCGGTGCGCTGCTTACGCACCGAAAAACTCGTCGAGGAGCCGCGCCACTTTGTCCGGGGTGCCGCGGTTGTCGGCCGCGATATGTCCCACGCCCGCCAATTCGACGCGCTGTGCGCTCGGCAGCCGCGCAGCGATCGAGTCCAGCCCCCGCCGGAGTGCCTCGGCGCTCTTGGCGCCGCCGACGAGAAGGACATCCGACCCAAGCTCGGCGATCCGCGGATTCACCAACGCGATGGACTCGTGTTGGACAATCGAATCAAAACGCATCGTCGGAATGAGGTCTTTGATGGCGATGTCACCGCCAGAAACGAGCTTGGCCTCGATCTCGATGCCCATGCGCAGCAGCGGGGCCAGAACGACCCGCGGGAGACGCGTCCAGTATTCGCGGCCGCCGGTGCCCCTGATGATCTCGGTCAGCGCTAATGCCTGGTGCCCGGCGTCCAGCGCCCGTTGGTATCGGGACACCCAGGCCGCCGGGTCGGCGCCGTCGATGGTCAGCGGCGGCTCGTAAAGCGCGAGTTTTTCGGTTCCCGGAAACTGAAGGGCGGTATAGAGCGCGATGGTTGCTCCCGAGCTCAGGCCGAAGACATGCCGCGCGCCGACCGCGCGCATCAACGCATCGAGGTCTTCGCCTTCCCGTGCGAGTCCGTAGCCCTGGCCGGTTGGCGTCTGGGGTCGGCGGCCGCGGCGATCGGGGACATAGACGGTGTAGTGGGCGCTGAGATGTTCGGCGAGACGCCGAAAATTCTGCGCCGCCTGCAGCCCGCCGTGTACCAGCACAATCGGCGGCCCGTGCTCACCGAACACGCGATGCGGGATCGAGGTTCCATCCGCCGACTGCACGGCGCCGGTCCGATAGTTCACAGCCGCAGGCCTTTCACGATCGGCGACCTCCACCGGCTAGCCGGTCTTGATCGGCAATTGCAGATACGAGGCGCGGGATCCCCCGGTATGGACAACGTGCTGCCCGCGGTTGTGCGGCGTGTATTCGCGCAGCGCGGGCATCCACGGGCCAAACAGGTCCCGTGCGCTGATGACGAGCCGAAGTTGTTCACCGGGGTGAAACACCAAACCGATCGGCAGCAGGTCGATTTCAACGTCGACGACCTGGCCGGGATCGAGCTTCTCGACCCGGTCGAAGCTGTGGGCCGGGACTTCATGGGTCGATAGCGCCGCGTCCAGGTGCCGCATCGACACGCGCAACCGGCCGCTGGAACCCTTGTAACGCAGGATCGATGCCCCCCGCTCGGTGACGTCGTGGAGCATCGCGCCCTGGTTGGGCACGGTGAACGCCTGCAGCGGAGTCCCCTGCGCATCCAGTTTCTGGACGAAGACGAACAGGTCCATGTCGTCGGCGCCCCTGGCCTCGACCCACAACCGTGCTTTGGGGTAGCCGACCAGCGTGGTCTGCTCGTCGAAGGCGACAAGGAACGAGACCAAGTTTGCCGTGGCTTGCGTGTCGTAGACCGCGGTCATCTCCTCCGCGGGAGCCTGGGTGCCCAGCGTGCGCGAGCGGCCGTCGAGGTAGTACTTCGCGTAGGCGACGCCGGCCGGCGGGAACTGGTCGGCGGGCAGGTTGACTTGGTCGCCGCCGTGCAGGTCGAGCAGGGCGTACCGCACGCGCGGCGTCTGTTCCCAGCCGTTGTCCACGCCCTTGAGGAAGTGATCGAAGAACCGGCGCAGATCCTCCCGGTTCGACTCGTCGTAATAGTCGGGCCACTCCTGGCTGTTGTGGATGCGCAGCCATTTCTGCTTCGACCCGAGCCGACGCCAGGCCCGGAACGTGCCCGCCGTGTGCAGCGTGTTGGAGTAGCTGGCCACCACGTAGGCCGGCACGCTGATCCGGTCAACGCGCGGGATCTTGTTCTCCCACAGGTCATTCACCAGCGGGTAGCGCTGGGCCTCGGTAAGGATGTCTTCCTTGCGATTCTTGCCCCAGTAGCTGTTGTCCTGCAGTTGTCGGGCGAACCCGGTGTCGGGCATGCCGCCGCGCATCACCAGATCGCGGTAGACGTCGCTGATGCCCTCCCACGGGTTGATCGCCGTCAGGTGCGGCGGCTGTTCGGCCGCGGTAAACCACTGCGCGACCGCGAGATAAGAGGTGCCGCTCATCGCAACCTTGCCGGTGCACCACTCCTGGACGGCCAGCCATTCGATCAGGTCGTGGCAGTCCTGGCCCTCTTGGCGGTCCCACAAGACGCTGTCGCCCTGCGAGTCGGTGACGCCGCGCGGATCCGGGTTGCAGATCGCGTAGCCGTGGGCGCACCAATACGCCGGGTCCGGCCCCTCGAATTTGTGCAGGCCCGACACGATCTTGTTGTCCAGACCGACCAGCCCGAACACCCCCATCGCGGCCGGGGCGCTGCCCTCACCCTTGCCATACGGGCTCCACGCCACGATGACCGGCACCTTCTCGGTGCCCGCTGGCCGCAACACATCGACATAGATCGTCACACCGTCCCGCATGGTGACCGGGACGTCCTTGTCGAGCACGATATCGACCGGCAGGGCCCGAAACGGTGGTGCCAGCCGAAAACCTGCCTCCAGGGTCCGCGTGCCGGGATCGAACCCGCTCAGCACCCCGTACCGCTCACCGGGTTCCAGTGGATGCGACGGCACGAAAACGTTCTCCACCTGAGCCATATGCGTCCTTTCAGAAGCCCGCGGTTGTGGGGCTTCCCCGACCATACGGGTCCGACCGGACAGAAGTCAACGTCTGTTGAGATAATTCGGATGACGAGCTAGATTTGGGGCATGAGCGCGAAGGGCACGCCGCCATCTGGCCCGCGCCGCGGGCGTCGGCCAGGACCGAATACGTCCCGGCAGACCATCCTCGACGCGGCCCGGGCCCGGTTTGCCAGCGATGGTTTTGCCGGTACGACGATCCGGCGGGTCGCGGCCGATGCCGGGGTCGACGCGTCGCTGGTGATGCAGTTCTTCGGGTCCAAAAATGAGCTGTTCGCCGCGGTCATGTCGATCTCCCCGGACGCATTGGCGCGCTTGAGCGCTGCGTTCGACGGGCCCGATGAACACCTCGGCGAGCGGGTCGTTCGCGCCCATCTCGGCGTATGGGAAGGAGCGCCGCAGGACTCCGAGCCGCTGATGGCGATGCTGCGCGGTGCCATCGTCAACGAGCAGGCGAGTGCACAGCTGCGCGAGTTCATCCAGGCCCGACTGCTCGACGGCATCCGCTCCCGTGCGACCAATCACGACGATGCAGCGCTGCGCGCCGGACTGGCATCCGCGATGCTGGTCGGTGTCGTGGTCGGACGGCGGATCGTCGGCGTCCCCATCCTCGCCAACACCGACACCGACACACTGGTCGCGCGCCTCGCACCGGCAATCCAAAACGTACTGACGGCAGGGGCACCGTTGACCGAGCAGTCTGGCGAGGAGATCAGGTGACGACGGCAAGATGGCGGCGCCTGGGGTGATTTGGAGGGGCTGAATGGCTAATGGTGGTGTGCCCACGAATTGGGGACGGTGGGGCGACGACGATGAGATGGGCACGCTGCATCTGATCGATGCCGCGGCGCGGGCTCGCGCGGCCGCCGAGGTCCGCAGCGCCCGGCACGTCAGCTTGGCCCGGATGGTTGACCCGGTCCCGTTCGCGGGCGGTGGACCCGTCGGCGTCGGCACCGCGATGCCCGCGGCGGTGCTGCAGGCGATGAATTTCACCGGTGTGCCGCCAATGGCGATGACCGACACGTTGGTGATCAACACGCACAATGCGGCGCTGACGCATCTGGACGCCGTCTCCCATGTGCCATTGGGGGACAAGGTGTATCCCGGGGTTCCGTTGGGTGCGGCGGTGACGGCCGGCGGGGTGCGGCATGGATCCAGCAATGTCTTCGGTGCAGGGATTCTCACCCGCGGTGTGCTGCTGGATCTGGCGCCCGGCGGTCGGTTGGGGCCGGAGTGTCGGGTGCAGGGCGCCGACCTCGACGAGGCGGTGCAGCGGGCGGACACCGACGTGCACAGCGGTGATGCGGTGGTGGTGCGGGGCGGCTGGGATCTGAACCGGCCGATGGGCCAACCAGTGCCCGGATTGAGCCTGGACGCGGTGGGCTGGCTGCACGACCACGGGGTCAGCCTTTACCTCGGGGATATCGGTGACGCGCGGCCGTGGGCGCCGCCGTTGCCGGTGCATCAGGTGGCGTTGGCGCGGCTGGGGATGCCGCTGGTCGACCTGACCGCGGTCGATGAGCTCGCCGACGTGTGTCGCGACGAGCAGCGGCACAGTTTCATGTTGGTCCTCGCCCCGCCGCGCATCAGCGGCGCGACCGGCTTGCCGGTCAACCCGATCGCCATCTTCTGAGAGCCCAAGGAGTTTCCGCTGTGACTACCCAATCCGCCGATGACGGCCCGATAACCTTCATCAACGTCTTCGATATCCCGGAGGACGAGATCGACACGTTCATCGCGCAGTGGGAGCATCGCTCCCGGCTGATGCGGACCGCCGACGGCTTCATCTCCGCCGAACTGCACCGGGCCACCGACTCGGCGACCCGATTCCAACTGATCAACGTCAGCAAATGGGCAAGTCGTGACCAGTTCGAGGCGGCCACCGCCGCACCGGAGTTCCGGAGCGAACTCGACGCCTACGCCTCGGCGACCAGCTCGACCTGGACCGCGCACCGCGGCATCTACCGCACCGCGATGAGACTCGACTGATGCGTCAGATCCGAAGGAGCGCTTCAGCGTTGGCGTGGGCGATGGCGTGCGTGTCGGCCTCGGAGAGCTCGGCTTGGTCCAGGAAGGTCGAGACGTCGTCGCGCACCAGATAGGGAAAGTCCTCGGAGTAGATGATCCGCTCGGCGCCTAATTCAGCGGTCATGAAGGCTAATTGGTTGTGGTTGTACATTCCCGACGGGGTGATCCAGACCTGCTGGCGGTAGTAGTCGCTGGGGGTGCGGTCGAGGCCGCTGGGCACCAGGGCCAGGGTTTCGTCGAACCGCTCGAGGTAGAAGGCGGCCAGTTCACCCCAGTGGCCGCTGAGCAGTTTCAGCGCGGGGTGGCGGTCCAAGGCGCCGGACAGGATCAGCCGCACGATGTGGATGCCGGCTTCGGCATGCCACCCGAAGGCGGGCCCGGAGAACATGACCTGCACCGAGGCGGGCCAGCTGCCGGCGTAGTACTGCTGGGACACGGTCCCCTGAGGCAGGCCGGGGTGGACGTAGATCGGCAGATCCACCGCCTCGGCCGCCGTCAGGATTGGGTCGAACCGGGCGTCGTCGAGGAAGAGCCCGTCGTAGCTGCCGGCGATCAGGGCGCCGACGAACCCGAGATCACCGACGCACCGGCGCAATTCGTCGGCCGCCGCTACCGGGTCGTAGAGGGGCAGCGTGGCGAATCCGCGGAAGCGGTCCGGGTGTTCGGCGATCTGTGCGGCCAGGTCGTCGTTCACCCGCCGGCACAGCTGGACCGCTTCGGGATGCGGCAGGGTGCCGGGGCTGCCGTTGCCGTGCGAGACGACCTGCACGTCGATGCCGACCTCGTCCATGTGCGCCAGCCGATTGCCGCCCAGGCGGGAGGTGGCGTCCGGGTCAAGCGAGAAGGCATTGCCGAACTCGGCGAGCGCCTCGGGGGGCACCGGCGGCGGCCCGGCCAGCTGAGCCACCCGCGCACTGACCTCGGGATGCTGGAAGTGTTCTTCGACGGTGATGATGCGCATGACGCGTCCTCCTGTTTTCTGAATTTTCATAAGCCTGGGATCCTTGTTGTTTCGGGATGATCCGGCCTCGGGGCAGCTATCCGGTGTTGCTGAAATCGGTGAGCTGTCGGAGTATGTCCTGACAGCGTGGCATAACCGTTCGGCCCCTGGGGCTCGATCAGGCGCCGACGGACCGCGTCGGCATGGATCGGACGCGCTTGTCCGACCAGGTTTTGCCCGTTCCGCGTGATGTCGATCGCTACGCCGTTGCCCAGACGCCGATGGACGAGCAGTCCGCGTTCCTCCATCCGGCTGAGTTGATGCGAGAGTCGGCTTCGGTCCCAACCGAGCATGGCGGCGAGCCGATTCTGGCGAAGGGTGCCACCGCTACCGTCGACGCGGAGCAGGATCGAACCACAGACCGCTTTCCGGGCTCTCAGCGGCAAGTTTTTGTTCGAGTGGAGTGTCATCCTCACTGGTCCGCATCGCACCACCTCGTCTTTGCGGACTTGACAACACCGCGTTCCAGCGCACCGCCGACGGCGGCCTGGTCAACCGACGGGTGTGGGCCGACCTGGGCGACGGAACCCCGACGGCATCTGCATCGACGTCGAAGGGGCGATCTGGTATGCCGACCCCGCCCAGGGAACCTGCGTGCGGGTACGCGAAGGCGGAAAAACCGAGCAGGTCATTGAATTCGACGACTGCCACGCCTACGCACTCGGCGGCCGCACCCTGTTCCCGGTCGGCACGCAACGGATTTTGACTGCTGATGTCGACGTGCCCGCCTGACGCTCTGGAGGTTACCAGCACACATGTCTGACAAAGCGCTGAGCGCATCGAGCAGCGAAGATATCTCGGTTATCACGCGGTTAGTGCTGCGTGAGCGTCAAGGCCACGACCGCGGTTGGTGGGACCAGATGGCCGCCGCCTACTGGCCCGACTCGACCGTCCATCTGACGTGGTACCGCGGTGACGGGCCGGGCTTCGTGGCCGGGTCCAAAGACGTGTCTGCCCCTGCGCTGGTGCGACACCGGGATCTTGCTCTCGATGCCGACACTGAGGCCGTCGCCACCGCGCTGTTCACGCTTATGCCCGGGCTGGCCCGCGACGCCTGGATCGCATTGAGGCTCTCTTTCCTACCCACCTGCATAGGCTTGTGCTTCAGAGACAAAAGACATGAGGGAGGCCGCCGATGATCAGCTACGACGAGGCTCGCACGATCGTCGACACCGCGCTGGCTCACGCGCGGAGCCGCGACTTCCCGCCGATGACTGTGGCGGTGCTTGACGCCGGGGGGCACTTGGTGGCCTTCGGTCGCCAGGACGGCTCTAGCCTGCTGCGCGAAGAGATCGCTCGTGGCAAAGCCCGTGGCGCGCTGAACATGGGCGTAGGCAGCCGGGCGCTTGCTGCCCGTGCTGCCTCCCATCCGCAGTTCATCAACGCGCTGGTCGCGCTGGCCAACGGCGAACTGGTGCCGGTGCCCGGCGGAGTGCTCATTCGCGACAAGCACGGCGGCATTGTCGGTGCCGTCGGGGTTAGCGGGCACTTACCAGACGCTGACGAGGAATGCGCCGTGCGCGGCATCCAAGCAGGAGGATTGCAGGCAGACCCCGGAGATCCCGCATAACAAGAAAGGAGCCCGAGTCACATGACCACACAGCAGGAAACCAATAAGGCGATCGTCGCCAACTTCAACAAGAAGTTCATGGAAGGCGGCGACACGGAGGTGTTTCAACAGACAGTTGCCCCCGACTTCGTGAACCGCACACCGCACCCGGGTGGGTCTGACGATCGGGACAGCGCCGCATACTTCTTCACCCAGGTGCTGCGGCCGGCCTTCCCCGACCTCGAAGTCACCATCCACGACCAAATCACCGAAGGAGACAAGGTCGTCACCCGTAAGTCCTACCGCGGTACCCATCGGGGTGAATTTCTCGGCGTCCCCGCCACCGGACGCACCGTCGAATGGAGCGTCATCGACATCATCCGACTCCGAAACGGGCAATACGTCGAGCACTGGGCGGTGGCCGACATGGCCGGCCTACGCGCCCAACTCACCGCCAACTGAAGGGCTGGTGAGACACATTTCGAGCAAACACGCACAGCACTGAACTGGTGCTGCGGAGCTAGCCGACGTGTTGATGTCGGCGGCTGTGCGAATCGTCGGGGTTAGCCGTTGGTGTCGTCGATGCGGAAGCCGACCTTCATCGAGACCTGGTAGTGGGCGATGGCCCCGTTGTTCAGGTTGCCGCGGACGGACTCGACCTCGAACCAGTCAAGGTTGCGTGTTGTCTGCGCGGCACGGGACAAGCCGTTGCGGATAGCGGCGTCCACGCCGTCGGGGGAAGTTCCGACGATCTCGATCACGCGGTAGGTGTGGCTGCTCATGTTGTCACCCTCCTGTCGGCCAGCGCAATGGCATATTCGGGGAGCCTCGTCTGGGGTTGGGTTGGTTCGACTATGACAGTGTTGGCGCCGCGGCGAACGTCGTTTTGGTTTTTGCGCCGCCGCCCGATGCGGCCGGTCAGTGCGACGGTGGCCAGCCGGTGCTCGCCCGCGAAGTGGCGCCGACTCGATCAGTGCTGCTCGCGCGGGAGGTGGGGGAACAGCCGGTGGGCGTTGCGGGTGGTTAGGGCGCGCCAGGTGTCGCCGGGGGGTTGTTGGGCGGCGTCGATGGATGCGACTTGTGCGGCGGCACCGGTCGCCGGGGTCCAGCAGTAGTCGCTGCCGTAGAGCAGGCGCTGGCTGCCGAAGGCGGCGATTAACGCCGGCACCTGGTTGGGGAACGGGGAGCCGGCGATGTCGAACCATAGGCGGCGCAGCTGATCCGGCACGGTGGGAACCTCGGTGCCGGCGCCCGAAAACGCGGTGCGGAACAGTTCCATCCGGTCGGCGAGCAGTGGCAGCGCGCCGCCGCCGTGGGTGAAGATCCACTGAATGTCGGGGTGGCGGTTCAAGACGCTGCCGAACACCAGGTCGCTGACGGCGCGGGTGGAGTCGAAGATGAACTCGAGCATGGGACGCGGCCTGCCCAACGACACGGCGTCGCAGCACGGCGGCGACGTGGGATGCACGAACACCACGGCCCGGCGGCGGTTGAGCTCCGCCCACAGCGGCTCGAATCGGTTATCGCCGAGGTAGTGGCCGTGGGCGTTGGTTTCGACGGCGACGCCGTGGCTGCCGAGAACGTCGAGGGCGTAGCTGATTTCGGCGAGCGAGCCTTCGACGTCGGGCAACGGCAGGCTGGCGAACTGCCCGAAACGGTTTGGATATGAGCGCACCAGCTCGGCGCCGAATTCGTTGACCTCGCGGGACAGGGCACGGGCGGCCGCGTCGTCACCGAAATGGGTGCCGGGCGAGGACACCGACAGCATCGCGGTGCCGATGCCGCCCGCGTCCATCAGCGCGAGGTGGCTGCCGACGTCCCAGGTGGGCCAGCCGGGCATACCGTCGGGGTGGTGATGCCCGGCCTGCTGCGCCGCCCGCACGTAACTGTCGGTGACGAAGTGCGCATGGACGTCGACGAGGAGCTCGCGTGCCGCGGTCACGTGCTGCCGCCGTTCAACGCGTCTGGAGTGACGGCGGTTTCGATACCCGCGCACCAGATCCGCTGCAGATTGCGGGTGGCGCGGATGTCGGCCAGGGGGTCGCCGTCGATCAGGATCAGATCGGCACGCAACCCCGGTTCGATGGCGCCGCGGTCGGTGAGGCCGAAATGGCGGGTGGGCAGGATGGTGGCCGCCCGCAGCGCGTCCAGCGCGGGAATGCCCGCCGCGACCAGCAGTTCGAGTTCATGGTGCAGGCTCTCGCCGTGCGCCACGAGCGGGGGAAGACCGGGGATGCTGGCCGCATCGGTGCCGGCGAGCACCGGCACGTCGGCCTGGTACAGCCTGGCGACGCTGCCCGAGGCCGCATCAAACGCGTCGGCGGTTCCCCGCAGGTTCGCCAGCGCTTCCATCATCGCCAGCGTGGGCACCGCGACCCGCCGCTCGGCGGCCATCCGAGCGACCGCGGCTTCCGGCAACGGGTCCGCGAGGGGTACGTGGGTGATGACGTCGGCGCGTATATCCAGCGCCAGGGCGTAGGCGCCGTTCGACGATGCGTGCGCGACCACCTTTTTCGCGTGCTCGTGGGCGGCCGTCACCACGGCGTGGGCGGTCGCCGGGTCTGGGCCGCCGTCGCCGGGTGCTTCCAGGACGATCTTGATGTAGTCGGCGCCCTCGGCGACCCGGGCGGCGACGAAACGTCGCGCATCGTTTTCGCCGTGCACGACGGCCTCGGGCGGCATCCCGGGAAAGTGCGCGTGCGGACCGCCCGGACCGATTACCGGTGTGCCGGGGCTGCGGATGTCGGTCAGCCCGTTGATGTGGCGCAGCGCCGCCACCAACTCAGCCGGCCAGGTGGCCATGTCCAGGGCGGTGGTGATTCCCCAGGAACACAACGTTTCCAGGGTGTCGCGCCCGTGTAAGTGGATGTGGGCGTCGATCAATCCGGGCAGCAGCACCGCGCCGTGTGCATCGACGACCCGGGCCCCGGTCGGGTCGGTGCCGATCACCGTGCCGTCGATGACCACCGTGGACGGTTGCGACAGCCCACGCCCGTCGAACACACGCGTATTCGTCAACGCCGTGCGGACGCCATTTTCCGGCGTGCTCATAGGTTGAGTAGCCTTCCGCTGTTCTGATGCGCAATCAAGTGTTTGGCATCGATGGGCTGCGGGTTAGACCACCGGTGTGATGCTGTCCGGCATCGGCCGGCAAGGTGTCTCAAGGGTATCGGCGAATACCTCGAGACCAGGTACATCGGCCCGAGTCCGTTACTTCAACAGGGCGGCGATCTTGTCCTCCAGGCCGATCGGCGGCGCCGCGACGTCGACCGGCTCGGTCCGGGGCAGCGGCGCGTCGGGATCGGCGAACTCCCGGTAGGTCTTCTCGCCGGCAAGCGTGTAGAGCAGGTACCCGGTCAGCAGCGCCCGCACCGCCTTCTGCGTCTTGCGGTCCGAGCCGCCCAGCCCGAACGCTTGGGTCAGCCGGCGTCCTTCCGCCAGCCCCGCGGTCTTGGCCTTGCTCACCGTGCGCACCACCGCGCCGTCCCAGGCTTGGGCTAGCTCCAGGGCGTTCGAGCGCAACGTGGTGGGATCGCCGGGCGCGGCCAACACCAGGCCCGCGACGCGCAGCGTGGCCGCCGGTTCCTCAGCCGGCGGTTTGGTGGCGGTCGGAAAGACCGCGACCACCGCCTTCGGCTTGACCGGCAGGCCGGCGGCGGCGAACACCGCGGCCGACCCGCCGAAGCCGTGGCCGGCCACCCCCAACTTGGTGGGGTGCACGCTGATCTTGCCGGGACCCAGCCGCACCCCGGTGGCAATGTCCAGCGTGGTGCCCAAATCGAAGGCCAGGTTCAGCACCGACGGCGCCAGTCCCCGCTCGGTGTCGGGGGCGGCGGCCACGATGCCCCACGACGCCAGGTGCTCCAACAGCCGCGCGTAGTGGCCGACACCGGTCAGCCAGTCATGACCGAAGGCGATACCGGGCAGATTCAACCCCGATTCCGGGGTGTACACCACCCCCGGCAGACCGGCAAACGCCAGGTCACCACGCAAAACGCGGTGCGGGCCGCGCCGGGTCAATGCGGCGAAAAGCTTCTTGGTGCTGGCCACCGCTTGACCGTAGCGCACTGTGGCGATGCACCAGGCTTGCAATCACCACGACACTTCCAACGTCGGAGGCGCGATGACCGGGTGGGAGCTGGAAGCCCGCCCGGCCAATATTCACTTACCAGTCAACGACAAGGTTTTTGACAGCAAACCCGAGGAGGGCGGACGTGGCAGGGATCTATCCCCGACCGTGTCCGCGTGGTAGGAACAGCGACGTGAAGAACATTAAGCACGTCGCCGCGGCGACACTCGTCATCAGCGCAGGTCTAGGGCTTGCCGGTCTGGGAGCGGCCAGCGTCGCGCAAGCGCACCCGGCGCCTTTCCCCGACTACCACTGGTGCCCCGGCGAGCGGTGGGACCCGCGCTGGGGCAACAACTGGGACCAGGGCCGCTGCCACGACGACCACTTCTACGACGGCGAAGCCCGCGACCAAGGCCACTGGCACGGTGAGGGCGGCTTCGACCCAGGCTGGCGCCCCTGAGCTTTTGCCACCCGCGTGACGCCCCGCAACAGATCGGGGCGTGCGAACGCCATCCCCTTGGGCCCCGTGTGCAGGGACCAAGGGGATGGCTGTTTTAGGCCATCGTGGGCCCGGCGGGGGCGGGCGGGAGGCGCCGCCTGCACTACCCTTGTGGGCTATGTGTGGAATCGTCGGCTACGTCGGGCACCGGTCTGCCTGCGACGTTGTGCTCGGCGGGCTGCGCCGGATGGAATACCGGGGCTATGACTCGGCGGGCCTGGCGCTGGCCGACGGGAACGGCGAGCTGACGGTACGCCGGCGCGCCGGTCGGTTGGCCAACCTGGAGGCCGCGGTCGCCGAGATGGATCCGGCGTCGCTGACCGGCACCACCGGGCTGGGCCACACCCGGTGGGCCACCCACGGCCGGCCCACCGACCGCAACGCCCATCCGCATCGTGACGCCGCCGGCAAGATCGCCGTCGTCCACAACGGCATCATCGAGAACTTCGCGGTGCTGCGCCGCGAACTGGAGGCCGCCGGGGTGGAGTTCGCCAGCGACACCGACACCGAGGTGGCGGTGCACCTGGTGGCGCAGGCATATCGGCACGGGGCGACCGCCGGCGACTTCGTCGGTTCGGTGCTGGCCGTGCTGCGGCGGCTGGAGGGGCACTTCACCCTGGTGTTCACCAACGCCGACGAGCCGGGCACCATCGTTGCCGCCCGCCGCTCCACCCCGCTGGTGCTCGGCATCGGGCAGGGCGAGATGTTCGTCGGCTCCGACGTGGCCGCGTTCATCTCCTACACCCGCGAGGCCGTCGAGCTGGGCCAGGACCAGGCGGTGGTGCTCACCGCCGACAGCTACCAAATCACCGACTTTCACGGCAACCCGGACGGCAAGAGCCGCCACTTTCACATCGACTGGGATCTGAGCGCCGCCGAGAAGGGCGGCTACGAGTACTTCATGCTCAAGGAGATCGCCGAGCAGCCGACCGCGGTGGCCGACACCCTGCTGGGCCATTTCGTCGACGGGCGCATCGTGCTCGACGAGCAGCGGCTGTCGGATCAGGAGCTGCGCGAGATCGACAAGGTGTTCGTGGTCGCGTGCGGCACCGCGTATCACTCCGGGCTGCTGGCCAAGTACGCGATTGAGCACTGGACCCGGCTGCCCGTCGAGGTGGAGCTGGCCAGCGAATTCCGCTACCGCGACCCGGTGCTGGACCGCAGCACCCTGGTGGTGGCAATCAGCCAATCCGGGGAGACCGCCGACACCTTAGAGGCGGTGCGGCACGCCAAGGAACAGAAGGCCAAGGTGCTGGCCATCTGCAACACCAACGGCAGCCAGATCCCGCGGGAATGCGACGCGGTGCTCTACACCCGGGCCGGGCCCGAGATCGGGGTGGCGTCGACGAAGACGTTCCTGGCCCAGATCGCGGCGAACTACCTGGTCGGTCTGGCGTTGGCGCAGGCCCGCGGCACCAAATACCCCGATGAGGTCGAGCGCGAATACCGGGAGCTGGAGGCCATGCCCGAGCAGGTGGCCCGGGTGCTGGCCGGTGTCGAACCCGTCGCCGCGCTGGCCGAGCGGTTCGCACGGTCGTCGGCCGTGCTGTTCTTGGGCCGCCACGTCGGCTACCCGGTGGCGCTAGAAGGGGCGCTCAAACTCAAGGAGCTGGCCTACATGCACGCCGAGGGGTTCGCCGCCGGCGAGCTCAAGCACGGCCCGATCGCGCTGATCGAAGACGATCTGCCGGTCATCGTGGTGATGCCGTCACCCAAGAGCGCGGCCACGCTGCACGCCAAGCTGCTGTCCAACATCCGCGAGATCCAGACCCGCGGCGCGATCACCATCGTGATCGCCGAAGAGGGCGACGACACGGTCCGGCCCTACGCCGATCATCTGATCGAAATCCCGGCGGTGTCAACGCTTTTCCAGCCGCTGCTGTCGACGATTCCGCTGCAGGTGTTCGCCGCGTCGGTGGCCCGGGCCCGCGGCTACGACGTCGACAAGCCCCGCAACCTGGCGAAGTCCGTCACCGTCGAGTAGCTCGCACCGCTGAACGTCGTGACGAACGTGGGGGCACGCATCGGCGGATGGCTGGCCGCGGCGTGGCGATTCGTCCGCAGCGCACCGCTGACCTACATCTGGTTGACCGTGTTGCTGATCACCACGATCATTCAGCACGAACTCACCCGGCGGCAGTTGCACGTGCTGCTCGTCCACCAGTCCACCAACATCCATCACTTGGCGACCGATCCGCTGGAAGTGCTGTTCGCCAGCCTGCTGTGGATCGACGGCCGGTACTGGACCCCGTACCTGGTGCTGTTCACCCTGTTCCTCGCCCCGGCCGAGCGTTGGCTCGGCCAACTCCGTTGGCTCGCGGTGGGTTTGACCGCGCACATCGGCGCCACCTACCTCAGCGAGGGGCTGCTGTATCTGGCGATCCAGCGCCATTTGGAGCCGCAGCGGTTGGTGCATGCCCGCGACATCGGGGTCAGCTACTTCATGGTCGGCGTCATGGCGGTGCTGACCTACCGCATCGCGCGGCCCTGGCGCTGGGGGTACCTCGCGGCGCTGGTCGTGGTGTTCGCTGTCCCGCTGGTGATCGACCGGAACTTCACCGCGATCGGCCACTTCTCGGCGATCTTCTGTGGCCTGGGCTGCTACCCGCTGGTCCGCGGGCGCCGATTAGGCGCGGGTGGCGGTCACGTAGGCCAGACCGCATAGCTCGAGATGCGGGGTACGCTGTCGTAGGTACACGTAGGTACAACCGGTATCGGTAGGCCCCATGACGACGGTGTCTGTTCGCGAGTTCTCCTATAACCCCAGCGCGATGTTCGCCCGCGCGGAGCAGGGCGAGACCATCGAGATCACCCGCCACGGCAACGTGATCGCCCGGCTGGTCCCCGCCCACCAGAAGAAGCGGAGCCGGGTCGAAGAACTGGAGGCTTCCGGGGTGCTCCGCCGGTCGGGCAAAACCACCTCCGATCTCGATACCTTCACACAGATCGATCTTCCGGAAGGTGCGCCAGATCCGCTCCAGCTGCTCTTCGAAGACCGCTACGGCGAACGGGAGTGGGAGCGCGAGCTCAGGGAAGAGCTGGAGCTTAAGGGCAGGACGACGGACGATACGAAGCCGTGATCTACTTGGACGCTTCGGCGATCGTTACCAACGTCCTGAAACGCGCGAACTTCGCGGCATTGCGTGGATACCTACGTGATCGCCCGGGCATTGAGATGGCTACCAGCACGATCGGGCTCATCGAAACAGCGCGGACCTGCGACCGGACGGGCACCTTCCCGAACCTCATGAGCCAACTGCGTCGGGACTACAACGAATTCGAGGTCACAGCCGACATCCGCGACAGGGCAGCGAACCTACCGGGCACCTTGAAAACGCTCGATGCGATTCACGTCGCGACGGCCGAGACGCTCGGTGAGGAACTCGTCGCGTTGATCACCTACGACAGACCCATGGCGAATCTGGCCCGATCGCGCGGCATCCCGGTGGCCTCACCGGGGATGACGCCTTGAGGTCCGCGGGTGCGAGCGGATCCGGTCCCGGCATGGAATCCTGGCTGTGATGCGGCACTACTACACCGTTGATGCCATCCGCGCGGCCGAAGCGCCGCTATTGGCCAGCCTGCCCGACGGGGCGCTGATGCGCCGGGCCGCCTTCGGGCTGGCCACCGCGATCGCCGGCGAACTCAAGGCCCGCACCGGCGGCGTGGCTGGCCGGAGC
Organism: Mycobacterium sp. pUA109; assembly: GCF_041287095.1. NCBI lineage: Bacteria > Bacillati > Actinomycetota > Actinomycetes > Mycobacteriales > Mycobacteriaceae > Mycobacterium > Mycobacterium sp. pUA109. The sequence continues at coordinate 273,193 of NZ_JBGGKS010000001.1, read as the reverse complement.
GTCTGCGCGGTCGTCGGCTCCGGCGACAACGGCGGGGACGCGCTGTGGGCGGCGACCTTCCTGCGCCGCCGCGGCGCTGCCGCCGCCGCGATCCTGCTCAACCCGGAGCGCGCCCACGCCAAGGGCCTGGCGGCGTTTCGCAAAGCCGGCGGCCAAGTGGTGCAAAACGTGCCGGCCGGAACGGATTTGGTGATCGACGGGGTGGTCGGGATCTCCGGCAAGGGGGCGCTGCGCCCGAACGCCGCCGAGGTGTTCGCCGCCGTCGAGGCTAAGGGCATCCCGGTGGTGGCGGTCGACATCCCCAGCGGCGCCGACACCCACACCGGCGCCGTCGACGGCCCCGCCGTGCACGCCGCGCTGACGGTGACCTTCGGCGGCCTCAAGCCCGTGCACGCCCTGGGCGAGTGCGGGCGCGTCGAACTGGTCGATATCGGCCTGGACCTGCCCGACACCGACCTGCACGGCATGGACACCGTCGATGTCAAGGCCCGCTGGCCGGTGCCGCACCGCACCGACGACAAATACACCCAGGGTGTCACCGGCATCCTGGCCGGCTCGTCGACCTACCCCGGCGCGGCCATCCTGTGCACCGGCGCCGCGGTGGCCGCCACCTCCGGGATGGTGCGCTACGCCGGCAGCGCCGCCGCCGCGGTGGTGGCGCACTGGCCCGAAGTGGTGGCCGCGCCCAGCGCCGCGGCGGCCGGGCGGGTGCAGGCCTGGGTGGTCGGTCCCGGGCTGGGCACCGATGAGGCCGGTGCGACCGCGCTCTGGTTCGCGCTGGAGTCCGAGCTGCCGGTGATCGTCGACGCCGACGCGCTGACCATCCTCGCCGCCCACCCCGACCTGGTCACCAGCCGCACCGCGCCCACCGTGCTGACCCCGCACGCCGGGGAGTTCGCCCGGCTGGCCGGGCACCCGCCCGGTGCCGACCGGGTCGGCGCCGCCCGGACGCTGGCCGATCAATTGGGCTGCACTGTGCTCCTGAAAGGCAACGTCACCGTCATCGCCGAGCCCGGCCGGCCGGTCTACCTCAACCCGGCCGGGGCGTCGTGGGCGGCCACCGCCGGCTCCGGCGATGTGCTGTCCGGGATGATCGGCGCGCTGCTGGCCTCCGGGCTGCCGGCCGCCGAGGCCGCCGCCGTCGCCGCGTTCGTGCACGCCCGCGCGGCGGCCCTGTCCGCCGCCGACCCCGGCCCCCACGATGCCCCGACATCGGCGTCGCGCATCCTCGCCCACATCCGCACCGCCCTCGCTCGTCTCTAGGAAAGGTTCTGTTGTGTCGTCGTCGCACCCGTCCGTCCCCGCCCGCTCGATCGGCCCGGCCTACACCGGCCGGATGTTCACCGCACCGGTGCCAGCGCTGCGCCTGCCCGCCGAGTCGATGGATCCCGAGGCGGCCTACCGGTTCATCCACGACGAGCTGATGCTCGACGGCAGCTCGCGGCTGAACCTGGCCACCTTCGTGACGACCTGGATGGATCCCGAGGCCGAGAAGCTGATGGCCGAGACCTTCGACAAGAACATGATCGACAAGGACGAATACCCGGCGACCGCGGCCATCGAACAGCGCTGCGTGTGTATGGTCGCCGACCTGTTCCACGCGCCCGGCCTGCGCGACGACGACCCGTCCAGCGCCACCGGGGTGTCCACGATCGGGTCGAGCGAGGCGGTGATGCTGGGCGGGTTGGCGCTGAAATGGCGGTGGCGCCAGCAGGTCGGCGCCGACTGGAAAGACCGCACCCCCAACCTGGTGATGGGTTCCAACGTGCAGGTGGTGTGGGAGAAGTTCTGCCGCTACTTCGACGTCGAACCGCGCTACCTGCCGATGGAGGAGGGCCGTTACGTCATCACCCCCGAGCAGGTGCTCGACGCCGTCGACGAGAACACCATCGGGGTGGTGGCGATCCTGGGCACCACCTACACCGGCGAACTGGAGCCGGTCGCCGAGATCTGCGCGGCGCTGGACAAGCTGGCCGCCGACGGCGGGGTGGACGTGCCGGTGCACGTGGACGCGGCCAGCGGCGGGTTCGTGGTGCCGTTTTTGCACCCGAACCTCAAATGGGACTTCCGGGTGCCGCGGGTGGTGTCGATCAACGCCAGCGGCCACAAATACGGGCTGACCTATCCCGGCATCGGGTTCGTGGTGTGGCGTGGCCCCGAACACCTGCCCGAGGACCTGGTGTTTCGGGTCAACTACCTGGGCGGTGACATGCCCACGTTCACGCTGAATTTCTCCCGGCCCGGCAATCAGGTCGTCGGCCAGTACTACAACTTCCTGCGGCTGGGCCGCGACGGCTACACCCAGGTGATGCAGTCGCTGTCGGAGACCGCGCGTTGGCTGGGCCACCAACTGGCCGAGAGCCAACACTTCGAGCTGATCTCCGACGGTTCGGCGATCCCGGTGGTGGCCGCCCGGCTGGCCGGAAACCCCGGCTACACCGAGTTCGGTGTCTCGCACGAGTTGCGCAGCTACGGCTGGCAGGTGCCGGCCTACACGATGCCGGACAACGCCACGGACGTCTCGGTGCTGCGCATCGTGGTGCGGGAGGGCCTGTCGGCGGACCTGGCCCGCGCGCTGCACGACGACGTGGCCAAGGTGGTGGCCAGCCTGGACAAGCTCCAGCCGGGCCGCCACTACGCCGAGCAGCACTTCGCGCACTGAGGCCGCCGCGCCGTCACCGAACGTGCGCTCACGGCGAGATTTCGCGGCTTTTTCCGCCATACACGCACGTTGGGCGCAGCCGACGGGGCCCGGCAGCGGTTCTGGGACAATTGCCGGTGATATGACTGCGACATCCCAGACGTCCGGCTTGATCGCCGAGGCCGTGGTGGACTTGGGCGCCATCGCGCACAACGTCGCGGTGCTGCGTGAGCACGCCGGATCCGCGCAGGTCATGGCCGTCGTCAAGGCCGACGGCTACGGTCACGGCGCGGTGCCGGTGGCGCGGGCCGCGCTGGCCGCCGGGGCGGCCGAGCTCGGGGTCGCCACCATCGGCGAGGCGCTGGAGTTACGGGCGGGCGGCATCGGCGCCCCGGTGCTGGCGTGGCTGCACCGACCGGGCACCGACTTCGCGCCCGCGTTGACCGCCGACGTGGGCATCGCGGTGTCCTCGCTGCGGCAACTGTCCGAACTGCTCGACGCGGTGCGCCGCACCGGCATCACCGCCGCGGTGACCGTCAAGGTCGACACCGGACTCAACCGCAACGGGATCGACGCCGCGCTCTACCCGGCCCTGGCGGACGCGCTGCTGCGCGCCCAGGCCGAGGGCATGGTCCGGGTCCATGGGCTGATGTCGCATATGGTGCACGCCGACCGCCCCGAGCACCCCTTCATCGACCTGCAGGCGCAACGGTTTTCCGAGCTGCTGACCCAGTCGCGGGCCCGCGGCCTGCGCTACCAGGTTGCCCACCTGTCGAATTCGGCGGCCACCCTGACCCGCCCGGATCTGTGCTACGACCTGGTTCGGCCCGGCATCGCCGTGTACGGGCTCAGCCCCATCCCGGAGCGAGGTCAGCTCGGCCTGATTCCCGCGATGACGTTGAAATGCCCGGTGGCGCTGATCAAGTCGATACGGGCCGGGGACGGCGTGTCCTACGGTCACGATTGGGTCGCCGAGCGGGACACCACGGTCGCGCTGCTGCCGATCGGCTACGCCGACGGCGTGTTCCGCCCGCTCAGTGGACGTTTCGAGGTGCTGATCAACGGTCGGCGGCGACGCAGCGTGGGCCGGGTGTGCATGGATCAGTTCGTCGTCGACCTGGGACCGAGTCCCGTCGACGTCGGCGAAGGGGACGAGGCAATCCTGTTCGGGCCCGGCACCCAGGGCGAACCGACCGCCCAGGATTGGGCCGACGTGCTCGGCAGCATCCACTACGAAGTGGTGACCAGTCCGCGGGGTCGGGTGACCAGGACCTACCGTGGCTGACCGCGACCTCGCCCGCACCGGACGGTGGCGCAGCCGGTGGCTGGCCGGGGCGGCCGGCCTGACCGCGGTGGGCAGCGTCGCCGGCGTCACCGTCGCCCGCTCGATGACCCGGCGCACCACGCTTGACGACCCGTACCTCGACGAAGACTTCGAGGTGTTGAACGGCGACCGCAGCACGGTGGTCACCACCACCGACGGGGTGGCGTTGGCGGTGCGGGAGGTGGGGCCGCCGGATGCGCCGTTGACCGTGGTGTTCGCCCACGGTTTCTGTCTTCGGATGGGGGCCTTCCATTTTCAGCGGATGCGGCTGACCCAGGAGTGGGGGCCGCAGGTGCGGATGGTCTTCTACGATCAGCGCGGCCACGGCCAATCCGGCGAGGCGGCCCCCGACACCTACACGGTGCCGCAACTCGGCGAGGACCTGGAGGCGGTGCTGGCCGCGACGGCGCCGCGCGGTCCGGTTGTGCTGGTCGGGCATTCGATGGGGGGCATGACGGTGCTGTCCCATGCCCGGCAGTTCCCGCAGCATTACGGCAGCCGCATCGTTGGTGCGGCGTTGATTGCGTCGGCGGCCAAAGGGGTGTCGCGGTCACCGCTGGGGGAGATCCTGCGGAATCCGGCGCTGGAGGCCGTCCAGTTCTCCGCCCGGTACGCGCCGAAGCTGGTGCACCGCGGCCGCGGCGCGGCGCGCGCAGTGATCGGCCCGATCCTGCGGGCCGCGTCCTACGGTAACGAGAAGATCAGCCCGTCTGTGGTGGCGTTCTCCGAGAAGATGATGCACGACACCCCGATCGCCACCCTGGTGGGTTTCCTGCACGCGCTGGAGGTGCACGACGAAAGCGCGGCGTTGCCGATCCTGTCGCGGATCCCCACGCTGATCGCCAGCGGGGACCACGATCTGCTCACCCCGGACGGGTACTCGCGGGCGATGGCCGCCGCGCTGTGGGACTGCGAACTCGTCGTCGTCGGCGGCGCCGGGCATCTGGTGCAGCTGGAAGAACCCGACGCCATCAACGACGGATTGGTCCGCCTGGTGGAGCGGGCCACCCCCACCCGGTTGGCGGCGTTGACCCGGCGGCTGCGGGATCGGACCCGACACCGTGCCTGAAGACGCAGCGACCCTGAGCACGGTCGAGGACACCATGGCGCTCGGCGCCCGGCTGGGTGAGCGGTTGCGCGCCGGCGACGTGGTGGTGCTGACCGGTCCGCTCGGCGCGGGGAAAACGGTGCTGGCCAAGGGAATCGCCGCCGCGCTGGACGTCGACGGGCCGGTGACGTCACCGACGTTCGTGCTGGCGCGGGTGCATCGGCCGCGCCAAGCCGGGGCGCCGGCGATGATCCACGTCGACATGTACCGGCTGCTGGATCACCCCGGCGCCGACCTGCTGGCCGAGTTGGACTCGCTGGATCTCGACACCGACCTCGACGACGCGGTGGTCGTCGTGGAATGGGGGGAGGGGCTGGCCGAGCGGCTCTCCGAGCGTCACCTCGACATCCGGTTGGAGCGCGCCAGCAACTCCGAGGTACGGACCGCGGTGTGGCAGTGGAGTCGGCCATGACGCAGGTGATCCTGGCCATCGACACCGCCACCCCGGCGGTGACCGCCGGCATTGTGCGCCGCGGCGACGGGCCGACGGTGCTCGCCGAACGGGTGACCGTGGACGCCCGGGCGCACGCCGAACGGCTGACCCCCAACGTGCTGGCCGCGCTCGCCGACGCCGGGTTGGGTATGGCCGATCTCGATGCCGTGGTGGTGGGTTGCGGTCCCGGACCGTTCACCGGCCTGCGGGTGGGGATGGCCACCGCCGCCGCCTACGGGCACGCGCTGGGCATCCCGGTGCACGGGGTGTGCAGCCTGGACGCGATCGGGGTGCAGACCGGCGGTGAGGTGCTGGTGGTCACCGACGCGCGGCGGCGCGAAGTGTATTGGGCGCGTTACCGCGACGGGATCCGCACCGCGGGCCCGGCGGTCAACGCCCCGGCCGACGTCGACCCCGGCGCGGCGGGGGCGGTGGCCGGGTCGCCGCCGCACACGGGCCTGTTCGGCCTGCCGGTGCTCGACCTCACCTGCCCGAACGCCGCGGGATTGGTTGCGGCGGTGGGTGACTGGGATGCCGCGCCCGAACCCCTGGTGCCGCTGTATCTGCGCCGGCCGGACGCCAAAGCGCCGGCCGCGGCCGTCACCCTCGACCCACTGGCCCGCGCCGACGCGCACCGGTGCGCGGAGCTGGAGTCGCTGCTGTTCAAGGGCGACGATCCCTGGCCGGTGGGGGCCTTCCTCCACGAAGTTACCGGTAAGCACAACCATTACGTGGCGGCGCGGGCCGACGGCAAACTCGTCGGCTACGCCGGAATCGCGCGGCTGGGCCTCATCCCGCCCTACGAATACGAGATCCACACCATCGGCGTGGATCCCGCCTGGCAGGGCCGCGGCATCGGACGGCGGCTGCTGGCCGACCTGCTGGATTTCGCCGACGGCGGCGTCGTGCACCTGGAGGTCCGCACCGACAACCAGGCGGCCATCGCGTTGTACCGCGCCGCGGGTTTCGAACAAGTGGGGCTGCGCAAACGCTACTACCGGGTCAGCGGCGCCGACGCCTACACCATGCGGCGGGAGGTAACATGACCGTAGTCTTGGCGATCGAAAGTTCCTGCGACGAAACCGGTGTCGGTATCGCCCGACTCGACGCGGACGGCACCGTGACCCTGTTGGCCGACGAGGTGGCCTCCAGCGTCGACGAACACGCCCGGTTCGGCGGGGTGGTTCCCGAGATCGCGTCCCGCGCACACCTGGAGGCGCTGGGACCGACCATGCGGCGCGCGTTGGCCGTCGCGCAGCTGGACCGCCCCGACGTCGTCGCCGCGACAATCGGGCCCGGGCTGGCGGGCGCCCTGCTGGTGGGGGTGGCCGCGGCCAAGGCGTACGCGGCCGCGTGGGGGGTGCCGTTTTACGCGGTCAACCACCTGGGCGGGCACCTGGCCGCCGACGTCTACCAGCACGGGCCGCTGCCCGAAAGCGTGGGCCTGCTGGTGTCCGGCGGGCACACCCATCTGCTGCATGTGCGGTCCCTGGGCGAACCGATTTTCGAGCTGGGCAGCACCGTGGACGACGCGGCCGGCGAGGCCTACGACAAGGTGGCCCGGCTGCTGGGCCTGGGTTATCCGGGCGGGCGGGTGCTCGACGAGCTGGCCCGCACCGGTGACCGCGACGCCATCGTGTTCCCGCGCGGGATGACCGGCCCCCGCGACGCGCGGCACGCCTTCAGCTTCTCGGGCCTGAAGACCGCCGTCGCCCGGTATGTGGAAAGCCACCCCGACTTCTCCACGGCGGATGTGGCGGCCGGTTTCCAGGAGGCCGTCGCCGATGTGCTGACCATGAAAGCGGTGCGGGCGGCCACCGATCTGGGGGTCTCGACGCTGCTGATTGCCGGCGGGGTGGCCGCCAACTCCCGTTTGCGGGAGCTGGCCGAACAGCGCTGCGCGGCAGCCGGTTTGACGTTGCGGATCCCGGCGCCCCGGCTGTGCACCGACAACGGCGCGATGATCGCCTCGTTCGCCGCGCACCTGCTGGCCGCCGGCGCGCCGCCGTCGGCGCTGGAGGCCGCCACCGATCCGGGCCTGCCGGTGGTGCAAGGACAGGTGGCGTGACTTCGGCGACGCGGGTGGCCGACCGGCTGGCCATCACCGAGCTGTTGTACCGCTACGCCGAACTGATCGACGCCGGCGACTTCGACGGGGTGGGGAAGTTGCTGGGCCGGGCCAGCTTCGCGGGCACCCGGTCAGCGCAGACGTCGGGCGCCGACGCGATCGCTGACCTGTTCGCGGCCACCACCCGCCGCTACCCGGATCGGGGCAACACCCCGCGCACCCGTCATTTGGTGCTCAACCCGATCGTCGAGATCGCATCCGAGCGGGCCGCCACCGCGCGTTCCACGTTCTGCGTGGTGCAGGCCACCGAGTCGGTGCCGCTGCAGCCCATTGTCGTGGGCCGCTATTTCGATACCTTCAGCCGCGACGAACAAGGCTGGTACTTCACCGAACGCCGGGTCGACGTCGAGATGGTCGGGGACGTCTCGGCGCACCTGATGTTCGACCCGCGCCAGTTCGACAGCCGCTGAGTCACTTGCTGGTCAGCATCAGATACTGGGCCGAGACCAGCTGGTGGGCGGCCAGCTGCTGGACCGCCGACGCCTCGATGGCGTACCGGTCGGCAACGGCCAGGCAGTAGAAGAACGTGCGACCCGACGTGCGGTCTTCGTTCATCAAGCATTTCGCGCCGGGCATCCCCTTGATACCGGCGGCCGGAACGTATTTCCCGCCACCGCCCAGGCCTTCTTCGGCGGCTTCGGCGGCGAACCCGTCGACGATCTTTTGCGCCGAGGCGACATCCGGGGTCTGATAGACGCTGGCCTTGCCCTGGGTGGCCAGCTGCAGGTGCGTGGCATCGAACAGGGTGTGCGAACGCGGCGGATCGGCGTGGAAATGCAACTCCGCGTGCGGTTGGTACACGCCGTTGTTGACGGTCATCTCCTGCGCCTCCGGCGGCACGGTGCGGATCAGCAGCCCGTCCGGGTCGATCGGCAGGTTCGCCAGCTGGTCGACCGGGGTGGGTTGGAACTGGTCGATCAGCGGGCCCTGCTTGTCCAGCGTGGTGGCGATCAGCTCGGCCGCGGCGTCCGGGCCGTCCTTCGAATACGCCTGTTGGCACAGCACATACGTGCCGTGCGCGGTGTAGGCCAGCACGTCGGCCCCGGCGAGCGCGTCAAACGTCACCGCGGACGTCGCCGCGTTGCGGGGGATCGGCATCGGTCGGGTCGGTTTGGGCTCGGTGGTGGCGAACCCCTGGACGGTGGCGCTGGCGGCGGTCATCTCGGTGGCGGCCGCGGCGGCGTCCTCCGCGCTGGGGAAACGCAACACCAGATTGGTCAACGACTTTTGTTGGTTCTCGGCCTTCGCCGGTCCGGTGTATGCGTTGCGGCTACTGCTGAAACCCACGACGAAGTTGTGCGCGGTGGCGGCCGCCCCGATCGGTTCGCCGTCGCCGAGGATGACGCTCAACGCGTTGCCGTCCTTGACCACCCCGACCACCCCGATCGCTTGTTCGGCGGAGATCAGCGCGGGGTCCACTTCCCAGGGGCCGACAACGTTGTTGGCCATCCGGCGCGCCTCAATCCAGGCGCCTTTGCGGTCGTCACCGGCGTTGCCCAGCGGCGCTTGCGGTTTGGTCGGGTAGTTGCCCGGATCCAGCTGCGCAACATCGACACCGTCGGTGCTGCCGGGCGCGTTCGTCGCGGTGACCGGCGAACCCGGCACCGTGCTACTGCACCCCGCCACGGCCGCGACCAGGGCGGCGGCGATCAGGCTGGCCGGTCGTCGGGGTTTTGCCCTGAGCATGCCCGTGAGCGTACCGGTCGGGGGTAACCGCGGCCCGCCGAATCCGGCCGCGCGCCGTCGTCAGGTGCCGGTTTGCTGCGTGACGATGAGCAGGTTGTCGCCGGTTGCCCAGGCTTGGGTGAAGGTGGCCATCGGGATTTGCTCGTCACGCCCGTTGGGGGTGCCGCTGTCGTTGAGGTGGACGATGTCGGCGCCGGTGTCGACCCCGGTGACGACGACGGCGTGGTCGGCCTGGGTCCGCTGCCCCTGGCCCGGCGGGTAGTTCCAGATGGTTTCGGCGTTGAGCCCGGCGATCACCTTGTGGCCGCCGGCCAGGTCCTGCTCCAGTCCCTCCATGGTGTTGCCGGTGGTCAGATCGGATTGGATGCCGTAGTGCTGCAGCAGCACCACCAGGTCTTCGGGCGCGGTGCCGTCGAACTCATAGATGCTGCCGTGGTGGGCTTCGCTCGGGGTGAACACGCCGCGCAGCTCGATCCCGACCTGGCTGGGTTCATGGCCGGTGAGTTGGCCGACCACGTCGGCGACGGCCATCAGGCCGCAGTCTTCCTGGTGCTGGTAGCGCCAGTAGGCGGCGGCGGCCTCCGGGTCGCCGTACATCTGGCCGTCCGGGTCGGCCTGCGAGGTCGCGGCCAGGCCGACGCCGGCCGCGACGAGCAGCGCGGCCACGGCGACGGCGCGGCGCGCGGTGCGGATGAAGGTGAGCATGGACTCAGTATTAGTCGGCGGCGAATTTTTGGAAAACACGCGCGTGGCCCGGCCAGGGAAGCACCAGCCCGACCTTGAGTGCTAGCACTCGCGTGTATAGAGTGCTAGGTGGCAGTCGGCCAACCCCTGTGTCGGCACCCGCGACGACGGCGCGAGGGGACGGACGAATGCCGAACACCTGGTAATTCCGAAGGGTTCGGGGAGCAGCCCCGAGCCCACACCCAATAGTGGAGGGCTCCAATCGTGGCGAGCGTGAACATCAAGCCACTCGAGGACAAGATCCTCGTACAGGCCAACGAGGCCGAGACCACGACCGCGTCCGGTCTGGTCATTCCCGACACCGCCAAGGAGAAGCCGCAGGAAGGCACCGTCGTCGCCGTCGGCCCCGGCCGCTGGGACGAGGACGGCGACAAGCGGATCCCGCTGGACGTGTCCGAGGGTGACGTCGTCATCTACAGCAAGTACGGCGGCACCGAGATCAAGTACAACGGCGAGGAGTACCTGATCCTGTCCGCCCGCGACGTGCTGGCCGTCGTCTCCAAGTAAGCCTCCATCGAACCACCGTGTGCCGCCCCGGAGATCCCCGTGACCACGGGTGATGTCCGGGGCGGCATGCGTTACGCCCATTGCCCGGCTCCCGGACAGGTCGGTAAGCGACCTGCGTCGTCGCCGGGCGGAGTCAGGAAAGACTGATGAGTAAGCAGATTGAGTTCAACGAAACCGCGCGGCGCGCGATGGAAGCCGGGGTCAACAAGCTCGCCGACGCGGTCCGGGTAACGCTGGGCCCACGCGGCCGCACCGTGGTGCTGGCCAAGGCGTTCGGTGGGCCGACGGTGACCATCGACGGGGTGTCGGTCGCCCGCGAGATCGAGCTGGAGGACCCGTTCGAGAACCTGGGTGCCCAGCTGGTGAAGTCGGTGGCCACCAAGACCAACGACATCGCCGGTGATGGCACCACCACCGCGACGGTGCTGGCCCAGGCCCTGATCAAGGGCGGGCTGCGCAACGTGGCGGCCGGCGCCAACCCGATCGCGTTGGGCGCCGGTATCGCCAAGGCCGCCGACGCGGTCTCCGAGGCGCTGCTGGCCTCGGCCATCCCGGTGTCCGGTAAGGAGTCCATCGCGCAGGTGGCGACGGTGTCGTCGCGCGACGAGCAGGTCGGCGAGCTGGTCGGCGAGGCGATGACCAAGGTCGGCGGCGACGGTGTGGTCAGCGTGGAGGAGTCGTCCACGTTGAGCACCGAGCTGGAGATCACCGACGGGGTCGGCTTCGACAAGGGCTTCCTGTCGGCGTACTTCGTCACCGACTTCGACTCGCAGGAAGCCGTCCTCGAGGATGTCCTGATCCTGCTGCACCGCGACAAGATCAGCTCGCTGCCCGACCTGCTGCCGCTGCTGGAGAAGGTGGCCGAGGCCGGCAAACCGCTGCTGATCATCGCCGAGGACGTCGAGGGTGAGGCGCTGTCGACCCTGGTCGTCAACGCGATCCGCAAGACACTCAAGGCCGTCGCGGTCAAGGCGCCGTTCTTCGGCGACCGGCGCAAGGCGTTCCTGGAGGATCTGGCCATCGTCACCGGCGGCCAGGTGGTCAACCCCGACGTCGGGCTGGTGCTGCGGGAGGCCGGGCTGGACGTGCTGGGCTCGGCCCGCCGGGTGGTGGTGTCCAAGGACGACACCGTCATCGTCGACGGCGGCGGCACGGACGAGGCGATCGCGGCCCGCGCCAAGCAGCTGCGCTCCGAGATCGAGACCACCGACTCCGACTGGGACCGGGAAAAGCTCGAAGAGCGGCTGGCCAAGCTGGCCGGCGGGGTCGCCGTCATCAAGGTCGGTGCCGCCACCGAAACCGCGCTCAAGGAGCGTAAGCACCGGGTCGAGGACGCCGTGCACGCCGCCAAGGCCGCGGTGGAGGAGGGCATCGTGGCCGGCGGTGGCACCGCGCTGCTGCAGGCCCGCAAGGCGCTGACCCAGCTGGCGTCGTCGCTGACCGGTGACGAGGCGCTGGGTGTGGAGGTGTTCTCCGCGGCGCTGGGCGCACCGCTGTACTGGATCGCCACCAACGCCGGCCTGGACGGCGCGGTGGCGACCAGCAAGGTCGCCGAGCTGCCGACCGGGCACGGTCTGAACGCGGCCACGCTGAACTACGGCGACCTGGCCGCCGACGGCGTGATCGACCCGGTGAAAGTGACCCGGTCGGCGGTGCTCAACGCCGCCTCGGTGGCCCGCATGGTGCTCACCACCGAGACCGCGGTGGTGGAGAAGCCGGTCGAGGAGGACGAGGACGCCCACGGCCACCACGGCCACGCGCACTGACCGTTGACATGGAGATGCCCCCGGCCCTATGGCCGGGGGCACTCTCGTTGCGGGGGCGGTGCTGTCCGGAATGTTCCCGCGACACGTCAACACACAAGACCTTGTGTTGTGACTTGATGTCAGACCCCAGGGGTAGTGTTATCCACAACCAACGACAAAGCCCCCGACTGGCGGGGTTAGTCCGCAGCCGGGGGGCGATGCCTGCATTGTGGAAGATGCTCGGGCCAGACCCTACACGAGGCGAGTTCCGCGCCGTAGGCAGATTGCGGAATGCGGGCTTTTGCTTTCGGTCGTCGGCCAGAAGGACGTGTTCGAGATGAACGCACCGTTACCCAAAGATCCGTTGGACGATCCGATCTCCCGGTTCGTCACTGCAGTCAACGAGTTCCTGGCGTTGAACGCGGACGTCGATCCGGCGCCGAAGCACAACACCGGGAACCCGCTGCAGGATCTGATGCAGAACTGGGAAGAGCTAAAGCGGCACATTCAGCGCGCCCGTGAGGCACTGATTGGCACGCAGGACGAGCGTCGCGAGCGCCTGGAGACGATCGTTTCGGTGGGCACCGAGATCAAGGCGCTAACCGACGATCCGTACATCGTGAACCCGGTCGACGGTGTCGTGACGCGAGCGACGGATGAGCGGGCCGAGTTCGGGAACATCATCCCGAGCATGGCCAAGGCTACTTCGATCCCTACAGTGCTGTCGCTGTTGGGCGAGCTGCTCGGGTTCGGCACGCGGACGATCACCCGCCGCAAGGAGATCGCCGATCTGCTGAACGACCTGACGGCGTACTTCCTGCTGCGGCCGCCGCCGCGCGATTCCGCGTAGCCGTTCCACGTGAAGGGCGGCATCACCCTCTCGGCGGTGTCGCTCTTTTCGTATGTGAGCGCCGCTAGGCGGCAGAGCGAACGCACCAACTAGGAAGACGGGCGTAAACCGAGCCGGTCACCCCTTGAACTCATCCAGGTATCTGGGAACGGGGACGAGGCCCGGCTTGGTCCCTGAGTCTCTCGGATGCTGTGGCAGTAGGCCGACACTTCGACTGTGATCTGTTGCCGCACAGCGTCGTAGGGAGCCTCTAGGGCGTCGTCGTACAGCTCCTCGGCCTCTATCGGGCCGTCAGCCGAGACGGCTGCCAGCTCCAGAGCCGGGTGGGAGAACAGCTCGGGGGAGCTGCCGGTTACCGCGTCGGGGTAGCGGCCGCCGGGGGGCGATTGAGCAGCATGTCGCTGGGCAGCGATGCCGGCTTTGACGGCGGTTGGGTAAGTGGTGGCGTGATTCCTCCGCACCTTGTCGGACGCTGTGGTTATGCTGTCATCCACCTGTACATAGCGCAGCTAAATAGAGGGGACTTGATGACCCAGCCGACAGCAGGTTGGTATCCCGATCCATCTGATCCGAGCCGCCAGCGGTATTTCGACGGCACAGGGTGGACCGAGCACTACGCCAACGCCGGTGCACCAGCGCCGTTTCCTGCCCAATCCGCTAAGCCCGCCCAGCAGTCGGGCATCAACAAGAAGTGGCTCATAGGCGTCGGTGTGGCAGCCGTGGTCACCATCGCAATCGCCAGTGGCGGTAGCGGCAGTGACGATAAGTCCACCACTTCAGGCACACTGTCGACCAAGTCATCTGCGACTCCAGCCGCCATGCCATCTGGGCCTTCGGTAGCGCCGGCCGGCTGCTCAGTCCGCGACGGCAAGTTCGAGTTCCAGGTACTCGGGGTCGAGCGCGGGGAGACCGCGAAGGAGGATGTGTTCAACACCGAGCGGGCCAAGGGTGAGTTCTTCACAGTGAAGCTCCGGGTGGCCAACATCGGCAATGATGCCCGTAGCTTCTCGGCCACCAACCAGAAGCTCATCATCGACGGCAACAGGTACGAAGCCACCGCCTTCCTCGACTCAAATTCGTGGAACGAGGACATCAATCCCGGCCTAGGCATCAACACCGAGGTGACGTTCGATATCCCAGTGGGTGCGGCGCCTTCGGCAATCGAGTGCCACGACTCTATGTTCTCGGGAGGGGCTCGCTTGGCCCTCTAGCGCCATAGATGTTGGACAGCGGAGGAGGCCCGGTCGTTGGACCGGGCCTCCTCCGCGCTGTTACTGCCTATTAAGTTGTGCCCGTGTGGGTTTGGTCTAGGCGATCTCGTAGGCGCTAAACCACACCGGGCTCGTTCAGGAACCCCATGCCCAGACGGGACACGGCGCGAACAGGCGCTCGCCGATGCTGCTGGGTCAGGCTTAGCCGCGCTCGCCGCGGATGCTGGGGATCAGTGACTGGTTCGCCAGCCGCACAGCGGCGCTTGGTCGGGTCCCGCACAGACGACGTCCAAGGCGTCCTGGGGCCCAGCACCCACCTTCTCGCTTGTGACGACTCAATCGCTGTAGTGTGCACGGACCCCCCGTGCCGCGACGACGTGGAGTACAGCGAACTCCCCGAGTACTTCCGGCATTGGCCGGGGTGGCCCCTCACACCTGATGGCCAGGCGGTCGTTTGCAACGACATCGTCGACACTGCCGACTACGAGGCGATGCTCGACCGAGCCTACTGCGAAATGCGACGTTGACAGGTCACCATAACTCCAACCGGTTCGCCCGTCCCCGTCGTACTTCGGCATCGGGGTGCTTCTCTTGCAGTTTCGACAGTCGTTGCATCATTTCGGCGATCGGCAACCCAGATGGGATGGTCGCCAGCGGCTCCGGCTTGCGCGCCGGCGGCTCCGCTTGTGCCTGAGCTTCGCGTGAAGCGCTCTCCAATATCTCGCGTGCTTGCCGCAGTCTCGCTGCCCAGCCCGGCCATGCTGGACACGGGCCCTCGAAAGGCGGTGTCACCCAACCGTGCTTCGACATCGGCGTGGGGCAGTCGCTGCACATGTCATTGGGCGTCAGTGGTGGTATTGCCACCAGATTATCCAGCCGGCGGCGGAGCGGCGCTGTCTTGCCGCGGAGCTCCCTTCGCTCATTCCGGTCAGTCGCCGCTCTGAGCTCGGCCTCTAGTTCCGGCAGCGCCTCTCGAAGCTTCCTTACCTTGGTTTCGCGCTCGTACTTGTAGTGCGTCAGCATGAGCTCACGTCGCTCCCGAGGTAGCCAGCCGTGCTCATCGACGACCTCCTCCGGGTTTCCGACGATGGTGGCCAGGCGTCCGATATTTCCTCGCCGGTGCTCAATCGACTCCTCAAGCTTGGTGATCTCCTCTTGCCGACGCTTCCAGTCCATCAGCGGGAACGCCGACCCATCCCGAAAACGAGCCAGCTCACCGAGCTCGTGCGGCAGTCGGGATTGGTGCTCGGCTAGTGCCGACCTGGCCTCGGCTCGTTTGGGGCTGTAGTGCGCGGCCCGAACAGCGCGTTCCTTCTTATGCTCGGCAAGCTCTTGTTCTGTCTCACGGTCTCGCTTAGCCATCAGGATTTCGACCTGCTTTTGCGTCAGGGTGCCGTGCCCAGGGTCAGCCCGCTTCCACTGATCAATCACCTGCACGGCGTGCACATACTCGGCCTTGCGGTCATCCAGCACCCACGGGTTCCAACCGCTTTCGTGAAGTAGCTCGGTGAAGCGCGTTCGGGCGGTGATGAACTCTTCGGCCGTGGCGGTCGCGCCGCGTTTTGGTCTCCACAGCATGCCGTCGTGCTCGATCACGCTGTCGGGCTGGCTGGCTGTTGGTGTGCGTGCCATGCGGTTCCGCCTCTCGCCGACTTCGCTTCAGCCGATTCTCGGCCGGTATGTGCCTGTGGTCCCAGCGTGTCACAGATGCCTCCATACGATTCGGGCGACATGGCTTGTTCGTGGCCAGTCGGATAGTTGGGTTATCGCGTGTCTAGGCTCAACCGGTATCGGCGTGTCCACTCGGCAACAGTCTCGGCCAGCGTCTGATTACTCGCTTTCGTACTCGTCGGTGTCTTCATCGGCGTCATCGCCGCCGCCGGTGCTCCAACCACGACCGGGGACCTCGATATAGGGTGGTAGCGGCCAACGGTGGAAAGAATCAAACCAATGCGAAATATCCATGTTGGCCATGCCCATTCCTTCTGGCGGATTCGATTCGATGCCGTCGAACTGGGGAAGGTACAGGAGTTGGTAGTCGAGGTCTTGCAGAAGGTATTGCTCAACTTCGGGCCGCCAATTACCTGGCAAGTCAACTTGTTTCGAGTCCGCTACCCTCTCCACCCTGTTGAGCAGACAGTGGAACAAGAGTTCCTCGGCTACGCAACGTGGGCCGTCCCATCCTGCCGTCAATTGTGTCGTCAGATCGACGGCCGCAACGATCAACTTCTGGGCTATTTGCCCATCCATCTTTCGGTGGAACACCTGTGGGAACTCATCGAGTACGAACATGGGTTCGGTATCGGCGACCCTCTTCGATCCCGTCAACCGTTCATGATCCATGAAGAGTTCGTCGATCAATATCACTGCGGCAGTGAATAATGCGGCGCGCAGCTGCCGTACCTGGTGTCGTTCGTCGTCGGTTTTCACGCCGAAGAATTCGTCGAATTCATCAGCGGACAAGCCGGTTAGCCGCTCAGCGGACCTCATGAATTCGAAGTCATACTCCGCGACCTCGGTGTGCGTGGCCGTGCCCTCCACCTCGTCGCATTCCGTGAGCGCCATGAGGCGGGCGGCAGTGACAACGACGCCCTTAACCTTCAGAGCCTCGGCGACGTCGCGCGCCACACCCTGCCACGTGTCGAGGCTGAAGCCACCGCGCACCTCGACTTCAAGATTCAGCGTGTCGTCATCGGCCCAGAGTTCGAATTGGGAAGTGACCGTATAGCCTTTAGCCTCAACGACTTCCGAAACCACATGCTCTCGTATGGCTTCGTCGTTTTTCGAAGGCACGGTACCGTCCGGCGCTCTATAGCTGGTGTCGAATACTAGATAGTTTGGTTCAAATTCTAATGTCATTATGTGGATTGAACTTTCTCAACTCATTAATCGGGGAATCGGTACGATTCGCCCAATGTCGTTGGGTGAAATGGGTCCAGGTTACTCGTCCAGTTCAGGTTGGGGCGATTCTTTTGGTCAACTGGATCGAACTTGCCGGATACATCTTGATCGCCGGCAACCCCGGCCTCGGTGCACCCGCGCTGCGCTAGCAGCTTCCAGGCCGCCACCACGGCCACGCGCACTAAGAGTTGACCTGCAATGGGTCATGCGGCGCCAATCAGTTTGGGTGCTGGTTGTTTTTGGCTGGTCCCGTGACGTCCAGACTTTTGGCCTGGTCTGTTCGGGGGTAGGCCGGGTGCCGCTTGTTCAGCAGAGGCCACCAGGTGATGGTGGCTGCCGGTCCTGGCCGATCCCACACCGGGTGGTGTTGGTGGCTGGTGCCGGTTGACTGAACCCTCCCACTCTTGCTGGGAGGCCAACCCATCGCGTAGCGCGTGGGCAAGTCGGTAGTCGACGGCCGCGGTGCGGGGATCGTCGGGATCAGCGAGGTCGACGCAGGCCGCCAAGGCGGCCGACACGATGTCGCGGTCACTCTTTAGCCCGCAGTGGCCGCAGCGGTGGGTGCGCTGCTTCAACGATTTGGCGACTCGCGCCCCGCATAGGCAGTGCTGGCTCATTGCGGTGGCGTGGGTGCTGGCTCGGGTGAACCGGCCGCCGGTGGCGCGGCATTCACGCTGCAGGGCGGCGACGAGCATGCCGGGACTGAACAGTGCGATCCGTTTGCCCCACAACCTCGCCCACGTCGGTATACGGCAATCCTCAATGGTGATGGTGTTGCCGTGCGCGGAAACGATCGCCGCAGCGATGTGGGCGGCGCGGGCCTGTTTGGCCGCGCTGGTGCGGCGCGCCTCGGCGGAGTGATCACAGCGGGTGCGCTGATAACGCCGCGAGAGTTCGTCTTGGCGGTAGGCGCGCCGCGGTACTCCATTCGCTCGGGCCTCCCGCGCCCCACCCGGGTTGGTGACCTGTCGGGTGGGCAGCCCGGCCGCGGCGCGGCGCTGAGCACGTTTGTGCTGCCGAACGGACGGCCCGTACTGGCCGACGTTGGTGTTGCGCCGAGAACGATCCAGGGCACGCTGGCGGTCACGGGTCCGCTTGGCAGCGCGGGCTGCGGTGCGCTGCTGGGCCGGGGTGCACTCGACCCGCCCGATAACCAGCCTCTCCGGGTGGTCGGCGGGGAAGGAGGCGACCGCCAAGTTGGACACGTTGGCGTCCACCCCGGCCCGCCGGCCGTCGGGAATCGCAGCGCGGCGCGCGATCGTCGACGGCGACTGGTATCCGCGGCCGTGGATGAGCAGATGCGCATAGTAGCGCCACCCGCCGCGGGCTTTGCGGTCACGCACCCGCACCAGGTCGATCTTGTGCCACACGGTCTGATCAGCCAGGAAATGGGCCAGGTGCGGCCACTGCCCGGCACCCTGGGGTAGCCGCACCGGCAATACGAGATCCCCGGCGGGCAGGCCGGTGAACACTACCGCCAACACCCCGTCGTGATCCCGCCACGACCTGGTCGCGGGCCGTGGTGGAGTCGGCATCCGGGCGGGCTGGGCCAGGATCGACCTACCTGCCGATTGAGCGGCGGCCTGATGCGCGGTGCGCACCCGAGCGGGTAGTTGCCGGTGCCGATAGGCGCACAAGTGCCCGTCCAGCGTGCCCACCAAACGGTAGGTCTCCCACGTCGGCGCGGCTTTGGTGTGGGAACGGGCACGGCCGGGAATACGTCTGAATTCGGACCACGACCCGACCCGCGGCGGGCCGTGCCGGCGCCTCGACGCATCAGCGAACAGGTGCCGATCGATCGTTTTCCACACCTCATCGGCCACATGCAGTCCGACCGCCTTGGTGAGGTGATCACGCATCCACCCGGATGCCTCGATGTGGCGTTTGGCCGCGGCCTCGATGCCTTTGCGGGTCAATCCCAACCGTTCCCGCACCGCTTTCGGGTCATGCGCTCGTTCGTGGCGAGCTGCCCAATATGCCCGGCACCGCGCGGCGGCGTCACGCTGCAACGCCCGCCGCAACCGAAACACCGCCCCCCATTGCCGCTCCAGTCGCCGGCGCGTGTGCTCATCGGCGAGATCCAGTTCTAGCCGGATCACCGACACTGGCCCGCCGTACGTGAAGTTCGGGGCCTTCGACTTCCCGCGGCGTCGCGGCGCACCCACCATCTCATCACCGCTGGTTACGGCCATAGTGTCGGTGGGCGCGGCTGTCATGGAAACCATGCAAGCACACACCACTGACAGGCGAACTTGTCCCGCACCTGGCTGTCGCTCACCGGATTAACCGGGTGTCAGTTGCGCAACGTGCTCCGCTCACCGGCCACAAGTTCGCCGCTGCGGTCTGTGCCCACGCTGCAGGCGCTAGGTGAGGACGTGTCATTGGTTCTGGAAGCCGCCGACGGCCCCGTACATATCGAGGGCGAAACGGTCTTTTCCACCCACGACGTCCACCACAACGACAACACCTTCTCGGTGCGCGAGATGAAGAAGGAAAACCCCAACTTCCCGGCGCTGCAGCAGGCCGGCGTGCGCTACCGCTGGGACGGCGAAGAAACCTACGGCATGCTGGAACGCTCCAACCCCATCGACAAGCTCGACCTAAAGGACGCGCGCGGCGCCTGACGTGACGCCAAGCGCCGCGGGGCTACGCGCTGCGCCGGATGCCGCGCAGGTTGCGCTTGAGCAGGATGTCGCGTTCGCCCTCCGACAGCCCGCCCCAGATCCCGTAGGCTTCGCCGACGGCCAGCGCGTGCGAGCGGCATTCGGTCAGCACCGGGCAGTTTCGGCACAACTCCTTAGCGCGCCTTTCGCGCGCGGCGCGGGCCCGGCCGCGTTCACCGTCGGGATGAAAAAACACCGACGAATCAACACCGCGGCAGGCGCCCCGCAGTTGCCAATCCCAAATATCAGCATTGGGTCCGGGGAGCTGCTCCGGCATGGGCATGGGGGGAACCCCTCTCTAGGCGCGGGAGTCTGCAACTGATGTTTCGCGAAGTCACCGATGACTACGTCGCACAAGCTAAGGGAGGGCCGGAAATCCCGTCAACACGCCCCCCGCGCGGGCACGGCATAACCGCAGCGTGAGAATTTACGTCGCGTTCATCATTACGTCGTGGCGACTACGTTTCGGCGACGCTATCCGGCCATCGGAGTGGTCATCGAAATTGGATATTCCCAGCTCACTTCCGGCCGTGCGGGATCCGAAGTCAGCAGCGGCGCTCAGCGATTAATATCGCCGTAACGTGGAAACTACACACTATTAACTGATGTGTTCGACACAGTCAGGAAAACCTCGTCATCGATGAGCCAAAAAACGTTGCGTGCCGCCGCCTTCGGCGGCGACCCCGGAACCTGGCCATTGCCGAGGGCGACCACCGCACACCAACGCTGGCTGCGCGCCGTCGCCGCCGGCGGGCAGGGCCGGTACGGCAGCGCCCGGGCCGACCTCGCCGTGTTGCTGCGCGAGCGCGCCACCGGGTCCCTGGCCTCCCTCGCGCACAGCACCCAGGCCTCGTTTCTGCGTCAGCTCGGCTGGCACGCCCTGGCACGGGGATGGGACGGCCGTGCGCTGGCGCTGGCGGGCGAGGACCCGGAGGCGGCCGCCGACGCGCTGATCGGGCTGGCCGCCGACGCGCTGGGGGTGGGCCGCTTCGCCGCCGCCGCGACCCTGCTGACCCGCTCCAGCGGCATGTTGAAGCACGCACCGCCGCGGCTGGCGGTGCGTCAAGCCTGGGTGGCCGCCGAGCTGGCGATGGCCGCCGGTGACGGCGCCGCGGCGCTGCGGCACGCCGAGCAGGCGGTGCAGGTGGCCCACACCGCCACCGCCGACTCGGCCCGCCACCTAGCGAAAACCGAGGTGGTGCTGGCCGCCGCGCTGTGCTGCACCGGCGCACTCGACCGGGCCCGACAGGTCGCCGACGCGGCGCTGGAGAACACCGGCCGGCTGGGCCTGATCCCGCTGCGCTGGGCACTGGCCAGCCTGTTGGCCGACATCGGCAGCGCGGCCCACCCGGCACCGGACATCGTCGGCCTGCGCGACGCCTGCGCGGACCTGGTACGCCGCCGCGGTGGCACCTGGCGCGACCGTTAACGCCGGAACCGCTAGACGAGGTCGTTATTGTCTTAGCTGTGCCGCCGGCCGGATGCGTCCGGATTCGTAACGTTGGAGATATCGCCGTCGATGACAGTGCAGGGAGAACGTCTCGACGCTGTCGTCGCCCGTGCGGTCGCCGGCGACTGGGACGCGCTCCGGGAGGTGCTGGAGACCATCCGCCCGATTGTGGTGCGCTACTGCCGCGCAAGGGTCGGCGCGGACGAGCGGAGCGGTCTTTCGGCGGACGACGTGGCGCAGGAGGTGTGCTTGGCCGCCATCATGGCGCTGCCGCGCTACCGGGATCAGGGACGCCCGTTCCTGGCCTTCATCTACGGCATCGCCGCACACAAAGTCGCCGACGCGCATCGCGCCGCCGGTCGCGACCGTGCGTACCCCACCGATTCGGTGCCCGACTGCGGATCACTGGAGGCGGGGCCCGAGCAGCTGGCCATCGAGGCCGATTCGGCCGCCCGAATGAACGAGTTACTACAGGCCCTGCCGGGTAAGCAGCGCGAGATCCTGATCCTGCGGGTCGTCGTCGGAATGACCGCCGAGGAGACCGCGGCCGCCGTCGGCAGCACCCCCGGGGCGGTCCGGGTGGCCCAGCACCGCGCCCTGGCCCGGCTGAAGTCCGAAATCATCGCGGCGGGACCCGGTCATGTCTGAAAACGGACGTACCCCGGACCTGGACGCGGTGGCCCGCAGCGACCGCTTCCTCGACGCGCTCGCCGGCGCTGAGCCGGTGAGCTGCCGCGACCCCAACGACGAGGCGCTGGCCGCCCTCCTCGGCGACTGGCGCGACGGGCTGCGGTGGCCGCCGGAACCCGAGCTGGTCTCGGCGGACGAGGCCGCGGCCGCGCTGCGCAAGGCGACGCCGCCCCGGCGGCGGCGCACCCACCGCGCGCTGACATTGATCGGGTCGGTGGCCGCGACCGTGCTGGCCCTCGGCGGGGTCGGCGCCTTGGTGGGCGGCGCGCATCCGGGCGGCCCGCTGTACGGTCTGCGCACCATGCTGCTGGGTGAGCCGCCGTCGGTGCACGACGACCGGATCGCGTTGACCGCCAAGACCGAGTTCGAACACGTCCAGCAGATGATCGCCCAGGGCCAATGGGATCAAGCCCAGGAGCGGCTGACCGCGCTGGGCGATACCGTGCAGGCGGTCAACGACACCCAGCGCAAGCAGGATCTGATCGATCAGTGGAACCGGCTGAACGTGCAGGTGCAAAACCGTGATCCCAGCGCGGTGCCGTCGGCCAGCTCCGCGCCGACCACCGAGCTCCCGGCCGTCAGCACCCCACCGACGTCGCTGATGCTGTCGGTGCCGTCCTCGGAGACCCCCGGCGCCACCGACCCGGACACCGCCACGGCCTCAAGCTCCGAGACGTCGGCCACCCCCGAACCGTGGTCGTCGGCGCCCGCGAGCGCCGAGCCGAGCGGTTCGGCGCCCGCACAGCAACCGTCGGCCCCGACCGGTACGTCGGTGTTGCCGCCGTCGGCGGCGCAATCCGAGACTGTGCCGAGCACCACAACCGGGCCGGCACCGTGATCAATCGGGGTTAGCGATACCCGTCGCTCTCCGAGGTCGCCTCGTTGAGTGAGGCGTCGGCGTACCCGCGGCAGTAATCCCAGGTCACGTAGGCATCCGGTTCGGGATCGTAGGCCGGCTCGTGCGGGCGGACGGTGCCGTCGACCAGCAACTGCAACAGGTTGGCGCGCAGCATGTCCCAATCGTGGTAGTGGTCCTGCTGGCATTCGTCGCAGCACACCACCAAGCCGCGGATCCCCTTGTGCGCCAACAACGCTTCGTAGACCGCCAGGTCGGCGAGGTCGGCCTCTACCGCGGTACGTTCCTGCGGGTCCAACGGTTGCCCCGGCTCGATGGCGTCCAGCGCCGCGGTCGGGTCGCAAGGGTCGTCAGCAAAAGGATCGGGTGGCAAACCCGGCGGGAGGTGGTCACGCACGCCTCCTACAGTACGCAGCCGCGCAGCCATCGCGCCAGCAGCCACGATGTCGGGAAGGTGAACGGCAGCCGGAGGGGGCCGGATTTTGTTCCGCGCGCCGATTAGGATGGGGCTTTCACCCGTATGTATGGAGGCCGCACCGCATGTCCCTTGGCGACGTCCGCGCCCCGATGGTCATCCCGCACGCCCCGCCCGACGACCTGATGGCCACCGGCGGGGACAACCCGGACAAGATCGCCATGTTGGGGCTGACCTTCGACGATGTGTTGCTGCTGCCGGCCGCCTCCGATGTGGTGCCCGCCGCCGCCGACACCTCCAGCCAGCTGACCCGCAACATCCGGTTGCGGGTGCCGCTGGTCAGCTCGGCGATGGACACCGTCACCGAGGCGCGGATGGCCATCGCCATGGCCCGTGCCGGCGGGATGGGGGTGCTGCACCGCAACCTGCCGGTCACCGAGCAGGCCGGCCAGGTGGAGACCGTCAAGCGGTCCGAAGCCGGCATGGTGACCGACCCGGTGACCTGCTCCCCGGACAACACGCTGGCCGAGGTGGACGCGATGTGCGCCCGGTTCCGGATCTCCGGGCTGCCCGTCGTCGACCAATCCGGCGCGCTCGTCGGGATTATTACCAACCGGGACATGCGCTTCGAGGTCGACCAGAACAAGCCGGTCGCCGAGGTGATGACCAAGACGCCGCTGATCACCGCGCAGGAGGGGGTCACCGCCGACGCCGCGCTGGGCCTGCTGCGCCGCCACAAGATCGAGAAGCTGCCGATCGTCGACGGGCACGGCAAGCTGACCGGGCTGATCACCGTCAAGGACTTCGTCAAAACCGAGCAGCATCCGGACGCCACCAAAGACAGCGATGGCCGGCTGCTGGTCGGTGCGGCGATCGGGGTCGGCGACGACGCCTGGGTGCGCGCCATGACCCTGGCCGACGCCGGGGTCGACGTGCTGGTGGTCGACACCGCCCACGCCCACAACCGGCTGGTGCTCGACATGGTCGGCAAGCTCAAAGGCGAGGTCGGCGACAAGGTCGAGGTGGTCGGCGGCAACGTGGCCACCCGGGCCGGGGCCGCCGCGCTGGTCGAGGCGGGCGCCGACGCGGTGAAGGTCGGGGTGGGACCCGGCTCGATCTGCACCACCCGGGTGGTGGCCGGGGTGGGCGCCCCGCAGATCACCGCCATCCTGGAGGCGGTGGCGGCGTGTCGTCCGCATGGGGTGCCGGTGATCGCCGACGGCGGGCTGCAGTACTCCGGGGACATCGCCAAGGCGTTGGCCGCCGGGGCGTCGACGGCGATGCTGGGTTCGTTGCTGGCCGGCACCGCCGAATCGCCGGGCGAGCTGATCTTCGTCAACGGCAAACAGTTCAAGAGCTACCGGGGGATGGGGTCGCTGGGCGCCATGCAGGGCCGCGGTGCGACTGGAGCTGGCAAGTCCTATTCCAAAGACCGCTACTTCCAAGACGACGTGCTGTCCGAGGACAAGCTGGTGCCCGAGGGCATCGAGGGCCGGGTGCCGTTCCGCGGGCCGCTGACCACGGTGATCCACCAGCTCACCGGGGGCCTGCGGGCCGCCATGGGCTATACCGGTGCGGCCACCATCGAAGCGCTGCAGCAGGCGCAGTTCGTGCGGATCACCGCGGCGGGGCTCAAAGAGAGCCACCCGCACGACATCACCATGACCGTCGAAGCGCCCAACTACTACGTGCGCTGACTGTGCCCGCTTCCGTTAGCGCCGAGATCGACGTTTCCGAGGTCGCGTCCAACACTTTTGCCCGAAAACGTCGATCTCGCCGAGAAATGAGGTTCATCCCCCATGCGTGACATGGTCGAGATCGGCATGGGCCGCACCGCGCGGCGCACCTATGAACTCTCCGACATCAACATCGTGCCGTCGCGGCGCACCCGGTCCTCGCAGGACGTGTCCACGGCCTGGCAGCTGGACGCCTACCGGTTCGAGATCCCGGTCGTCGCGCACCCCACCGACGCCTTGGTGTCGCCGGAATTCGCCATCGAACTGGGCCGGCTCGGTGGCCTCGGGGTGCTCAACGGCGAGGGCCTGATCGGGCGGCACGCCGACGTGCAGGCCAAGATCGCGCAGGTCATCGAGGCGGCCGCCAAGGAACCCGAGCCGTCGGCGGCGATCCGGCTGCTGCAGCAGCTGCACGCCGCGCCGCTGGACCCCGACCTGCTCGGTGCCGCGGTGGCCCGCATCCGGGAAGCCGGGGTGACCACCGCGGTGCGGGTCAGCCCGCAAAACGCGCAGGCGCTGACCCCGGCGCTGGTGGCCGCCGGCATTGATCTGCTGGTGATTCAGGGCACCATCGTGTCCGCCGAGCGGGTCGCCAACGACGGGGAACCGCTGAACCTCAAGACGTTCATCTCCGAGCTTGACGTGCCGGTGGTGGCCGGCGGGGTGCTCGACCACCGCACCGCGCTGCACTTGATGCGCACCGGCGCGGCCGGGGTGATCGTCGGCTACGGCTCCACCACCGGGGTGACCACCTCCGACGAGGTGCTGGGCATTTCGGTGCCGATGGCCACCGCGATCGCCGACGCCGCCGCCGCCCGTCGGGAGTACCTCGACGAGACCGGCGGCCGCTACGTGCACGTGCTGGCCGACGGCGACATCCACACCTCCGGGGAGCTGGCCAAGGCGATCGCCTGCGGCGCGGACGCGGTGCTGCTGGGCACCCCGCTGGCCGAGGCGGCCGAGGCGCTCGGCGACGGCTGGTTCTGGCCGGCCGCCGCCGCGCACCCGTCGCTGCCGCGCGGGGCGCTGCTGCAGGTCGCGGTCGGGGAGCGCCCGCCGCTGGCCCAGGTGCTGACCGGCCCCTCCGACGATCCGTTCGGGTCGCTGAACTTGGTCGGCGGGCTGCGCCGGTCGATGGCCAAGGCCGGCTACTGCGACCTCAAGGAATTCCAGAAGGTCGGCCTGACCGTCGGGTCCTGACGCCCTGCCACCTGGCCGCGAGCAGACGTAAAAGCACCCTTTTCCGGGCGGTTTGGGGGACTTTTGCGTCTGCTCGCGCGGCGAAGTTACCCCCCGGTAGGCTGCTGGCTATGGAGCCGGATTACGACGTTCTCATCATCGGTTCGGGGTTCGGGGGCAGCGTCAGCGCGCTGCGGTTGACCGAAAAGGGCTACCGGGTCGGGGTGCTGGAGGCCGGCCGGCGCTTCGCCGACGATGACTTCGCCAAGAACTCCTGGCATCTGCGTGAATTCCTGTGGGCGCCGAAACTGGGCTGCTACGGCATCCAACGGATCCACCTGCTCGACAACGTGATGATCCTGGCCGGGGCCGGTGTCGGCGGCGGGTCGCTGAACTACGCCAACACGCTGTACGTGCCGCCGGATCCGTTCTTCAACGACAAGCAGTGGAGTCACATCACCGACTGGCGCGCCGAGCTGTCCCCGCACTACGACCAGGCGCAGCGGATGCTGGGCGTGGTCAAAAACCCGACATTCACCGACGCCGACCGCATCGTCAAGGAGGTGGCCGACGACATCGGCGTCGGCGACACCTGGGTGCCCACCCCGGTCGGGGTGTTCTTCGGGCCCGACGGCACCAAGGCCCCCGGCAAGACGGTGCCCGACCCTTATTTCGGTGGGGCGGGGCCGGCCCGCACCGGCTGCCTCGAGTGCGGCGAGTGCATGACGGGCTGTCGGCACGGCGCCAAGAACACGCTGGTGAAGAACTACCTGGGCCTGGCGGAATCGGCTGGCGCCCACGTCCATCCGATGACCACGGTGACCGGGTTCGAGCAGCGGGCCGACGGCCTGTGGCAGGTGCGCACCGTGCGCACCGGGCTGTCGCCGCGCCGGCACCGCAAGACCTTCACCGCGACCTACCTGATCCTGGCCGCCGGCACCTACAACACCCAAAAGCTGCTGTTCAAGATGCGCGACAAAGGGAAACTGCCCAAGCTGTCCGACAAACTGGGTGTGCTGACCCGGACCAACTCCGAGTCGATCGTCGGTGCGGCGACGTTGAACGTCAACCCGGATCTGGACCTGACCCACGGGGTGGCGATCACGTCGTCGATTCACCCCACCTCCGACACCCACGTCGAACCGGTCCGCTACGGCAAGGGCTCCAACGCGATGGGGCTGCTGCAGACCCTGATGACCGACGGCACCGGTCCGCAGGGCACCGACGTCCCGCGGTGGCGGCAGCTGATCGATCAGGCCCGCGAGGATCCGCGGCACATCCTGCGGCTGCTGAACCCCAAACAGTGGAGCGAGCGCACCGTGATCGCGCTGGTGATGCAGCACCTGGACAACTCGATCACCACGTTCACCAAACGCGGCAAGCTGGGCCTGCGCCGCTATTCCAGCAAGCAGGGGCACGGTGAGCCGAACCCGAGCTGGATCCCGGTCGGCAACGAGGTCACCCGCCGCATCGCCGCCAAGATCGACGGGGTGGCCGGCGGCACCTGGGGGGAGCTGTTCAATATCCCGCTGACCGCGCACTTCCTGGGTGGGGCGGCGATCGGGGACAGCCCCGAGCACGGCGTCATCGACCCGTACCAGCGGGTGTACGGCTACCCGACGCTGGCGGTGATGGACGGCGCGGCGGTGTCGGCGAACCTTGGGGTCAACCCGTCGCTGTCGATCACCGCGCAGGCCGAACGCGCCGCGGCGCTGTGGCCGAACAAGGGCGAGGCCGATCTGCGGCCCGCGCAGGGCGAGGCCTATCGGCGGCTGGACCCGATCGCGCCGAAGAACCCGGTGGTGCCCGACGGCGCGCCCGGTGCGCTGCGCTGGCTGCCGATCACGCCGACCAGCTCGACCGGTTAGCCCGCAACCGCCTGCAGCGGCGCGCCGCTGATCACCCAGCTGCGCTGCCCGTGCACGTCGACGGGCACATCGCCGAGCAAGGTGACCCGGTGCATCAGCCGCGGCTGGTTGTCGTAGTCGTCGATCGCCCGGTGCTGGGTGGCCCGGTTGTCCCAGATGGCCACGTCACCGGGCCGCCAGTTCCAGCGGATGGTGTTCTCGGGCTGGGTGATTCGCCGTTGCAGCAATTCGAACAGCACGCTGGATTCGTGGCTGTCCAGGCCGACGAAGTTGCGCACGAAGTTGCCGACCAGCAGGGTGCGTTCGCCGGTCTCCGGGTGCACCCGCACCACCGGATGCTCGGTGCGGAAGTCCGGCTGCTCAAAGGCCTGCACGAACGCCTGCTGGCCGTCGGTGAGTGACTCCGATTCGCTGACCACGTAGTCAAAGCGGTTGGTGTGCAGCGCCCACAGGTTGTCGACCAGGGTCTTCAGCGGGTCGGGCAACGCGGTGTAGGCCGCCGCGGTCGAGGCCCACAGCGTCGCCCCGCCGTAGTCGGGCAGGGTGACCGCCCGCAGGATCGAGGCCGCCGGGTAGTTGGCGGCAAACGTGACATCGGTCTGCCAGGCGGTCGCCTTGCCCCATTCGGAGTTGATCGGGGTGATGACCGGCGCGTTCGGTCCGAAGGCGGCCGCGGCCGGATGGCCGACCGGTGTGCCCAGCAACCCGGCAAACGCGAGTTGCTGCGCGTCGTCGAGGTGGTGCTGGTCGCGGAAAAAGATGACCTTGTGGGTCAACAGCGCCTGGCGGATCGCGTCGGTGGTGGCGTCGTCGAGGTCGCCGCCCAGGCGCACCCCCTCGATCTGCGCGCCGATCCGGCTGGTCAGCTTCGTCACGGTCAGCGTCATCGCGGTGATCCTCTCGATCCGAGGTGTAGTCACCTGACTACACCGTGCTGTGCGCTACTGTAGTCGCATGACTACAGCCCGGTCAAGGCGCACCGACGAGCGGCCGCCGGTGGGCCGGGAACAGGTGGCGGCGGCCATCCTGGCCGCCGCCACGGACCTGTTCGCCGAGCGCGGACCGGCGGCGACGTCGATTCGCGACATCGCCGCGGCGGCAAAGGTCAACCACGGGCTGGTGTTTCGCCATTTCGGCACCAAGGAACGGCTGGTCGGGGCGGTGCTGGATCACTTGGGCGCCAGCCTGACCGAGTTACTGAAGCCCGAGGCGTCGCCGCAGGAGGTGGACCGCGCCGTGGACCGGCACCTGCGGGTGATGGCCCGGGCCCTGCTCGACGGCTATCCCGCCGGTCAGCTGCAGAGCCGCTTCCCGAATGTGGCGCTGCTGCTCGAGCAGGTGCAGCCGCGGCACGACAGTGACCGCAGCGCCCGCTTGGCGGTGGCCAATGCCGTGGCGCTGCAACTGGGTTGGCGGCTGTTCGAGCCGTTCCTGCGCTCGGCGGCCGGGATCGCCGACCTCACCGACGCCGATCTCAAGCAGGTGGTGGCGGCCGAGATCGCCCGGATCGTCGAACCGCACTGAGCGCTACGTCGTCGGCACCCGGCCCAGCGTGCGCCGGTGCGCGGGCTGGCGGCCCGGCGGCTGCGCCGGCGGCGGCAGCAGCGGCTGACGGGGGCGCAGCGCAATCGTGCACGGCGCCGCCGTGCTGAGCTCCAGCTCGTCGCCGGCGTGCCGGATGGTCAACGCCGCGTCCGGCCCGTCGCGCAGCGTGTAGCTGACCTCGGCGTGGTTGATGTCCACGGTGAGTCGAAAGCACCTCCAGCGCAACCCGAACCGCAGACCCGAGATGCCGTCGGGCAACTGCGGGTCCAGCGACAGCACGCCCTCGTCGTCGCGGAGCCCACCGAAGCCGGCGACCAGCGCCGTCCACGTTCCGGCCAGCGACGCCATGTGCACCCCGTCGCGGGTGTTCTCATGCAGATCCCGCAGGTCGATCAGCGCCGCCTCGGCGGCGTAGTCGTGGGCCAACTCCAGATGGCCCACGTTGGCGCACATCACCGCCTGGGTGCACGCCGACAGCGACGAGTCGCGTACCGTGCGCCGCTCGTAGTAGTCGACGTTGCGCGCCATCTGCTCGGGGCTGAACGCGTGGCTGCACCACTGCATCGCCAGCACCAGGTCCGCCTGCTTGATCACCTGTGATGCATACAGCCGCACGTAGGGCGCGTGCAGCAGCAGCGGGTAGGCGGTGGTGGCCTCGAAGTCCCACTCGGCCAGCGTGGTGAAACCCGCACACTGCTGGTGTACGCCCAGTTCCTCGTCGTAGGGGATGTGCGCGGCGTCGGCGGCGTCGCGCCAGGCGGCCATCTCCTCGGTGCTCACCCCCATCTCGTGCGCGGCAATGGGGTGGCGCGCGCACGCCTCGGCCGCGACGCGCAGATTGTGGGCCGCCATCAAATTCGTGAACACGTTGTCGCGGACCACGGCGGTGTATTCGTCGGGCCCGGTCACCCCGTCGAGGTGCCAGACGCCGTGTCGGTCATGGTGTCCCAGCGATATCCACAGCCGGGCGGTTTCCACCAGCACCGCCAGCCCGCACTCCCGCTCCAGCGACTCGTCCCCGGTCACAATGCGATACCGCTCGAACGCCATGGCGATGTCGGCGTTGACGTGCCAGGCCGCGGTGCCGGCCGGCCAGTACGCCGAGCACTCCTGCCCGCGGATGGTGCGCCACGGAAACGCCGCGCCGCCCAGACCCAGTTCGCCGGCGCGCTCTCGGGCCAAATCCAGCGTCGAGGCCCGCCAACGCAGCGCGTCGGCGGCCGCGTGCGGTGCGGTGTAAGTGAGCACCGGCAGCACGAATCCCTCGATGTCCCAAAAGGAGTGGCCGTCATAGCCGGTACCGGTCAGGCCCTTGCCGGGGATGGCGCGCCGTTCGGCGCGGACGCTGGCTTGCAGCACGTGGAAAAGTCCGAACCGCACCGCCTGCTGGATCGCGGGGTCGCCTTCGACCTCGACGTCGGCGCAATCCCAGAACGCGTCGAGATATTTGCGTTGGGCATCCAGCAGGCCCTGCCACCCGCTGTAGCGGGCACCGGCCAGGGCCGCGGCGGCCTGATCGCGCAGCGCGGGTCGCGAGCGCAGACTCGACCACCCGTACGCCAGGTACTTGACGATGCGCAGCTGCTGTCCGGCGCGCAGCCCGCAGATCACGATGGTGCGCGCCACGTCGTCTTGGACCTCGGTGGTCACCTCCACCCGCCCGGGCACCTCGACTTCGTGGTCCATCACCGCGGCCATCATCAGCTGGCTGGCCCGGGTGCGATGGATCAGCAGCGAGCGGTGCTCGATGTGCTCGTGTTCGACCGGTTCCAGCGGGCGGTCCAGGATGGCGGACACCCGCGGATCGCCCGAGGTCGGCGGTTGGTCCTCATTGGCGACGAGCTCGGATTGCACTGTCACGCGGGCGAATTCGCCGACCGCCTCGACGACGTACTCGATGGCGGCGACGCCGCGCTGGGCCAGCGATACCAGCCGCGTCGAGGTCACGCGCACCTGCTTGCCCGCCGGCGAGCGCCAATGCGCGCGGCGGGTGAGCGTCCCGGCCCGCAAATCGAGAACCCGCTCGTGGTCGATCAGTTCGCCGTAGCGGACGTCGAACGGCTCATCGTCGACGGTCAGCCGCAGGATCTTGCCGTTGGTGACGTCGACCACCGTTTGGCCGGCTTCCGGATAGCTGTATCCGGCCTCGGCGTAGGGCAGCGGCCGGATTTCGTAAAACGAGTTCAAGTAGGTGCCCGGCAGGCCGTAGGGCTCACCCTCGTCGAGGTTGCCGCGCAACCCGATGTGGCCGTTGGACAGCGCGAACAGCGATTCGGACTGGGCCAGCAGGTCCAGGTCGAGCCGGGTCTCGCGCACCTGCCAGGGCTCGACGGGGAAGGCGTCTTCGGCGAGCATCATCACGCCCTACAGCAGCTCGGCCAGGTCGGTGACCACCACGTCGGCGCCGTGGCGGCGCAGGTCCTCGGCCTGGCCCACCCGGTCGACGCCCACCACGAAACCGAAGTTACCGGCCCGACCGGCCGCCACACCAGCCAGGGCGTCCTCGAACACCGCCGCCGCGGCCGGTGCGATCCGCAGTAGTTGCGCGGCCCGCAGGAACGAGTCCGGGGCCGGCTTGCCGGCCAGATGCTCCTCCCGCAGGGTCACCCCGTCGACCCGGGCGCCGACGAACCGGTCCAGCCCGGTGACCTCCAGCACCTCGCGGGTGTTGGCGCTCGAGGACACCACCGCCACGCCCAGGCCCGCGTCGGTGACCGCCGCCAGGTAGCGCGCCGACCCGTCGAAGACCCGCACCCCCTGGTCGTGCAGCGTGTGTTGAAACACCTGGTTCTTGCGGTTGCCCAGGCCGTGCACGGTCTCGGCGTCGGGCGGATCGGCGGGGCCGCCCTCGGGCAGGTCGATCCCGCGGCTGGTCAAAAAGGAGCGGACGCCGTCTTCGCGTTTCTTGCCGTCGACGAAGCGCAGATAGTCCTCGACCGGGTCGAACGGGACAAACGGTGCACCGGTGCGCGCCGAGCGCTGCCGCAGGTAGGCATCGAACATGCCCGCCCAGGCCTTGGTGTGCACGCTGGCGGTGTCGGTCAACACCCCGTCGAGATCAAACAGGCAGGCGCGCACCGTGTCGGGCAGGCCCAGCATCTCCCCACCTCACTTTCCGCGCTGCGCGCTGACGATCCTCTGCGGCGATACCCACTCCACCATGCCCGATCGGCGGTTTCGCGCCGGTCGCGGGCCCGTCGGCCGCCGCCATTAGACTTCGGAGCGTGTCATCCGCCCCGCCCCGCCCCGTCCTGGTGATCGATTTCGGCGCCCAGTACGCCCAGCTGATCGCCCGGCGGGTCCGCGAGGCGCGGGTGTTCTCCGAGGTGATCCCGCACACCGCGACGGTCGACGAGATCAAGGCCCGCAATCCGTTGGCCATCGTGCTGTCCGGCGGGCCGGCCAGCGTCTACACCGACGGGGCCCCGCAACTGGATCCGGCCCTGTTTGAGCTGGAGGTGCCGGTGTTCGGCATCTGCTACGGCTTCCAGGCCATGGCGCAGGCGTTGGGCGGCACCGTCGCGCGCACCGGCACCAGCGAGTACGGCCGCACCGACATGAAAGTGCTGGGCGGCCGGCTGCATTCGGGACTGTCCGAGACGCGGCCGGTGTGGATGAGTCACGGTGACGCGGTCACCGCGGCGCCGGACGGATTCGAGGTGGTGGCCGCCACCGACGGCGCCCCGGTCGCGGCGTTCGAGAACGTGGACCGGCGGCTGGCCGGGGTGCAGTACCACCCGGAGGTCATCCATACCCCGCACGGCCAGCAGGTGCTCAGCCGGTTCCTGCACGAGTTCGCCGGGATCGACTCCAGTTGGACGGCGGCCAACATCGCCGACGCGCTGGTCGAGCAGGTCCGCGAGCAGATCGGCGACGGTCACGCCATCTGCGGGCTGTCCGGCGGGGTCGACTCCGCGGTCGCCGCGGCGCTGGTGCAGCGTGCCATCGGGGACAAGTTGACCTGTGTGTTCGTCGACCACGGGCTGCTGCGCACCGGCGAACGTGAGCAGGTGGAGCGCGATTTCGTCGCCGCCACCGGCGCACGGCTGGTCACCGTCGACGTCGCCGACACCTTCTTGCAGGCGCTGTCCGGGGTGACCAACCCGGAAGGCAAACGCAAAATCATTGGCCGGCAGTTCATCCGGGCCTTCGAGGGGGCGGTGCGCGACGTCGTGGAGGGCGACGCCGAGGTCAAGTTCCTGGTGCAGGGTACGCTGTACCCGGATGTGGTCGAGTCCGGCGGCGGCGCGGGGACCGCGAACATCAAGAGCCACCACAACGTCGGCGGCCTACCCGACGACCTGAAGTTCACCCTGGTCGAGCCGCTGCGGCTGCTGTTCAAAGACGAGGTGCGGGCGGTCGGTCGCGAGCTGGGCCTTCCGGAGGAAATCGTTGCCCGCCAACCCTTCCCGGGGCCGGGGCTGGGGATCCGGATCGTCGGCGAGGTCACCGCGGCGCGGCTGGACACGCTGCGCCGCGCCGACGAGATCGCCCGCGAGGAGTTGACCGCCGCCGGCCTGGACCACCAGATCTGGCAGTGCCCGGTGGTGTTATTGGCCGATGTCCGGTCGGTCGGGGTGCAGGGCGACGGTCGCACCTACGGGCATCCGATCGTGCTGCGACCGGTGTCCAGCGAGGACGCCATGACCGCCGACTGGACCCGGGTGCCCTACGAGGTGCTGGAGCGGATCTCGACCCGCATCACCAATGAGGTGCCCGAGGTCAACCGGGTGGTGCTGGACGTCACCAGCAAGCCGCCGGGCACCATCGAGTGGGAGTGAGCGGGGGCGGCTTCATATCCGCCGAGCGTGCGTAGTTGTTCCCCCAGACGGCGGTGTAGCTGGCATTCTGCGCACGCTCGCGCAAGCTGATCCAGAGACGTCTGCGACGCATGGGACTGGTGGTGAGCCGCTAGGCGAACCCGGTTGACGATGTCGGTGGGTGAGTGTTCACTGGGCGTATCGAACACGAGTTCGAACAAGGTGTGAACCCGGAGGACAAGCATGACTGCGGCGGTAGCTGTCGACCAGCGGCCCACCAACCGCGCTGAGCAGCTAAAACAGCTGCGCCGGCAGATGGCCGAGATCTCCGGGAAGGCGAGCCCGGGCCGGGGCGGCCAGGCGGCCGCGGCGGACCTGCTGCCGGCCTCGGAAACTTTGCTGCCGATCCCGGATGCGCTGGCTCAAACGCTGCCGGCCGGGTTGCCGCGGGGCACGGTGGCGGTGGCTTCGGGGGCCCGGTCGCTGCCGCTGAGCCTGGTGGCCGCGGTGACGGCCGCCGGCGGCAACGCGGCCATCGTCGGCCAGCCGGACCTCGGGCTGCTGGCCGCCGCGGAGATGGGGGCAGATCTGAGCCGGCTCGCGGTGATCGCCGATCCCGGCAGCGATCCGGTGGAGATCGCCGCGGTGCTCCTCGACGGCATGGATCTGGTGGTGCTGGGCCTGGGTGGGCGCACGGTGCCGTTGACTCGAGCCCGGGCGGTGATGTCCCGGGCTCGCCACCGCGGCTGCACCCTGCTGGTCACCGACGGTGACTGGCAAGGGGCGTCGCTGCGGTTACAGGCCCGGGTCTGCGGCTATGAGACCACCCCCGGCGCCGTCCCCGGGTCGGGGCGAATCGGCAAGGTGCGGTTGGCGATTCGCGTGGGCGGGCGGGCGATCGGCCGGATTGTGAACGAGTGAGTGCGGTGTCCTCCCGGGTACTGGCGATCTGGTGCATGGACTGGCCGGCGGTCGCGGCGGCGGCAGCGGCGGGTCTGCCGGCCACCGCCCCGGTCGCGGTCACCCTGGCCAACCGGGTGATCGCCTGCTCGTCGACGGCCCGGGCCGCCGGGGTGCGGCGCGGGTTGCGCCGCCGCGAGGCGCAGGCCCGCTGCCCGCAGCTGCATGTGGTGACCGCGGACGCCGACCGCGACGCCCGCTGCTTCGAACCGGTGATCGCGGCGGTGGACGATCTGGTGCCCCGCGCCGAGGTGCTGCGGTCCGGGCTGCTGGTGGTGGCGGTGCGCGGGGCGGCCCGGTTTTTCGGCTCCGAGCAGGCGGCGGCCGAGCGGTTGATCGATGCGGTGGCCGCCGCCGGTGCCGAATGTCAGGTCGGGATCGCCGACCAGTTGTCCACCGCGGTGTTCGCCGCGCGCGCCGGCGCCGTGGTGGAACCGGGCGGTGATGCCCGGTTTTTGGCGGGGCTGTCGATCCGGCACCTCGCCGCCGAACCGGCGCTGTCCGGGCCGGGGCGCGACGAGCTGGCGGATCTGCTGTGGCGGATGGGGATTCGCAGTATCGGCCAGTTCGCCGCGCTGTCCCGCACCGACGTGGCCTCCCGGTTCGGCGCCGACGCGGTGACCGCGCATCGGTTCGCCCGCGGCGAGCCGGAACGCGGACCGTCCGGGCGGGAGCCGCCGCGCGACCTCGAGGCCGAGCTGCGCTGCGACCTGCCGATCGACCGGGTGGACGCCGCCGCGTTCGCCGGGCGCTCGCTGGCCGACGCCTTGCATCAGAGGCTGCTGGACGCCGGGGTGGGCTGCATCCGGCTGGCCATCCACGCCGTCACCGCCAACGGCGAGGAACTGACCCGGGTGTGGCGGTGCGCCGAGCCGTTGACCGAGGACGCCACCGCCGACCGGGTGCGCTGGCAGCTGGACGGCTGGCTGAACACCCGGACCCCCGGCGCCAAACCGACCGCCCCGGTGACGCTGCTGCGGCTGCAGCCGGTCGAGGTGGTCGCCGCCGAGGCGCTGCAACTGCCGCTGTGGGGTGGCCTCGGCGAGGAGGATCGGCTCCGCGCCCGCCGGGCGTTGGTGCGGGTGCAGGGCCTGCTCGGTCCGGAGTCGGTGCAGATCCCGGTGCTGTCCGGGGGCCGCGGGCCGGCCGAACGCATCACCTTGACGCCGCTGGGCGATGAGCCGGTGCCGCGCGCCGACCCGCGCCAGCCCTGGCCGGGTCAACTGCCCGAGCCGTCGCCGGCGGTGCTGTGCGACGACCCGGTGGAATTGCTGGACGCCCACGGCAACCCGATCCGGGTCACCGGCCGGGGACTGTTCTCCGCCGACCCGGCGCGGCTGCTGGCCCGCGGTCGGACCGACCGGCTGTGCTGGTGGACCGGGCCCTGGCCGGTCGACGAGCGGTGGTGGGATCCGGACCGGGGCAAGGGCCGCACCGCCCGCGCCCAGGTACTGGTCGACGGCGACCCCGGCAGCGCGCTGCTGCTGTGCTACCGGCAGCGGCGCTGGTATCTGGAGGGGGTCTACGAGTGACCCCGCCCCCCGCCGAGCGTGCGTCCAGGGCGGAAAAACGGCGAAAATCCCGCCGCCAGTGCACGTTCGGCGCGCGGGTCAGCCCAACCTCGCCGCCAGCGCACGTTCGGCGCGTGGGTCAGCCCAGCCGGGCCGCGAACGCGCCGACCCGCTGCACGAACCGGTCGAAGAACGCCGCCGGGTCGACGTCGACCCCGATGTGGGCGTTGGGTTCTTGACCCCAGCGCCCGGACCAGTCGGTGACCGTCATGCCCCGGGTCAGGGTGCCGGTCAGCTCGACGCCCACCGCCGCCGGCCGGGTGGCCACCAGGGCCGGGTCCAGTGCCACCGCCGCGGCCAACGGATCATGCAGGTACGCCAGGTAGCCGTCTCCCCAGTCCCGGTGGGCCTCGAAGTAGAACCGCATCGCGTCCTGCAGTACCCGCAGCAGGGGATTGTTGGTCGAACCCGAAGCGGCCGCCAGCCGGTCGAACAGCGCCGGCGTCGCGACGATCCGCTGGGTGAGCTCCAACCCACACAGGATCGGCAGTTCCGGTGCCGCACCCCAGCCGGCGAACACCTGCGCGGCCGCCTCGGGGTCGACGCTGATGTTCCATTCGGCCACCGGGGTGGTGTTGCCGCGGTAGTCGTAGGCGCCGCCCATGATGACGAGCCGACGCAGCAGCGTGGGCAGCGCCGGTTCGGCGCGCAGCGCCAACGCCACGTTGGTCAGCGGTCCGGTGGCCACCCCGATCAGCCGGCCGGGATGGTCGCGGGCCGCTTGCACCCACGCCGTGGCCGCGTCATAAGAGGTGAGCGCAGCGGTGGCCGGCGGCAGTTCGGCGTAGCCGAGTCCGGCCGGGCCGTGCGCGTCACCGGGCGTCAGCGGGCCGTGCAACGGCCCGTCCGCACCCCGGGACACCGGAACACCGGTCACCCCGCACAGCTGCAGCAAGCCCAGGTTGTTGGCGCAAACCTGGTCGACCGCAACGTTTCCGCCGGTCGAGGCGATGCCCACCAGCTCGGCGTCCGGGCTGGCCAGCAGGTACACCAGCGCCAGCGCGTCGTCGACCCCGGTGTCGACGTCGACGAAGACCGGGTGGCTCACCAGTGCACGCCGGGCACCAGGCGGGCCGCCCGCCGCACCGGCCGGGGCACCCGCACCCGCGCGATGGCCCGGGTCGGGCGTTTGGGTCGGCGCGGCGGCGTCGGCGCCACGTCGGGCTCGGCCGGTGCCAGCCCGCGCGCCGCCGCCGAATCCGGGTAGCCCAAATACAGCTGGTGCAGGATCCGCCGCGACAGCCGCGGGGTGAAGTAATTGCCGGCCTCGGCCAGCGTGCCGGTTGGGGTGTCGATCCGGGCCGGCTTCTCCACCAGCCCGCGCACCACCATCGCGGCCGCGTGCTCGGCACTGATCGGCGGCACCGGGTTGAGCCGGCGTGACGGCGCGATCATCGGGGTGGCCACCAGCGGCATGTGGATGTTGGTGAACGTGATGTGATCCGACAGCGTCTCGGTGGACACCACCTCGGCGAACGCGTCCAGCGCGGCCTTACTCGGCAGGTACGCACTGTATTTCGGGCTGCGGGCCTGCACGCCGGCGCTGGACACGTTGACCACGTGGCCGAACCGGCGCTCCCGCCAGTGCGGCAGCAGCGCCAGCGTCATCCGCACCGCGCCGAAGTAGTTGACCGCCATCACCCGCTCGTAGTCGTGCAACCGGTCGGTGGAGTGGATCACCGACCGGCGGATCGACCGGCCGGCATTGTTGACCAGGTAGTCGACGTGGTCGAACCGGCCCAGGATGTCCTTGATCGTGTGGTCCACCGACGCCGAATCGGTGACGTCGCACGTGAACGCGTACGCCGTGCCGCCGGCCGCGCGGATCTCGGCGATCAGATCGTCGAGCGCTTCGGCGTTGCGGGCCAGCGCGAACACCGTGGCGCCCCGTTCGGCGACCGCGAGCGCCGAGGCGCGGCCGATGCCGCTGGACGCGCCGGTGATGATGACGTGCCGACCGACCAGCGGCCCGGCCGGGTCGTCGCGGCGGGCCCGGTCCGGATCCAGCCGCTCGGCCCAGTACCGCCACAGCCGCGGCGCGTAGCTGGCGAACTCGGGAACCTCGATCCCGGTGCCGCGCAACGCCGCCCGGGTCGCCTCGGCGGTGAACGTGGGGGCCAGGTCGACGACGTCGAGCAGCTCCGGGGGGATCCCCAGCTGGGTGGCCGCCATATTGCGCCACACCTTGGCCCGGCCCCGGGCCCGCAGCACCGGCGCGGCCACCGAGCGGGGCAGCGACGCGCGCAGCGGCGGCAGGCCCGCCTCGGCGGCGACACCGCGGTAGATGCCGCGCAGCCCGATCGTCGTCGGTGCGGTCAGGTGGAAGGTCCGCCCGTCGCAGCCCTCGGCGTGCATCAGCGCGACCAGCGCGTCGACGACGTAGTCGACCGGGACCACGTTGGTGCGCCCGGTGTCGGGCAGCGCCATCGGGGTGAACCGGGGCAACACCGCCAGCTTGGCCAGCACCGGAAAGAAGTAGTAGGGCCCGTCGACCTTGTCCATCTCCCCGGTGCGTGAATCGCCCACCACCACCGCCGGGCGGTAGACCCGGTAGCGCAGCCCCGGCGTCGAGCGGACCAGCAGCTCGGCCTCGAACTTCGTCTGGTGATACGGCGTCGGCAGCCGCTGGCCGACGTCGAAATCGTCCTCGGTGTATTCGCCGCGGAAGTCGCCGGCGACCGAGATCGACGACACGTGGTGCAGCGTCGCGTCCAGGCGACGGGCCAGCCCGATCACCGCGCGGGTGCCGTCCACATTGGCCGCGCGCTGCTCGGCCTCGCCGGCGGTCAAATCGTAGATCGCCGCGCAGTGCACCACGTGGCTGACCGCGCCGAGCTCGGTGATCACCGCGTCGGTCAACCCGAGATCGGCGGCGGTGAGGTCCCCGACCAGCGGTTTCGCCCGGGCACCCCAGCCCGCGGCCAGTTTTTCGAAGCGGCCCAGGGAGCCGCGGCGGACCAGGACCCACACCTCGGCGTCGGGACGGGTGGCCAACAGCTGGGACACCACGCGGCGACCGATAAACCCGGTACCGCCGGTAACGACATAGCGCATGCGAGTCATCGTCGCCCCCGGCCGGGCCTACGTCAACACGATGTGACGCAGTAGTCCATTAATTGAAGGTGCGGATGCCGTCCCAATCGGTCAGCGTCCAGCCGGTGGCCGGGCTGCCGGTGATCACCACCCGCCCGACATTCGGCAACGGGTGGTCGCTGAGCAGGCTGTCCTTGGGGTTTTTGACGTTCATCAGCGTCCAGACCATGATCGCGGCGCCGTGGGCGAACGCCACCGGCTTGGCGTCGCCGCTGGCGTAGATCTTCTGGACGGCGGCACCGAACTGGTCGTTGAACGCGTCGCCGTCGATCGAACCCGGGATGGCGTTGGCGCGGTCGCCGCGCAGCCACTGTTTGGGCGCCAGTAGATAGGTGGAGTCCGCCCGCGCCGACGGGCCGCCGTCATACCAGCCGGCGTCGATCTCGCGCAGGCCCGGCAGCACCTCCACCCGGCGACCCAGCTCGTGCGCCAGCGGCGCGGCGGTCTGTTGGGCGCGCGCCATCGAGGAGGCATAGACGCCGTCGTACCCGTTGCGGCTGAGCTGATGGGCGATCTGGTCGGCCTGTTTTTTGCCCTCCGGGGTCAGGCCCGGACCGGGCATGTCGGTGTCGATGATGCCGTCGGCGTTGGCTTCCGACTGACCGTGCCGGATGAAGGTCAAGGTGATGGTGCGCACGCGCGGGGTGCCGCTGCAGGCGGCGAGGACGATCGCCGCGGCGACGATCGCCGCCGCTTTCCAGATGACGGTCCGGTTGGGCATGGCGATAGCCTGCCTTGCCGGCGACGCCGGCGGGGCGGATTCGTTTCGGTTGGGGCGAATTTGTGACGGCGGTAACGCTGCGGCCCGCGCCGATGGTGGAATGGAGCCGGCCCGTCCACGTGATGCCGTCGCAAAGGAGATTCCATGCCGATCGATCCCACCGCCATCGGCGCCACCACCGAACCGACGCTGTTCGAGTGGACCGACCGGGACACCATGCTCTACGCGCTCGGGGTGGGCGCGGGAACCGAGGACCTGGCCTACACCACCGACAACAGCCACGGGATCGCCCAGCAGGTGCTGCCCACCTACGCGGTGATCTGCTGCATGGGCTTTGCGGCGGCCGCCAAGATCGGGGACTTCGACTTCAGCCAACTGCTGCACGGTTCGCAGCAGATCCGGTTGTTCGCGCCGCTGCCGCCGGCCGGTCGCCTCAGCGTGGTCGCCGAGGTGGCCGACATTCAGGACAAGGGGGAGGGCAAAAACGCGATCGTCATGCTGCGGGCCCGTGGCACCGATCCCACCACGCAGGACGTGATCGCCGAAACCTTGACCACGGCGGTGATCCGCGGCGCCGGCGGCTTCGGGGGCGCGCCCGGCCAGCGGCCCGCGGCGCCGGAGATCCCGGACCGCGACCCCGACGCGCGGGTCGCCTACCCCACCCGCGACGACCAGGCGCTGCTCTACCGGCTGTCCGGTGACCGCAACCCGCTGCACAGCGACCCGTGGTTCGCCCAGACCCTGGCCGGTTTCCCCAAGCCGATCCTGCACGGGCTGTGCAGCTACGGCTTCGCCGGGCGCGCGTTGCTCGCCGAGTTGGCCGGCGGTGAGGCCGCCAAGATCACCAGCATCGCCGCGCGTTTCAGCGCGCCGGTGTTCCCCGGCGAGACGCTGACCACCTCGATCTGGCGCACCGAGCCGGGCCGGGCGGTGTTCCGCACCGAAGCCGCCGCACCCGACGGCACCGGGGCGCGGGTGGTGCTCGACGACGGCGCGGTCGAGTACCGTCCCTAGCGTCGCCCGCGTCCGTTACGCCCGGTGGGCGTGGAGCCGGTCGGCGAGTCGCTGGGTGAACTCGCGGACCCGCGCGGGACTGTCCAGCGCGTAGCGCGCCGCGGTGGCGCGGTCCCCGT
The DNA here is from genome assembly GCF_041287095.1 of Mycobacterium sp. pUA109. Taxonomy (NCBI): domain Bacteria; kingdom Bacillati; phylum Actinomycetota; class Actinomycetes; order Mycobacteriales; family Mycobacteriaceae; genus Mycobacterium; species Mycobacterium sp. pUA109. The sequence goes on along the minus strand of NZ_JBGGKS010000001.1, from coordinate 231,275 downwards.
CGTCGGTGTGGCGGACCACGATTCCGATGCCGTCCCGGCGGATCGCGTCGAAGGCGTCCTCGTCGGTGATGTCGTCGCCGAGATACATCGGCACCAGTGGCCCGGCGGCCACCCGCTCGATGATCCAGCGCAGCGTTTTGCCCTTGTCCCAGTCGATATCGGGGCGCAGCTCGATTACTTCTCGGCCGGTGGTCACCCGAAGCGCGTAGTGGCGACCGGCGGCGCGCACCGCCGCGGCCACCGCGCCGACGTGCTCGCGGGCCGCGTTGCGGTAGTGCACGGCCACGGCAAAACGCTTGTGTTCCACCGCAACACCGGCGATGCCGCCGAGTTGGGTGCGCAACTGCCCGGCGGCCTCGGTCAGCACCGGGATGGCGGCCGCCGCGGCGTCGTTCTGGTGGTGCGCATCGTCGGGGCCGATCAGCTCGAAGCCGTGGCTGCCCGCATACCAGATCCCGGGCACCCCGATCCGCTCGCGGACGTCGGCCAGGTCGCGGCCGCTGAGCACCGCGACCGGGCATTGGGCGGCCAACCGGTGCAGGGCCTCGCCGGCGCCCTCGGTCAGCCGCGCCGAGTCGGGGTCGTCGACGATGTCGGACAGGGTGCCGTCGAAGTCGAAGAACACCGCGGGCCGCGGGACGGCCCCCGCGTCATCCAGCAGCGCCGACATCGCGTCGGGAAGCGCCGACATGCGCTGGTCGCCGGTGCGCACGTCGACCTCACCCAGCTCGGTGACCACCGCATCGGCGCCGCGGTCGCGCAGCGCGTCCGCGTGGCGCCCGGTCGTGTCGAGCCCGATCACCAGGGCGAAGCCGCCGGTGCGCGCCAAGGCGATGGTTTCCTCCGCGTCGTCGATCACCACGCAGCGGCCCGGCCGCGCGCCCACCCGCTGGGCCGCCTCGGCCAACCCGAGCCCACGCCCGTCGACGCCGACATCGACCAGGCCCGAAAGTCCCACGGCGGCCGGCGCATCGGCGCACCCGCGGTCCGACGTGAACACCGCGGTGCCGACGCCGGCGTCGCGCAGCTGTCGCAGCAGCGCCTCCGTCGAGCCGGATACCGGCGCCCCGGTGTCGGTCACCACGGCGTCGAGGCCGAACAGCACCGCGTCGTGGCGGCGCGGGTCGATGGTGACCGGCACGGTGGTGGCCCCTTTCGTCGGGTTTCTCCACCTACGGTAGCGGCGCCGCAGCAAACGGCGCGCGGCGCGGATCCGGCGTCGTACCGTGGTAGCGGTAGCGCTCTGATCGCCACAGAACCGGAGAAGGAGAACGAGATGTCCGCCCCGGTCACGCATCGCGGCATCCTGGTCGGTGTCGACGGATCCCCGTCGTCGGCCGCGGCGGTGGACTGGGCGGCCCGGGACGCGGTGATGCGCGGTGCGTCGCTGGCGTTGGTGCACATCCTGGCCCCGCCGGTGGTGATGACCTTCCCGGAGACCCCGATGCCGCCCGGCTACGCCGAATGGCAGGAAGAGCAGGGGCAGCGGCATATTCGCGACGCGCTCGAACTTGTGCAGGGCCGTACCGGGCCGGCCGGGCCGCTGCAGGTCAGCGGCGAGACCATGATCGGATCGACGGTGCCCACCCTGGTCGAGTTGAGCACCCAGGCCGCGATGATCGTGGTCGGGTGCCGCGGTCATGGTCGGTTGCGGCGCAGCCTGCTGGGTTCGGTCAGCTCCTCCCTGGTCCGGCACGCGCACTGCCCGGTCGCGGTCATCCACGACTGGGAGGATCCGCTGGTGCCCGACCCTGGCCAGGCCCCGGTGGTGGTCGGGATCGACGGGTCACCGGTGTCGGAGGCGGCCACGGCGCTGGCGTTCGAGGAAGCCTCCTTCCGGGGGGTGGAGTTGGTGGCGGTGTATGCCTGGCACGACGTCAGCGTGTTCGAGTTCCCCGGCGCCGACGTCGCGGCCATGCAGGCCGACGGCGAGCTGGTGCTCGCCGAGCGGCTGGCGGGTTGGCAGGAGCGCTACCCCGATGTCACCGTGCGGCGGGTGGTGGCCTGTGATCGGCCGGCCGACCAGCTGATCGAGCAGTCCCAGTCCGCGCAGCTGGTGGTGGTCGGCAGCCACGGTCGCGGCGGGTTCACCGGGATGTTGTTGGGCTCGGTGAGCACGGCGGTGGTGCAGTCGGCGCGGGTGCCGGTGATCGTCGCCCGCCCTTAGGCGCTGGAGGGGCGCCGCGCGCCGCCCGCGACGGCCGCCGATGCGTCGCGTCGCTGCCCGGGGGCGTGCGGAAACAGCAGTACCGAGTCGCGGCTCAGGGCAACCAGCCGTGCCACCGCCAGCGCGATACCGTCGGCGAGTTTCTCCACGTCGGCCGCCGCGTCGTAATCGGCGGTGATACCGAACACCAGCTCATCGGCATAGCTCAATACCGCGACCCCGGTGCGCAATTGCAGCGCGATCGGCGGGACCGGCAACACGCTCAGCACCCGATGCCCCATGATCTGCAGGCGGTGGCGCGGCCCGGGCACATTGGTCGCCAACGTCACGATGCCGCGTTGCGGGAGTCGGGTCAGCAGCCGAATCGCCCAGGAAGACACCATGAACGGAATGTGGTTGGCCGCAGACACGATGACCCTGCCCGCTTGACGCTGTCCGCCCTGTTTGGTCCGGGTCAACCGGGTATGCACCGTTCGCAGCTGCTCGACGGGGTCGTCCTGGTCGACGGGCAGGTACGGCAGCATGACCGAGATGCGATTGTCGGGTGTGTCGAGCGCGTCCGCCGAGCGCACCGACACCGGCACCAGGGTGCGCAGCGAATCCGGCCGCGGCTGCTCGCCGCGATGGAGCAGCACCGTGCGGAACCCCTCGGTGATCGCGGCCAGGGCCACGTCGTTGATGGTCACGTCGAACCGGCGACAGACGTTTTCCACATCGGCGAGGGGGACCTGGACCGCGCGATAGCGGCGCATCGCGGTGACCGGGCCGATCAGCGACGACCTGGCCGCCGGCCGGGCCAAGCCGACGGCAATTTCGGCGGCGCCGCCGAGTGCTCGTGCGGCGGTATCGGCGGCCGCCGAAGCCACCCGCCACACGCTGTGCGCCCACCGCGACGGGTTCAGGTCCGGCAGCTGCGGACGACGCGATGGCGGGATGGTGGCCCGGTTCGCAGCGCCGGGAGCCGCGACCACGTTGCCGCCGGTGGCGTCACACAACCCGGTGAGGATGCGCGTCGCCGACACTCCGTCGGCCATGCAGTGATGAATCTTCATCAGCATCGCCCACCGGTTGCCCGCCAGGCCTTCAATGATCCAGCACTCCCACAGGGGGCGGGTCCGGTCCAGGCGGCGCTCCATCAGGTCGGCGACGACCCGGTACAGCTCGGTGTCATCGCCGGGGCGGGGGACGGCGATGCGTCGCACATGACGGGAGATATCGAATCCCGGATCATCGACCCACTCGGGGGCGCCCATGTCGAAGGGGAACACCCGCAGCACTTGGGTGCACCGCGGTATCGTCCGAATCCGCTCGGCCAGTGTGGTCTTCAGCCGGGCGTAGTCGGGAGCGGAACCGTCTAACACGGCGATTCCGCCGATCGCCAGGCTGACGTGCCGATCGGCGTCTTCAGCCTTCAAAAAGCTCGCGTCGAGCGTTGTCAGTTGATTCATGGCCCGTCACCGCTGTCCGTCTCGGAGGTGAATATGAGTATCCGGTCTAGCTCCTGACGGCGATAGGTCCAGGACGTTAAATACATGTCAACAAACAGAAACCGACGTAAACAGCTGGGAATCGGCTGTCAGATTACCGGAACAAATTGTGTCGCAACATGTTTGCGGCAGTTATCAATCCCGGGTGTTCAGCGGTCTTGGTGCGAACGTTCAAGTTGGCCGCCCGGCGGCACTGCCGTCGCCGCCACGGTGGCCCTGGGCCCGCTCTCCCGGAGGTTTCGAGGGCGGCCAGAGGCGCGCGGGAGTTATTCGAACATGAGTTCGATACACTGGCGGGGTGGGCTGGGGCAACGGGCCGCCGAGCTGGGCGGAGATGGAGCGGGTGCTCGACGGCAAACCGCGCCGCGCCGGCACGCCGCTGGGCGGCGAGCCGGAACACGACGACGGGCCCCGGTCCCGTAAACGGGGGGCCTACCACGGCGCCGACGGCACCCCGCCGGTCCGCTCGACCGTCGCCTACGCCGAGCTGCACGCGCATTCGGCGTACAGCTTCCTCGACGGGGCCAGCACCCCCGAGGAACTGGTCGAGGAGGCCGCGCGGCTGGATTTGCGCGGCATCGCGTTGACCGACCACAACGGGTTGTACGGGGTGGTGCGGTTCGCCGAGGCGGCCGCCGAACTGGGCATCGCCACCGTGTTCGGCGCCGAACTGTCGTTGGGGTCGGCGGCGCGCACCGAGCACCCCGATCCGCCGGGCCCGCATCTGCTGGTGCTGGCCCGCGGCCCGGAGGGGTATCGACGGTTGTCGCGCCAGCTGGCCGCGGCGCACCTGGCCGGCGGCGAGAAGGGCAAGCTGCGGTTCGACCTCGACGCGCTGGCGAATGCGGCGGACGGGCACTGGCAGATCCTCACCGGGTGCCGCAAAGGCCATGTCCGCCAAGCCCTGACCGACGGCGGACCGGATGCGGCGGCGACGGCGCTGGCCGATCTGGTGGACCGGTTCGGGGCGGAGCGGGTCAGCGTCGAGCTGACCTGCCACGGCCAGCCGCGCGACGACGAGCGCAACGCCGCGTTGGCGGCGCTGGCGCCGCGCTTCGGTCTCGGGGTAATCGCTACCACCGGCGCGCATTTCGCGGCGCCGTCGCGGGCGCGGCTGGCGATGGCGATGGGCGCGATCCGGGCCCGGCAATCCCTGGATTCGGCCGCCGGCTGGCTGGCCCCGCTGGGCGGCGCGCATCTGCGGTCCGGTGCGGAGATGGCCCGGCTGTTCGCCTGGTGTCCGGAGGTGGTGACCGCCGCGGCCGAACTCGGTGAGCAGTGCGCGTTCCCGCTGCAGCTGATCGCCCCGCAGCTGCCGCCGTTTGACGTCCCGCCCGGGCACACCGAGGACAGCTGGCTGCGGGAGCTGACGATGGCCGGTGCCCGGCGGCGCTACGGCCCGCCGTCCCGGGCCGCGACGGCGTACGCCCAGATCGAGCACGAACTGAACGTCATTGCCCAGCTGACGTTTCCGGGATATTTCCTGGTGGTGCACGACATCACCGCATTCTGTCAGCGCAACGACATCCTGTGTCAGGGCCGGGGGTCGGCGGCCAACTCGGCGGTCTGCTACGCCCTCGGTGTCACCGCGGTGGACCCGGTGGCCAACGAGTTGTTGTTCGAGCGGTTCTTATCGCCCGCCCGGGACGGGCCGCCGGACATCGACATCGACATCGAATCCGACCAGCGGGAAAAGGTCATCCAGTACGTCTACGACAAATACGGTCGCGACTACGCCGCGCAGGTCGCCAACGTCATCACCTACCGGGGCCGCAGCGCGGTGCGCGACATGGCCCGGGCGCTGGGGTTCTCCCAAGGCCAGCAGGACGCCTGGAGCAAACAGATCAGCCGCTGGAGTGGGGTAGGACCCGACACCGACGGCATCCCCGAGCCGGTGATCGACCTGGCCACCCAGATCACCAACCTGCCGCGGCATTTGGGTATTCACTCCGGGGGCATGGTGATCTGCGACCGGCCGATCGCCGACGTGTGCCCGGTGGAGTGGGCGCGGATGGAAAACCGCAGCGTGTTGCAGTGGGACAAAGACGACTGCGCGGCAATCGGTTTGGTGAAGTTCGACCTGCTTGGCCTGGGCATGCTCTCGGCGCTGCACTACGCGAAAGACCTGGTTGCCGAACACCAGGGCATCGAGGTGGACCTGGCCAAAATCGACCTGTCCGAGCCGGCGGTGTATGCGATGTTGTCCCGCGCCGATTCGGTCGGGGTGTTCCAGGTGGAGTCGCGCGCCCAGATGGCCACCCTGCCGCGGTTAAAACCGCGCGAGTTCTACGACCTGGTGGTGGAGGTGGCGCTGATCCGGCCCGGGCCGATCCAGGGCGGCTCGGTGCACCCCTACATCCGGCGGCGCAACGAGATCGACCCGGTCGTCTACGACCACCCGTCGATGGAGCCGGCGCTGCGGAAAACGCTGGGGGTGCCGCTGTTTCAGGAACAGCTGATGCAGCTCGCCGTCGACTGCGCCGGGTTTTCGGCCGCCGAAGCCGACCAGCTGCGCCGCGCGATGGGCTCCAAACGGTCCACCGAACGGATGCGGCGGCTGCGCACCCGGTTCTACGACGGGATGCGCGAGCTGCACGGCATCACCGGCGAGGTCGCCGAGCGGATCTACGAAAAGCTGGAAGCCTTCGCCAATTTCGGTTTCCCCGAAAGCCACGCGCTGTCGTTCGCCGCGCTGGTGTTCTACTCGGCGTGGTTCAAGCTGCATCACCCGGCGGCGTTTTGCGCCGCGCTGCTGCGCGCCCAGCCGATGGGTTTCTACTCGCCGCAGTCGCTGGTGGCCGACGCCCGCCGGCACGGCGTGGTGGTGCACGGCCCGTGCGTCAACGCCAGCCTGCCGCACGCCACCTTGGAGCGTGACGGCACCCAGGTGCGGCTGGGGTTGGCGGCGGTTCGGCACCTCGGCGACGCACTGGCCGAGCAGCTGGTCGCAGAACGACAGGCCCACGGCCCGTTCGCGTCCCTGCTGGATCTGACCGGCCGGGTGCGGCTTTCGGTGCCGCAGACCGAAGCGTTGGCCACCGCCGGCGCGTTGGGATGCTTCGGGATCACCCGCCGCGAGGCGCTGTGGGCGGCCGGGGCGGCCGCCACGGGGCGGCCCGACCGGCTGCCCGGGGTGGGCTCCAGCTCGCACATCCCGGCGCTGCCGGGGATGAGCGAGCTGGAGCTGGCCGCCGCCGACGTGTGGGCCACCGGCATCTCGCCGGACAGCTACCCGACCCAATTCCTGCGGGCCGACCTCGATGCGCTCGGGGTGATCCCCGCCGACCAGTTGACCAGCGTGCCCGACGGCACCCGGGTGCTGATCGCCGGCGCGGTCACCCACCGGCAGCGGCCCGCGACCGCCCAAGGGGTGACCTTCGTGAACCTGGAAGACGAGACCGGGATGGTCAACGTGCTGTGCACCCCGGGGGTGTGGGCGCGCCACCGCAAGCTGGCGCAGACCGCGTCGGCGCTGCTGATCCGCGGTCAGCTGCAAAACGCCAGCGGTGCGGTCACCGTGGTCGCCGAGCGGCTGGGCCGGCTCACCCTGGCGACGGGATCGAAGTCCCGCGACTTCCGCTGAGGCCGCGAACGTGCGTCCACGGCGGAAATCGCGCCGAAATCCCGCCCTGGACGCACGTTCGGCGCCAACGGCGCGCGACGACGCCGTCAGCCGCCGGCCCGATAGGCGCTGGGCGTCACCCCGACGCGGCGTTTGAACGTGGTGGCAAAGTGGCTCGGCGTGCCGAAGCCGACCGCGGCCCCGATCTCGGTGATCGAGCGGTCGGTGGTGGCCAGCAGGGTTTTCGCCCGGGCCATGCGCCGATCGAGCAGGAACTGGTGCGGCGTGGTGTGAAACGCCGCAGCGAAGGCCTTGACGAAATCGGCGACGGGCATCTCGGCCTGCGCGGCCAGGGCGGCCACGCTGATCTCGGCGTCGAGGCTGTGCTCCAGATACTCCACCAGGCTGGCCTGCATCGCGGGATCGAGGGCGCGGCGCGGTGCCCGCCGCACCCTACCGGTGTAGCCGTCACTGAGGTGCAGCCGAAGCGTCTCGGCCAGCGACTCCTCCAGCATGCGTGCTAGCACGTCCTCGCGGCCGATCACGCTGCCCATCCGCTCCACCAGCTGATGCAGCAGCGGATCTCGATGGTTGATCCGTGGTCGCACCTCCCGACCGCCCAGCGCGCTGGGCGGCACGGTGATCTCGCAGAACTCGATCTGTTCGCCGTGGCCGAGGGCCGCGTAGCGGTGTTCGGCGGGGATCACCCACACGTCGCCCACCGCCGGCAACGCGGGCCCGGACGGGCCGCGCTCGAATTCGAGTTCTATCGACCGCAACCGCCCGCGCCGGTGCACGACGATGACGTGATGCGGCTCGTGATAGCACCAGTCGGTGGGTTGGGTGACCCGTTCGGTGACGAACCGCATCTGCAGCTCGCCCACCGTCGTGGTGTGCTGCGCCAACAGCGTGCGGGGACTGCGCGCCCGCTTACCGTCCCAAACTTTCGCCACCGTGTATTTTCGCTGCCGCCGCACGACCTCAACACATTTCTGGCAATCCAGCCTAGATCACGAAAGCGCCGCCGTCGGCGACCTCGTATCATCGCTGCCTGGCCGGGCGTCGATCCCGGGGCACTATGGCGTTGTCGGCGATACGGCTGGGACGGACCGCGTCGAACGACGAGAGGGGAACGTGGTGGGGGCGACTCGGCTGATCGTGGCACTGGGCGGCGTCCGATGAGCATCAGCCCGCTGCAAGCCGAGATCCTGGCGATCATCGGCGACTTCGGGTCGCCGGTCAACACCACCGAGGTGCGGCATCTGCTCAACCGGCAGCGCATCCGACCGCTGGTCGCCGAGCAGGTCTATCATGCGCTGGTCACCTTGCAGCGGCACCGCCTGGTCTGCCGGGTGCCGCGGCCCGGCACCCGAAATGTCTACTGGGAGCCGCACCCCGACGCGGCGCCCGGGAGTGTGAATCTTCTGAGAAAAAGCCACCGGGCGGCCGCACCGGATTCACTTTCGGCGGGTTAGCAGGCAGGCCCGGGCCGCGGACCCGGCTGTAGTCTGCGCACATGGCCCTTCACTTGTCCGTCGACGACGTCCTGACCACCACCCGATCGGTACGCAAGCGCCTCGACCTGGACAAGCCGGTGCCGCAGCAGGTGCTGCTGGAGTGCCTCGAGTTGGCGCTGCAGGCGCCCACCGGCTCCAACGCCCAGGGCTGGCAGTGGGTCTTTGTCACCGACCCGGACAAAAAGAAGGCGATCGCCGACATCTACCGCGCCAGCGCCACCGCCTACCTGGACCGGCCCAAACCGGACTACGGCGACGGCGACGTCCGCAGCGAACGGATGGGGCTGGTCACCGATTCGGCGAAATACCTGGCCGAGCACATGCACGAGGTGCCGGTGTTGCTGATCCCGTGCCTTCAGGGGCGGGTGGAGCAGGCGCCGCTGGGGCTCAGCGCCTCGTTTTGGGCGTCGCTGTTCCCGGCGGCGTGGAGTTTTTGCCTCGCGCTGCGCTCCCGCGGCCTGGGCTCGTGCTGGACGACGCTGCACCTGCTCGGCGACGGGGAGAAGCGGGCCGCCGAGGTGCTGGGCATCCCGCACGAGCAGTACAGCCAAGGTGGCCTGTTTCCGATCGCCTACACCAAGGGCACCGAATTCAAGCCGGCCAAACGGTTGCCGGCCGCGCAGGTGACGCACTGGGACAGGTGGTGAGCTAGACCGCGCCGGCAAATCGGTGCTGACGCCACGCCTCGTACACCGCCACCGCGGCGGCGTTCGACAGGTTCAGTGACCGCCGGCCCGGCAGCATCGGGATGCGGACCTGTTCGGTGATGTGGTCGTCGGCCAGCGTCGCGGCATCTAAACCGGTGGGTTCCGGGCCGAACAACAACACGTCCCCGGCCCGGTAGCGCACATCGGCAAATGAGGTGGCGGCGTGAGCGGTGAAGGCGAACACCCGATCTGGGCGCAACGCCGCCCAGGCCGCCGGCAGCGACGGGTGCACCGTGACCGACGCCAGGTCGTGATAGTCCAGCCCGGCGCGGCGCAGTTTGGGTTCGGACAGGTCGAAGCCCAGCGGCTCGACCAGGTGCAGCTCCGCGCCGGTGCCCGCCACCATGCGGATTGCGTTGCCGGTGTTAGGCGCGATGCGGGGCGAGTAAAACATCACCCGAAACATCGCTCGATCATGACAAGGTCGTGAGAAATTTGCTCGCACCCCCATCTCGCGACACGCCGCGGGGTCGCTAACTCTGTCTGTTCAGTAAGGATTGTGGTAATGCGCGCCGCGTACTGTCATACTCGTCGAATTGCCACGCCCTAATCTCACCCCGCCGTGCACGCGAGCGGGTGAATCTCCAGGAAGTGTATGAATACGGCGCTAACAGTGAAATTCAACGGAGCGGTCGGTAGTGCGACCGTGGGCCGGTGACCCTGTTCGCCCACCCGACCGGGCAAGAATCGGTGTCGGGGGAGAGCAACGATGCGCCCGAGGCGGTGCCGGAGGCGCCGGTCAAGCGCCCACCGCGCTGGTCGGTGAGCAACTGGCCGGTCCGCTGGAAGGTGTTGGCGATCGCGCTGGTGCCGATGGTGCTCGCGATGCTGTTCGGTGGGTTGCGGATCTCGGCGGCCACGAGCGACGCCAGCCAGCTGCGGCGGGCCGCCGACCGGGCCGAGATGATCCCGGCGATCACCAACTACATGGCCGCGCTGAGCAACGCGTTGGTGGTGGGCTCCGCGGGCGGTGACGTCCAAGGGGCGAAGAAGAACTACGAGAGCCGCAAGTACGAGCTGCAGTCGCGGCTGGCGGGCACCGACGTGGCGACCGACGTGAAATCCGGGGTGACCCGGCTGCTGGACGGCGGTCAGGCGTTGCTGGACAAGGTGATGTCGACCGGTGTCCCGCTGCGGGACCTGGTGGCCGGCTACACGCTGATCCTGTTGCCCGCCGAGGACGCGATTAACGGGTCGGTGCGCGTCGACAGCGAGCGGATCCGGGCCGAAACCGAGGGGCTGAGCCGGGCGGTCGGGGCCCGCGGCCAGATGATGATGCAGGAACTGCTGGTGAACCGGGGCGGTGAGCTGCCCGAGCCGCAGTTGCGCACATCGATGATGACCGTCGCCGGCACCGAGCCCTCGACGCTGTTCGGGATCAGCCAGGTGCTCGGGGTCGACTCCCCGGACGCCAAAAAGCTCCAGCAGCTGTTTGTGGGCCGGATGACGCTGATGTCGGATCCGACCAGTGCGCTGGCCGGCAACCCGGACCTACTGCACGCGATCCACGCCACCGACGAGATCGCCAACCAAGTGATCAAGCAAACCACCGGTGCGGTGACCAAATCGGTGGAGGATCAGGCCGCCGACCGGCGCAACGCCGCGATCCGGGACACCATCCTGGTGTTGGTCGCGCTGGCGATCGCGCTGGGCGTCGTGTTGTGGGTGGCCCGGTCGCTGGTGGCGCCGCTGCGCACCCTGCGGGACAGCGCGTTGAAGGTGGCGCACACCGACCTGGAGGACGAGATCGCCCGGGTGCGGGCCGGTGATGACCGCGCACCGGTGCCGCTGCCGGTGTACACCACCGAGGAAGTCGGCCAGGTCGCGCACGCGGTCGACGAGCTGCACGCCCAGGCGCTGCTGCTGGCCGGTGACGAGGCCCGGTTGCGGCTGCTGGTCAACGACATGTTCGAGACCATGTCGCGACGCAACCGGTCGCTGGTGGACCAGCAGCTGACGCTCATCGACCGGCTCGAACGCAATGAGGACGACCCTGACCGGCTGGACAGCCTGTTCCGGCTGGACCACCTGGCCGCCCGCATGCGCCGCAACGGGGCCAACCTGCTGGTGCTGGCCGGCGCGCAGATCTCCCACGAGAAGGGCCGGTCGGTGCCGCTGGCGACGGTGATCGACGCCGCCACCTCCGAGGTGGAGGACTACCGACGCGTCGAAACCACGATCGTGCCGGACGCCACGGTGACCGGTGCGGCCACCGGCGACACCGTGCACCTGCTGGCCGAATTGATCGACAACGCGCTGCGGTATTCGCCGCCGGCGTCGCCGGTCCGGGTTTCGGCCGTGCAGACCGACGACGCCGGGGTGCGGGTCGAGATCAGCGACACCGGCCTGGGCATGACCGAAGCCGATCTGCGCATCGCCAATATGAGGTTGGGCGCCGACAGCGAGGTCAGCCCCGAGAACGCCCGCCACATGGGTCTTTTCGTGGTCAGCCGGTTGGCCCAGCGGCACGGCGTCGACGTGCAACTGCGGGCGACCCCGGGCGGTTCGGGCATCACCGCCGAGGTGTACCTGCCGCCGAGCCTGCTGGTCGGTGCCGCCGGCCAGACGGAGCTTCCGCGCCGGGGCGCGCCCACGCTGACGCTGGCCTCCGCGGCTCCTGCCGATGCCGAGGAGTCGACACCGGTGGCCGACGACGCCCAGCGCAATGGGGTGGCGACCAGCGAGGCCACGGTGTCGTTGCTGCCGCAGCGCAGGCCGGGGTCCAGCGGCATCACCGGCGCCCCGGAGCAGCCGTCGAGCCCCGCCGCCGAGGAACCGAAGCCGCAGCGTGAGCTGCCGCGGCCGTGGTGGGAGAAGGACGTCGGACAGGCGGTGGAGGAGCCGGCGGCGGCGGCGCCGTCGAACACCGCGGCGTACTTCTCCTCGCGCAGCCGCACCAACGGTGCGGCGTCGGCCCAGGAGCCGGACACCGCGGCGGGACCCGACCTGCGCGATATGGATGCGCTGGCCGCCGAACTGGCCGCCCCGCCGGCCGGATCCTCCGGGGACCTGATCTACCAGCGGATGCTGTCGGAATGGCTGGTCGACCCGCACGAGTTGGCCCGCAGCGCCGATTTGGACTGGAAGACGGTGTGGGACCACGGCTGGTCGGTGGCCGCCGAGGTGGAGAACGTGCCGGTGGCCTCCCACACCGAACAGGGCCTGCCGGTACGTGAACCCGGCGCCCGGTTGGTGCCCGGTGCGGCCAACCCCGAGCCCGCGCCGGCCGCCAACGGCACGCTCAACGGGGCTGACCAGCGGTACCCGGTAGCATCAAACGGCGGGTTCGGCACCGGGTACAAACCTCGGCACGAGGCCCGGGACCGAGACCCCGACGCGATCCGTGCTTCTATCAGCAGTCATTTCGGCGGTGTGCGGAGAGGACGTTCGCACGCCCGACAGACAAGTCAAGGATCTGATCACGAATGACGTACCCGTCGCGCCAATCGGACAACTCATTGGATTGGCTGGTCTCCAACTTCGCTCGCGACGTGCCCGGGGTATCCCACGCGGTGCTGGTCTCGGTGGATGGGCTGCTGGTCGCGGCCAGTGAGCACCTGCCGCCCGACCGTGCCGACCAGCTGGCCGCGGTCTCCTCGGGGCTGGCCAGCCTTGCCACCGGCGCCGCGCAGCTGTTCGAAGGCGGCCAAGTGCTGCAGTCGGTGGTGGAGATGGAAAACGGCTACCTGCTGCTGATGCGGGTCGGTGACGGATCGCATCTGGCCACGCTGGCCGCCACCTCCTGCGACATCGGTCAGATCGGCTACGAGATGGCGGTCCTCGTCGAACGAGTAGGCAGCGTGGTGCAGTCGTCTCGACGTGCCCCGCTGCACTCGTGAAGCCCTCGTGAGCCGCTATGGACAACCACGAGTTGCCGGAGGAACCCGGACCTGAGGCGAGTCTGGTCCGCCCGTACACTCTGACCGCCGGGCGCACCAACACCAGCGTCGAGCTTCCCCTGGAAGCTCCGGTGCAAACCCTGCAGTCGGCGCTGTTTCACCGTTGGCCACCGAACGATACGCGAGGCAGGATCGTCCAGCTGTGCACGAAGAGCCCGTCGGTCGCCGAGATCTCGGCACGGTTGGATTTGCCGCTGGGTGTCGCGCGCGTCCTGGTCGGCGATCTGGTCACGTCGGGATACCTTCGGGTACGCCGGACGTTGGATGACCGCTCGACCCGCGACGAACGCCGCGAACTCATAGGAAGGACGCTCCGTGGCCTACGAGCACTCGGATAGGCGGGACGCCGCCTCGACGAAGATCGTCATCGCGGGCGGGTTCGGTGTCGGCAAGACCACGTTCGTCGGAGCGGTTTCGGAGATCATGCCGCTGCGCACCGAGGCCATCGTCACCGATGCCTCGGCCGGTGTGGACGCGTTGGAGGCGACCCCCGACAAGCGCACCACCACGGTGGCGATGGACTTCGGCCGGATCACCTTGGACGAGGACCTGGTGCTGTACCTGTTCGGTACGCCCGGTCAGCGGCGGTTCTGGTTCATGTGGGACGACTTGGTGCGTGGTGCCATCGGCGCCATCGTGTTGGTGGACTGTCGGCGGCTGGAGGACAGCTTCGCCGCGGTGGACTTCTTCGAACACCGCAACCTGCCGTTCCTGATCGCGGTCAACGAATTCGACGGCGCGCCACGGTATCCGGTCGCCGAAGTACGCAAGGCGTTGACGCTGCCCGACCACATCCCGGTGATCACCGTCGACGCGCGGGACCGCAAGTCCGCGACCGACGCCCTGATCGCGGTGAGCGAATACGCGCTGACCAGCCTGGCGCCCAGCTGACCGGGCCGCAGTGGGCCGACCGCGAGTTTGTCGGTCACGATTTCCGCGACGAGGACCTGTCTGGCCTGCACACCGAACGTGCGGTGTTCGACGAATGTGATTTCAGCGGGGTCAATCTCGCCGAATCCCAGCACCGCGGCTCCGCGTTCCGCAATTGCCGGTTCGAGCGGACGTCGCTGTGGCACAGCGCGTTTGTTCAGTGCAGCATGCTGGGTTCGGTGTTCGTGCAGTGCCGGCTGCGGCCGCTGACGCTGGACGAGGTGGACTTCACGCTGGCCGTACTGGGCGGGAACGACCTGCGCGGGGTCGATCTGAGCGGCTGCCGGCTGCGGGAGACCGGCTTGGTGGAAGCCGACTTGCGTAAAGCCGGGCTGCGGGGCGCCGACCTGACCGGCGCCCGCACCGTCGGCACCCGGCTCGACGAGGCCGATCTGCGCGGCGCGCGTATCGACCCGACGTTGTGGACCACCGCGTCGCTGACCGGCGCGCGCATCGACATCACCCAAGCGCTGGCGTACGCCGCGGCGCACGGACTGCGGTTGGACTCGTCACCCGACGGGTGAGCCCGCCTTAGCGCTTGAGCCGGATGTTCCACCACACCACGCCGCTGTAGAACACCGACAGCAGCGCCAGCAGGCCCATGTCCAGGAACCAGATGCCCCGGGTGTGTTTCCACAGCGTGTCCTGGGGGATCTGGGTGACGTCCAGCGGCGGGGTGCAGCCGGCAGGCACCGTGGGGTTGGGGGCCGCCGGAGTGGGTTTGGGCACGCAATCGGCGGGGATCGCGTCGTGGTGCAGCAGGTGGTTGAAGTCGATGGTCGAGGCGCCTGCCGCATACCCCCAGCGGGCGGGCGTCACCCACGACATCTGGTTCAGCCCGAGCCGGCCGGTCACCGGGATCATCCCGCCGCACAACACCAGCTGCGACATGATCGACACCACCAGCATCGGCATGATCTGCTCGTTGGATTTCGCGAAGGACGACAGCGCCAACCCCAGGCACGCCGAGGCCACACAGGTGCCGGCGACGGTGAGGTAGAGCGCGAAACTGGAGCTGCCGAACATCGGATTCGCGGGGTTGGGCCCCTTCTTGCCGATCAGCACGATGGTGGTCGCGATCGCCGCCTGCGCGATCGCGAACACGCAGAACACCGCGACCTTGGCCAGCAGGTAGGCGGGAGTCGACAGACCCACCGCCTGTTCCCGTTTGAAGATGGGACGCTCGCCGACCAAATCGCGGATGGTCAGCGCGGTACCCATGAAGACGGCGCCGATGGTGAGCAACACCATGATGTACTGCGGTTCGGTGGGCGCGTCGGCCCCCGGCATGCCCAGGCCGCCGTTGCCTTTCACGGTCAGCGATAGCGAACCCATGATGAACGGCAGCACGGCCAGGAAGATCGTGTACCCGCGGTCGGAGATGACCAACCGCACCTGGCGGCGCGCGATCGTCGACAACTGTTTTCGTACGCTGGTGGCCGCGGCTTTGCCGAGGTCGGCCGGCGGCGTTTCGGCGACCGCGACCGAGGCCCCCTGGTGCCCGCTGCGCTCCCGGAACCGGCGGTTGGCTTCGTCGGGGTCAGCGCCCACGTTGGCGAAGATGTCGGCCCAGTTCCGGGTGCCCAGCGCGGTTTCCACCTGGTCGGGCGGGCCGCAGAACGCGGTCTTACCGCCGGGGGCCATCAGCAGGATCTGGTCGCAGACGTCCAGGTAGGACACCGAGTGGGTGACCACCAGCACCACGCGGCCGGCGTCGGCCAGCCCGCGCAGCATCAGCATGACCTGCCGGTCCAGTGCCGGGTCCAGACCCGACGTCGGCTCGTCGAGGATCAGCAGCGACGGCCCGGTCAGCAGCTCCAACGCCACCGAGGCGCGTTTACGCTGGCCGCCGGAGAGCTTCTCCACCCGGGTGTCGGCGTGCTTGGTCAGCTCCAGCTCTTCGAGCACCTGGGCGACGGCCTGGTCGCGGTCGGCTTTGCTGCTGTCGGGCGGCAGCCGCAGCTCGGCGGCGTAGCCCAACGCCTGGTTCACCGTCAGCTGGCGGTGCACCACGTCGTCCTGGGGGACCATCCCGATCCGGCTGCGCAGCGAGGCGTATTCGGTGTGGATGTTGTGGCCCTCGAACAGCACCTGGCCGGCGCTGGGGGTGGTGTAGCCGGCGATCAGCCGGGACAACGTGGACTTCCCGGCGCCGGACCCGCCGATGATGGCGGTCAGGGTGCCCGGGCGGGCGGTCAAGGTGATGTTGTTGAGCAGCCGCTTGCCGCCCTCGACGTCGAAGCAGACGTCGCGCACCTCCAGGCCGCCGGTGCGGGTGGCGGCCTCGGTGCGGCGCACCAAGGTGCCGCCGGTGAAGGTCAGGTCGACGTTGCCGATCGTGACCACGTCGCCCTCGTTGAGGATCGCCGACCCGATCCGGGTGCCGTTGACGAACGTCCCGTTGATGCTGCGGCTATCCCGGATCTCGGTGCCCAGCGGTGTCGGAACCAGCATCGCGTGGTGCCGGGAGGCCAGCACGTCGGAGATGACGATGTCGTTGTCGGTGGCGCGGCCCAAGGTCAGCGCGCCGGACGGCGACTCCGGCGCGGCGCCCGGCCGCAGGATGTCCATCATCTTCGTCGCGAAGTTGCCGGCTTCCGGCGGCTTGGCCGCGGCCGGGGCCATCCGGGTTGCCGGCTGCAACGGTGGCGGCGGTGGCGGCGGGGCAGGGGACCGGTAGCCGGGCGGATGCGCACCGGAGCGCTGCGTGTGCGGGGCGTAGGACGGCGGCGGGGCGGGGTGCGGCCGCGAGTAGGGCGCCGACCGCGGCGGCTGCGCCGGGTGATGCGCGGGTTCGGGATGCGACGGCCAGCCCCCGCCGGGCGGCGGCCCGGGATGCGACGGCCGCGAGACGCCGGGGTGCGCGACCCCCATCATCGCGGTTTGCGGCGGCCGGCCGGCGGCGCCGAGGTGGCGACCAACCTCGAAACTCAGCGGCGGCCCGTCGGGGTTGCCCAGGTTGATGACCTGCCCGTCGCGGATGTCGACCACCGGCACCCGGTGACCGTTGACGAACACCCCGTTCAGCGACCCGTTGTCGATCGCCATCCACCGGCCCTGCTCGAACCGCAGCAGCAGGTGGGCACGCGACACCAGAGGATGCGCAACACGCAGGTCGGCACGCAGATCACGTCCGACGACCACATCGTGACCTGGCGCGAAACTGCGTTCGGACCCGTCATACCGAACGGTCAGCGCTGGCGGGGCTGGGTGACTCATCGGCTCAACTGTATCTGTTCGGGCGCGCTGCGCTTCATCCAACCGCGGTGAGCCAAGGCGCGCGGCGAGATTTGTTTGCCCGCGGCGCCGCGGCGGCCAGGGTCAGCCCAGCGCGTCCGGCGCGCCGGTGACCACGCAGCGGGTGCGGCTGTAGATGGTGGGCATGCATTGGTTGCAGTGCGTGCACGCGGACGTGACACCGTTCGGCTCGTGATCGGCGGCGATCCGGTTGACCAGATCCGGTTCGGCCAGCAGCGCCCGGGCCATGGCGACGAACTCGAAGCCCTCCGCCATGGCCAGATCCATCGTGGCGCGGTTGGTGATGCCGCCAAGCAGGATCAACGGCAGCGACAGCTCGGCGCGAAACAGCCGGGCCTCGCGCAGCAGGTAGGCGTCGCGGTAGGGGTATTGGCGGAGAAACTTGTGGCCGGTCATCCGCATGCCCCAGCGCAGCGGCGGTTTGAAGACCCCGGCGAATTCCTTGACCGGGGCGTCACCGCGGAACAGGTACATCGGGTTGACCAGCGAGCTACCCGCGGTGAGTTCGAGCGCGTCGAGTCCGCCGTCGTCCTGCAGCCACTTCGCGGTGGTCAACGCCTCCTCGGTGCTGATGCCGCCGCGGACCCCGTCGGCCATATTGAGCTTGGCGGTGACCGCGATCTGGTCCTGCACCGCGCGGCGGACCGCGGTCACCAACCCGCGGGCCACCTTGGCCCGGTTGGCCAGCGACCCGCCGAACTCGTCGGTGCGCCGGTTGATCAACGGGCTCAGAAACGAGCTGGCCAAATAGTTATGGCCCAAATGGATTTCGACGGCGTCGAACCCGGCGTCGACGGCGAGCTTCGCGGCGTTGGCGTGCGCGTCGATGACGTCATCGATGTCGTCGCGGGTGGCCTTCTTGGCGAACCGCATCCCGATCGGGTTGAAGAACCGCACCGGGGCCAGCGCGGTGGCCTGGTTGGAGCGGGCGTCGGCCACCGGGCCGGCGTGCCCGATCTGGGCGCTGACCGCGGCGCCCTCGGCGTGCACCGCGTCGGTGAGCCGGCGCAGCCCGGGCAGCGCCTCCGGGCGCATCCAGATCTGTTCCCCGGAGGTGCGGCCCCCGGGGGCGACCGCGCAGTAGGCGACGGTGGTCATGCCGACCCCGCCGGCCGCCGGCAGCCGGTGGTATTCGATCAGGTCATCGGTGACCAACGCGTGCGGGGTGCGCGCCTCGAAGGTCGCCGCCTTGATGATCCGGTTGCGCAGCGTGACCGGGCCGAGTTTGACCGGGCTGAAGACGTCGGGGGTGGCGGGCATAGCGGCAGCCTATAAGGCTGCCGCAACCCCACCGGCCGAGTGTGGCGGTGATGCCCGCCGGGCGCCCCGCGGCGTGCCACCAGTCCACGTCCGGCCGGCATGAAACAATGCCCGGGTGGGTGCGATCACGTTGGACGGCAAGGCCACGCGCGACGAAATTTTCGCCGACCTCAAGTCACGGGTGGCCACGTTGGCCGCGGCGGGGCGCACACCGGGGCTGGGCACCGTGCTGGTCGGCGACGACCCCGGGTCGCAGGCCTACGTGCGGGGTAAGCACGCCGACTGCGCCAAGGTGGGCATCACCTCGATCCGCCGCGACCTGCCCGCCGACGTCAGCGCCGCCGACCTCAACGCGACCATCGATGAACTGAACGCCAACCCGGACTGCACCGGCTACATCGTGCAGCTGCCGCTGCCCAAACATTTGGACGAGAACGCGGCGTTGGAACGCGTCGACCCGGCCAAGGACGCCGACGGACTGCACCCGACCAACCTGGGCCGGCTGGTGCTGGGCACCCCGGCGCCGCTGCCGTGCACCCCGCGCGGCATCGTGCACCTGCTGCGCCGCTACGACGTCGAGATCGCCGGCGCCCACGTGGTGGTCATCGGTCGCGGGGTCACCGTCGGTCGGCCGCTGGGGCTGCTGCTGAGCCGTCGTTCGGAGAACGCCACGGTGACGTTGTGCCACACCCGGACTCGTGATCTGCCCGCACTGACCCGGCAGGCCGACATCATCGTCGCCGCGGTCGGGGTGCCGCATCTGCTGACCGCCGACATGGTGCGCCCCGGTGCGGCGATCCTCGACGTCGGGGTCAGCCGCACCGCCGACGGGCTGGTCGGCGACGTGCACCCGGACGTGTGGGAGGTCGCCGGTCACGTGTCGCCCAACCCGGGTGGGGTGGGGCCGCTGACCCGGGCGTTCTTGTTGACCAACGTCGTCGAGTTGGCCGAGGGCGCGGTGTGAAACATCCCGCCCATCCCGCTCACGCCCGCCGGGTCATGGCCAGCCAATGGCCCATCCTGTTGGTCGGGCTGATCTTCGTGGTGGCGTTCGTGCTGGCGGGGGCGAACTTCTGGCGCCGCGGCGCGCTGCTGATCGGCATCGGTGTCGGGGTCGCGGCGGCGCTGCGGCTGGTGCTGTCCGAGGACCGGGCGGGTCTGCTGGTGGTGCGCAACAAGGGCATCGACTTCGTCACCACGGCGACCGTCGCGGCGGTGATGCTCTACACCGCGTCGACGATCGATCCGCTGGGGACCGCGGTCTAGTTCGGGGTTCAGCCGGGCGTTCCGGCCGGCGCCGAGATCGACGTTTCAGGCGGGCGCCGAGATCGACGGCAGCGTGACGTCCACTCGCACTTTTCCGCGCTTTCGTCGATTTCGGTGCAGCGATTGCGTTACAGCGCGGGCATACCCGGTACTTGCGGCAGGTTGGGCACCTGACCGCTGGCGAGCGAATCCACCATCGACGGGCAATACATCGAGATCGCGATGCTGGTGAACAGCTGCGCCATCATCGGGGACATGCCGCTGCCGGTAAGGCCGGACGCCGCCGACGCGACCGTCCCGCCCGGCTGGGCCAACGCCGGGCAGATGGATTGGCCGAGCGCGACCGCGCCTTGCGGATCGCCGCCGTAGTTCACGCCGGCCCCATCGAGCGCCGACAGGAACGAGTCATCGATCGCGTCGGCGTGCGCCGGGGCAGCGACGGCGGCGGCCAGGGCGACCGACAGCGCCAGTGCTCGGGGAAACCGGCGGTGGAAATTCGTCAGCGTCGGCATGGCGCACTCCTCGACCTTCGAGTGCGCGTGCGGCACTCACTGGTCAGAACAGTGCGGCATCGCCGTCACAGCGATGACACGGCGCGGTCAAGGTTTGCGCACGTTCGGTCTACCCGCCGGTTTTGGGGACATCGTTCGGGCAGTACACCGTTGCCGCCGTCACATACAGGTAGGCCGTTTGATAGTCCATGCCCTTGTTGGTGACCAAGCTGGTTGCCGCGTCGGACTGCGATTTGCCCTGGGTGTACATCGAGCAGATGGAGTGGCCGGTGGCGATCGCTGCGGCGGGATCGCCATAGTTGACTTCGCCGTGGGTGAGCATGTCCAGGTACAGGTCGTCGTGCCAATCGGCCTGCGCCGGCGCGGCGAGCAGCGCTGCCCCGGCCGTCAGGCCACCCACCGTCACGCCCACCAGCGCACGCCCCACCCGCGAAATCATGTCCGCTCCCGTCGTCCGGCTTATTTTAGGCACGGCGCGGGCAGCGGTTTACCGCAAAAATCAGGGCGCGGCGGCCAGCGCCGCCGCCACGATCGGCTTGGCCCACTGCGGGGTGGCGGACAGGTCCGGCGGGCCGACGATCTCACCCCGCTGCACGTGCAGCACCAGCACCGGGTGCGGTGCCTGTCCGGCCGCCGGGTCGGCGTCGGCGGAGTTGTCGTACACGCGGAGTTCGGTGAGCACCGGCAGCAACTGCACCAGGTTGAGCCGACTGTGCCGGTACCGGCGGCGAATCGTTGATTCGGGGATGTCGTGGCCACCCGCGCGGACCCGCTGGCGTACCCGCTGGATATGCGCGTCGGCGCTGGCCAGCCCGACGTACCAGACCCGCACCTCGATGCCGGCCGCGGCCGCCTCGGTGAGCAGCCGCACTATTGTGGTGCCGCCCAGCGTGGTTTCGAACACGAAATCCAGATGCTCGCCAATGGCGCGTTCCAGGAGCCGTTTACCCTGCTGCCACGCCGCGGAATTCGCCCGCACCTGGTCGAGGCCGGGGTTGGCGGCCATCAGCGCCCGTGCCGCCTCATCGGGGTTGTAGTAGTCGCCGCCGAAGTCGCGGATCGCGGCACCGCCGACGCTGCTCTTGCCGGCGCCGTTGACGCCGGCCAGGACATACAGCCGGGCCAAGGTCAGCGGCGCGACGTGGTGTGCGCCGCCTTGACCGCGGTGCGCCCCAACTGGGCGGGATCGGCGTCGAAGGCCGTCGCGACCGCCGCCTGGGACTCCGGTCGCTGCATGCGCTCCAGCAGCGCATCGAACTGGTCGCTGAGCTCATCGAGTTCGGGGGCGCTGGAGCGGGTCAGTGCCTCGAATTCGGCGACCGACAGCAGCACGGCTTTGGGGGTGTTGTGTTTGGTGATCGCGACCGCGCCGTTGGCGGCGGCCTGCTCGAAAATCGTGCCGAACTCGTTCTTGAACCGGGTGGCGGCCACGGTCGGCACGTCGACCAGCTTGCCGTCACGGTTGCGGAAGGTCAGGGTAGACGTGGGCATGCAGCCATTCTAGCCGCTATAGGCATTATGTGCAGATTGGACATTTGATCCGGAACTCCCGTTCTGGTCATCGCCTGATTAGTAGGATATTAGATATGCCCAAAGAGAAGATCTCGGTCACGGTAGACGCGGAGGTGCTCGCCGCCGCGGATGCCACCGCCCGGGCTGCCGGTTTGAACCGGTCGGAGATGATCGAGCAAGCGCTCCGCAACGAACAGCTGCGGATGGCGCTGCAGGCCTACACCGCCCGGACTGTCCCGGCGCTCAACATCGACGCCTACGCCGAGCAGGTGTATCAGGTGAACCGGGCCGCGGGACGGTGACCGCACCCGGAGACATCGCACCCCGCCGTGACAGCGCTGGCGAACTCTATGTTGTGGTGTTGTCCAACGCCTTGCACCTTGCCGCTGACACTGGCCGGGTGATCGTCTGTCCGTTTGTCCCGGGTGTCCGGCCCGACGACGCCATGGCGATGGTCGTTCCGGTCACGCAGCCCGAAGGCACGCTTCTGCCGGAACTGGTCCAGTGGCTGCCGAGCTCGGCGCTCGACGAACCGATCGGCAGTATCGGTGCGGACGCCCTGCGCGCGACGGCGTCGATCGTGACCGCGCTCATCTCCTAGTCAGTGGTCTGACCACTTGATGTCTGGCCAATCATCCGGCATGCTGCACGTATGGCTCTGCGGCCGGTGACCCGACAATCGGTACCTGAACACGTCTTCGAGCAGATCATGGCCGATGTGCTCAGCGGGGAAATGGCGCCCGGAGCGACGCTGCCCAATGAACGCAGGCTTGCGGAGGTACTGGGGGTGTCCCGGCCGGCGGTGCGTGAGGCCCTCAAACGCCTCGCCGCCGCCGGTCTGATCGAGGTTCGGCAGGGGGACTCCACCACCGTGCGGGACTACCGCCGTCACGCGGGCCTGGACCTGCTGCCCCGTTTGTTGCTCCGCGGTGGCGATCGGGCTGACCAGCTGGACCTCACGGTCGTGCGCAGCATTGTGGAGACCCGGCTGCACAACGGGCCCAAGGTCGCCGAACTCGCCGCGGCACGCGGCGGCCCGCATACCGCCGGCCTTCTCGATGGCGCCGTGGACGCGCTGGCCGCCGAGGAGGATCCGGTGGAACGTCAGCGCGTCGCGCTGACGTTCTGGGATCACGTCGTCGACGCCGCCGACTCCATCGTCTTCCGGCTGATGTTCAACACCCTGCGTGCTACCTACGAACCCGCGCTGTCGGCCCTTGCCACAGTGATGGCCGCCGAGGTCAGCCACCCGGAGCGGTACCGTCGGGTGGCACGGGCGATCACCGCCGGCGATCCGGCGGGTGCCAAACGCGCCGCCACCGAACTGCTCGAGCCGGCCACCCGCGGCCTGCTCACCGCCCTGTCTGGTTTGGATGAACAGCGGTGACCACACAGGGACGCAGCACTTTCACCCTGTCCGAGGCGGGCCGGGAGTTTTGGCGCCACCCCTCCCCGTGGGGTCTCTGCTTGACGTTTGCCGGGGCGCTGACGGCCCGGATCGTCGTCGGCGACTGGCAGCTCACCGACGTCGCGCTGCCGGTACTCATGGTCGCCGCCTTTCCGGTGTTCGAGTGGATCATCCATGTCGCCATCCTGCACTGGCGACCGCGCAGCGTCGGCCGCTTCGTCGTGGATCCTCTGCTGGCGCGCAAACATCGCGAACATCACCACGACCCGCGGAAAATTGAGCTCATCTTCATGCCGTGGCAGGCGTTGCTCTGGGTGATCCCGACCGCCGTCGCCGTAGCGGTGGTGGCCTTCCCCCGCCTCGGCCTCGGGCTGACGTATCTGGTGTTTGTGACCGCCCTCGGGCTGGCCTACGAGTGGACGCATTACCTCATCCACACCGAGTACAAGCCGAAGACCAGTGTGTATCGAGCGATTTGGCGTAACCACCGACGGCACCACTTCAAGAACGAACACTATTGGTTCACCGTCACCACCACCGGAACCGCCGACCGACTGCTCGGCACGTACCCGAATCAGTCGACGGTACCGACCTCTGCGACGGCCAAGAATCTGCACGGTGCGCTGCGCTGAGAGCGGGCTCGGGCCGGTGCACCTTCGACGGAAGCGGTCGGGTCTTACGGCAGCGTCGCGCGCACGCTGACCGTGATGTAGGGCAGGGCCAGCCCGCTCGCGTTGGCCAGCGCCGGGTGGGTGGCCAGCAACTCGCGCACCTGCTCCAGCGTCCTGGTGCGCACCTCGGCCGGCGAGGTGATGCAGTAGCTGCGGGACGCCACCAGGTCGATCAACGCTTGCGGGGTCAGGTAATTCGTCCACTCGACCGAAAAATGTTCGATGTCGGTGAACGGCTCCGGTAACGCCACCCCGCCGTCCAGGGCGTCGCGGGCGTCCTCCCGGCCGATGATGCGGTCCAATTCCCTGACCCAGCCCAGCCGTTCGTCGCGGGTGTTCCACACCAGCGCCAACCGCCCGCCGGGTCGCAGTACCCGCGCGACCTCGGGGATGGCGCGGTCGGGGTCGAACCAGTGCCAGGCCTGCGCGACCAGCACGGCGTCGACGCTGTTATCGGGCAGTGGGATCTCTTCGGCGGTGCCGAGCAGGGCCGGGGTATCGGGCAGCGCGGTGCGCAGCACCTCCAGCATCTCGGCGATCGGGTCGACGGCCACCACGTCCAGGCCGCGTTCGACCAGCCGGGTCGTCAGCTTGCCGGTCCCCGCGCCAAGGTCAAGCACATCGCGGGCCCCGGCCGGCAACAGCCAGTCGATCGCCTCGGGCGGGTACGACGGGCGGCCCCGTTCGTACGCGGCGGCTTGCGAGCCGAACGACAGCGAGCGATCTTGCCGGGAGCGGGTCACCGCCGCCGCACGCCTTCGGTGTCGATTGCTCGGCTCCTTACTCGTGAACTGGCGTTCACTCGCCGTCTCCTTCGGTCTCGGCCAGTTCGAGGGTGTGGCGGATCAGCTTGCCGACCGGCTCGGTTTCCACCAGGAACCCGTCGTGCCCGCAGATCGAGTCGACAATCTGCAGCCCCGCACAGCCGGGCAGCAGATCGGCCAGTTCCTGCTGCTGGCGCAGCGGGTAGAGCCGGTCGGACGCGATGCCGCCGACCACGGCCGGGACCGGGCAGCCGCGCAGCGCCGGCTCCACCCCGCCGCGCCCGCGGCCCACGTCGTGGCTGCTCAACGCCTCGGTCAGGGCCACGTAGCTGCCGGCGTCGAACCGCGACACCAGCTTGCTGCCCTGGTGTTCCAGGTAGCTCTGTACGGCGTAGCGGCCGCCGGTGCCCGGATCCTCGCCATCCTGGGCGTCGTTGCCGAACCGGGTGTCGAGTTCGATCTCGCCGCGGTAGGTCAAATGCGCGATGCGCCGGGCGATGTCTAGCCCGGTGTCGGGGGAGCGGCCCGTGCCGTGGTAGTCGCCGCCCTGCCAGTGTGGGTCGGCTTTGATCGCCGCGATCTGGGTGCTTTGGGTGCCGATCTGGTCGGCACTGGCCCGGGCGCTCACGGCCAGCAGCAGCCCCGCGCGGACCCGGTCGGGGTGGCCCACCATCCACTCCAGGGCGCGCGCCCCGCCGAGTGATCCACCCACCACCGCGGCGACCTCGGTGATGCCCAGGGCGGCCAGCGCCGCGACGTCGGCGGCCACCTGATCGCGCACCGAGATGGTCGGGAACCGTGACCCCCAGGGCTTTCCGTCGCGGGCCAGCGAACTGGGGCCGGTCGAGCCGCGGCACCCGCCCAGCACGTTGGTGGCCACCGCGCACCACCGGTTGGTGTCGATCGGGGCGCCCGGCCCGGCCACGCCGTCCCACCATCCCGGGGTGGGGTGTCCGGGCCCGGCCGGACCGGTGATGTGGGAATCCCCGGTCAGGGCGTGCAGCACCACCACGACGTTGTCGCGGGTCGGTGACAGTTCCCCCCAGCGCTGCACCGCGATACACACGTCGTCGATCACCGCGCCGTTTTCCAGGCGCAGCGAGCCGATGTCGACCACGCCGATCTCGCCCTCGGCGGGCAGGGTCTGCGTAGGCGCGTCGGAGATCGTCACGTCAGGCTCCTCACACCGCCGCCGCGGCCTGCGGGTCCAGGGCGGCGGCCGCGGCGAAACCGCGCTCCAGGTCGGCCAGGATGTCGTCGATGCCCTCGATGCCGACGGCCAGCCGCACCAGGCCGGGGGTGACCCCGGCGGCCAGCCGCTCGTCGGGGCTGAGCTGGGCGTGGGTGGTCGACGCCGGGTGGATCACCAGCGACCGCACGTCGCCGATGTTGGCGACGTGGCTGTGCAGTGTCAGCGCGTTGACGAACGCCTTGCCGGCCTCGACCCCGCCGGCCAGCTCGAACGCCAGCACCGCGCCGGTGCCCTTGGGCGCCAGCTTGGTCGCCCGCTCGTACCACGGCGAGCTGGGTAGCCCGGCGTAGTTGACCGACAAGACGTCGTCGCGGCCGACCAGGAACTCGGCGACCCGCTGCGCATTGGACACATGCCGCTCAACGCGCAGGCTCAGCGTTTCTAATCCCTGGGCGACCAAAAACGCGTTGAACGGTGCGGCCGCCGACCCGTAGTCGCGCAGCAGCTGCACCCGGGCCTTGACCGCGAACGCCGGGGGCCCCAGTTCGGCGTACACCACCCCGTTGTAGCTGGGGTCGGGGGTGGTGAAGCCGGGGTGGCGGCCCTGCGTCCAGTCGAAGGTGCCGCCGTCGACGAGCACGCCGGCGATCGCCGCGCCGTGACCGCCCAGGTACTTGGTGGCCGAGTGGATCACGATGTCGGCGCCCTGACTGATCGGCTGGATCAGATACGGGGTGGCGACGGTGTTGTCCACGATCAGCGGGATGCCGTGGTCGTGGGCGACGCCGGACACCCCGGGGGTGTCGAGGATGTCGATCTTCGGGTTGGAGATGGTCTCGGCGAAAAACGCTTTGGTGTTGTCCCGGACGGCTTTCCGCCAGCAGTCCAGGTTGTCGGGGTCGTCGACGAACGTGAACTCGATGCCGATTTTTTGCAGCGAGTGGCGGAACAGGTTGTAGGTGCCGCCGTAGAGCCGCGGGCTGGCCACGATGTGGTTGCCGGCGCCGGCCAGGTTCAGGATGGCGAAGGTGCTGGCCGCCTGCCCGGCCGACAGGAACAGCGCGGCCACCCCGCCCTCCAGCGCGGCGATGCGCTGCTCGACGACATCGGTGGTCGGGTTCATGATCCGGGTGTAGATGTTGCCCGGCACCTCCAGACCGAACAGCGCGGCGGCGTGGTCGGTGTCGTCGAAGGTGAACGAGGTGGTCTGGTAGATCGGCAGTGCGCGGGCATTGGTGGCCGGGTCGGGGTGTTGTCCGGCGTGGACCTGCTTGGTCTCGAACGACCAATGCGCGGTCGGGTCGGTTTCGGAGCTCCCGGTGTCAGCGGTCATATGACGTGCTTTCTGCTCTCAAGACGATCGGGTATCGGATGCCGGGACCCGCGGCAGCCCGGCGTCGGAAGGGACGTCGACGGGCAAGCCACGGGATCAGCGGCTAAGACACATGCTGGTCAGCCCGCAATGGGCACGCATCAGGTTCCCCTGTCTACTCGGGGGGCCCGTCATGGCGGACCCGCGCTTGCCGCGTAGCCGGTGGCGGCTACTCAACCTGGTCATCACCCGGGGCACCCCACCGCGGTTGGAGGGTTGCCGGCCAGCAAGCCGGGGCTTGACGCTGGCGCTCATGACCGCTTTGCAGCTTATCGCACGACGTGAATGCGTCGCCACCTGTGGGGTGAGCACGCCGGGCGCTTCGGGGGCTGCGTTCCAGGTCGGATCGGCCGCGGTGAGGGCGTCGGGCCTGCGTCTACGGCGCCGAGGCCGCGGTGAGGGCGTCGGGCCTGTGCCTATGGCGCCGAGGCCGCGGTGAGGGCGTCGAGCCTGTAACCAGGGCGTGATTTCTCGCGCAAAGTAGCGCTCACTACAGGCTCGAAACCGCCAGCGCAGGGTCGATGCCGCCGGCGCAGGGTCGGTGCCGCCAAACCCGCCATTGCCGCTCCACCCCAGGGCACCGGAGGCCAATCCCATCGCAACGACTGCGTACGCGATACTGGTCGCCGTACACACGCGGAGCCCTAAAAGAATCTGACCCAACGCCGGGAGAAATGCCATGTGCGCCGAGCAGCCGACCATCATCTACACGCTGACCGACGAGGCGCCGATGCTGGCGACCTACGCCTTTCTGCCGGTCGTGCGGGCGTTTGCCGAGCCGGCGGGCATCAAGATCGAGGCCAGCGACATCTCGGTCGCGGCGCGCATCCTGGCCGAGTTCCCCGATTACCTGACCGACGAGCAGCAGGTCCCGGACAACCTCGGCGAGCTGGGCCGGCTGACCCAGCGCGCCGACACCAACATCATCAAGCTGCCCAACATCAGCGCTTCGGTGCCGCAGTTGGTGGCCGCGATCAAGGAACTGCAGGGCAAGGGCTTCAAGGTGCCGGACTACCCGGAGAACCCGAGGACCGATGAGGAAAAAGAGCTGAAGAAGCGCTACGCCAACGTGTTGGGCAGCGCGGTGAACCCGGTGCTGCGGCAAGGCAACTCGGACCGGCGCGCACCCAAGGCGGTCAAGGAGTACGCGCGCAAGCACCCGCACACCATGGGCGAGTGGTCGATGGCGTCGCGCACCCACGTCGCGACCATGCGGCACGGTGACTTTTATCACGGCGAGAAGTCGATGACGTTGGACCGGGCGCGCGGCGTGAAGATGGTGCTGGTGACCAAGGGCGGCGAGACGATCGTGCTCAAGCCGCAGGTCTCGCTGCTGGCCGGCGACATCATCGACTCGATGTTCATGAGCCGCAAAGCGCTGTGCGACTTCTACGAGGCGGAGATGGAGGACGCGCGCAAGACCGGCGTGATGTTCTCCCTGCACGTCAAGGCGACGATGATGAAGGTCAGCCACCCGATCGTGTTCGGTCACGCGGTCAAGGTCTTCTACAAGGACGCTTTCGCCAAGCATCAGGAGCTGTTCGACGAGCTGGGCGTCAACGTCAACAACGGGCTGGTCGACCTCTACAACAAGATCGAGTCGCTGCCGGCCTCGCAGCACGAGGAGATCATCCGCGACCTGCACGCCTGCCACGAGCACCGGCCGGAGCTGGCGATGGTCGACTCGGCCAAGGGCATCTCGAACTTCCATTCGCCGTCCGACGTGATTGTCGACGCCTCGATGCCGGCGATGATCCGCGCCGGCGGCAAGATGTACGGCGCCGACGGGCGGCAAAAGGACACCAAGGCCGTCAACCCCGAGTCCACCTTCGCCCGGATCTACCAGGAGATCATCAACTTCTGCAAGACCAACGGCCAGTTCGACCCGGTGACCATGGGCACGGTGCCCAACGTCGGCTTGATGGCGCAGCAGGCCGAGGAGTACGGCTCGCACGACAAGACCTTCGAGGTCCCCGAGGACGGGGTCGCCAACATTGTCGACCTCACCACCGGTGAGGTGCTGCTGACCCAGGAGGTGGAAGCCGGCGACATCTGGCGGATGCCGATCGTGCGGGACGCCCCGATCCGGGACTGGGTCAAGCTGGCGGTCACCCGGGCACGCAACTCCGGTATGCCGGTGGTGTTTTGGCTCGACGACGAACGCCCGCACGAGAACGAGCTGCGCAAAAAGGTGCAGACCTATCTCAAGGACCACGACACCGAGGGCCTCGACATCCGCATCATGCCGCAGGTCTGGGCCATGCGGTACACCCTGGAGCGGCTGGTCCGCGGCAAGGACACCATCGCCGCGACCGGCAACATCCTGCGTGACTACCTCACCGACCTGTTCCCGATCCTGGAGCTGGGCACCAGTGCCAAGATGCTGTCCATCGTGCCGCTGATGGCCGGTGGCGGCATG
Source organism: Mycobacterium sp. pUA109 (assembly GCF_041287095.1). Lineage (NCBI taxonomy): Bacteria > Bacillati > Actinomycetota > Actinomycetes > Mycobacteriales > Mycobacteriaceae > Mycobacterium > Mycobacterium sp. pUA109. Next base: position 201,372 of record NZ_JBGGKS010000001.1, on the reverse strand, counting down.
TACGAAACCGGGGCCGGCGGTTCGGCGCCCAAGCACGTCCACCAGCTGGTGGAGGAGAACCATCTGCGCTGGGATTCGCTGGGTGAATTCCTGGCGCTGGGCGCCTGTTTCGAAGACGTGGGTATCAAGACCGGCAACGCGCGCGCCAAAATCCTGGGCACCACCCTGGACGCGGCGATCGGCAAGCTGCTGGACAACAACAAGAGCCCGTCGCGCAAGACCGGTGAACTCGACAACCGGGGCAGCCAGTTCTACCTCGCCATGTACTGGGCGCAGGAGCTCGCCGCGCAAAGCGACGACGAGGACTTGCAGAAGCGCTTCGCCGCGCTGGCCGAGACGTTGACGAAGAACGAAGACACCATCGTGGCCGAGCTCAACATGGCCCAGGGGGAGGCGGTCGACATCGGCGGCTACTACGCGCCGGAGGCCGACCTGACCACGGCGGTGATGCGACCGAGCAAGACGTTCAACGCCGCACTCGACGCCGCGGGAGGCTGAGCCGCGGCGCCCCGACCAGCGCAAACGGGTCCCGATTGTAGGGTTGGGTCATGAGCGGGACGAAGCAGTCCAACAAGATCAAAGTCGACGGCACGGTCGTCGAGCTCGATGGCGACGAGATGACCCGGGTCATCTGGCAGCTCATCAAGGACATGCTCATCTTCCCGTACCTCGACATCAACCTGGACTACTACGACCTGGGCATCGAGAACCGCGACGCCACCGACGACCAGGTGACGATCGACTCGGCGTACGCCATCAAGAAATACGGCGTGGGCGTCAAGTGCGCGACCATCACCCCCGACGAGGCCCGGGTCAAGGAATTCAATCTCAAGCACATGTGGCTGTCGCCGAATGGCACCATCCGAAACATTTTGGGCGGCACCATCTTCCGCGAGCCCATCGTGATCTCGAATGTGCCGCGGCTGGTTCCGGGCTGGACCAAACCGATCGTCATCGGCCGGCACGCCTTCGGCGACCAGTACCGGGCGACGAACTTCAAGGTCGATAGGCCCGGCACCGTGACGCTGACCTTCACCCCGGAGGACGGCAGCGAGCCGATCGTGCACGAGATGGTCACCATGCCCACCGACGGTGGCGTGGTGATGGGGATGTACAACTTCAAGAAATCCATCCAGGACTTCGCCCGCGCCTCGTTCGCCTATGGGCTGCAACAGAACTACCCGGTGTACCTGTCGACCAAGAACACCATCCTCAAGGCCTACGACGGCATGTTCAAAGACGAGTTCGAGCGCATCTACGACGAGGAGTTCAAGGACCGCTTCGAAGCAGCCGGGCTGTTCTACGAGCACCGGCTGATCGACGACATGGTCGCCGCCTGCCTGAAGTGGGAGGGCGGCTACGTGTGGGCGTGCAAGAACTACGACGGCGACGTGCAGTCCGACACCGTCGCGCAGGGCTACGGCTCGCTGGGCCTGATGACCTCGGTGCTGATGACCGCCGACGGCAAGACGGTGGAGGCCGAAGCCGCGCACGGCACCGTCACCCGTCACTTCCGGCAGTACCAGGCCGGCAAACCCACCTCCACCAACCCGATCGCCTCGATCTTCGCCTGGACCCGCGGCCTGCAGCACCGCGGCGACCTGGACAACACCCCCGAGGTGACCCGGTTCGCCCAGAAGCTGGAGGAGGTCGTCGTCGCCACCGTCGAGGGCGGGCAGATGACCAAGGACCTGGCGTTGCTCATCGGCGACGATCAGGCCTGGCAGACCAGCGAGGAGTTCCTCGGCTCGATCGCCGACAACCTCAAGACGGCGCTCGCCTAGCTTGCCGGCGGGGCGGGGGCTTCGGCCGGCGGAACGTAGCGGTCGAGGAACTCGGTGATGGTTTCGGTGACCCGCCCCGGCGCCTCGAACATCGGGATATGACCCAGGCCGTCGAGCGTGGTGATCTGGCTGCCGGCGGGCAGCTGGGCCTGGAAGTAGCGGTGCGACCGCGGTCCGGGAAACACCCGATCCTTTTCGCAGATCACCAGGTGCGCGGGCACGGCCGTCTGCGCCAGCTCCACCAGCCCCGGCAGTAACAGCGCCTTGATCAGCAGCTGGAAGTAGGCCGGGCAGTGCGCGACGTCGTCGATGATCGCCACGAGCTCGCTCTCGCTGACCCCGTCCGGCGGTCCGCTGATCGGCAGGGTGGCCAGCCGTCGGCTCCACGGCAGCCGCAACACCCGCGGCCCCAGCAGCGTGGCCAGCGCCCACACCGGCAGGCCCGCGACGAACTTGGCGATCACCTCGAATTTGGTGGGACTCCACCGGGTCCAGCCGCCGGCCGGGGCGATCCCGGTGACGGTGCGCGCCCGGCCGCGCCGCTCCAGTTCGAACGCCACCCAGCCGCCCAGCGAGTTGCCGACGAGGTGGGCGGTGTCCCACCCCAGTTCGTCGAGTTGGCGCTCGACGTGGTCGGCCAGCACGTGGGAGCTCAGAAACCAGGTGCCGGCGTCGGGTCCGCCGTTGTGGCCGGCCATCGTGGGGGCAAACACCTCATAGCGACCGGTGTCGGCCAGTTGCCGGGCCACCGTCTCCCACACCAGCTGCGAGATCAGGAACGGGTGCAGCAGCAGGACCGGTTCCCCGGAGCCCACATGGATCGGTGCGCGCGTCGTCACTCCGCCGACATTAAGGTGATACCGCCGGTACCGCAATAGCTCACCCTGGACCCCTTTTCGTTTCGCCGAGATCGACGTTTTGGAGGCCTCTTCTCGCGCTTTGTCTCCGAAACGTCGATCTCGACGATTGGCGGCGGTCGGGCTACCGGCGATACGGCGCCACATACGCCGGCGGCGCGGTGGCGGGGTCCAGGTCGTCGGCCGGCTCGGGAGCCCCGGCGGACATCGCCAGCGGCACCACACCGGCCCAGTGCGGCAGCGCAAGATCCTCGGGGTCGTCGACCGGGCCTCCGCTGCGCACCTTGGCGGAGACCTCGACCAGATCCAGCGCCAGCACCGCGGTCGCGGCGAGTTCGCGTTCGTTGGGGGGCCTGGTCTCGGTGGACCGGCCGGGTGCGACGTGGTCGACGAGCGCGGCCAGCGCCGCGAGCTTTTCGGCCCGGTCGGTGACCAGCCGGGCCGCACCGAGCGCCACCACCGAGCGATAGTTCATCGAATGGTGCATCGCCGAGCGGGCCAGCACCAGCCCGTCGACCAGGGTGATCGTGACGCAGACCGGCAGGCCCTCCGGCGTGGCGGCCGCCGTCAATGCCGGGCCGCTCCCGGTGGAACCGTGCAGGTAGAGCGTCTCGTCGCGGCGGGCGTGGGTGGTGGGCAGCACCACCGGGCGTTCGCCGTTGAGGTAGCCCAGGTGGCAGATCACCGCCTCGTCGATGATGCCGTGCACGGTGCCGCGGTCGTAGCGCGCCCGCTCCCGGTACCGGGTGGGCGTGGTCCGGGGGGTCGGCGAGTACGTCATCTCAGTTGCCTTTGCCTTCGTACTAGTACAGAATTAACTTCGTGCCAGTACAGTACAGGATCAGCGGCACCAGTGCCGAGGCCATTTCCGCCGATATCGAAGAGGGCATCTCCGCGGGGGCGCTGCCCCCCGGCGCCGCGCTCCCGCCGATCCGGGAACTGGCCGCCCAGCTGGGCGTCAACCCCAACACCGTGGCCGCCGCCTACCGCCTGCTGCGCCACCGCGGGGCCGTGGAGACCGCGGGGCGGCGCGGCACCCGGGTGCGGGACCGGCCGGCGACCACCCCGCGGTCGCTGCGCGGGCTGGCCATCCCGGCCGGGGTACGGGACCTGTCGACCGGCAACCCGCACCCGGGGCTGCTGCCCATCGCGACCGCCCGGCCGCCGCTGCCCGCCACGCCGGTGCTGTACGGCCAGCCGCCGATCGCGCCGGAATTGGCCGACTATGCCCAAACCAGCCTGGGCGCCGACGGTGTGCGGGCCGAGCACCTGGCGGTGACCTCGGGTGCCCTGGACGGAATCGAGCGGGTACTCGCCGCCCACCTGCACCCCGGCGACCGGGTGGCCGTCGAGGACCCGGGCTGGGCCAACCTGTTGGATTTGCTGGGCGCACTGGGTCTTTCACCGGAACCGGTCGGCGTCGACGACGACGGGCCGCGGCCCGCCGACCTGGCCCGGGCGCTGGGCCGCGGCGCCCGGGCGGTGGTGATGACCAGCCGCGCGCAAAACCCGACCGGCGCCGCGGTTTCCGCGGCGCGGGCGGACGCGTTGCGCAGCGTGTTGGCCGCGTCGACCCGCGAGGTCCTGGTCGTCGAGGATGATCACTGCGCCGGCATCGCCGGGGTGCCGCTGCAGCCGCTGGCCGGGGCGACGCGGCACTGGGCGTTCGTCCGCTCGGTGGCCAAGGCGCTGGGGCCGGATCTGCGGCTGGCGCTGGTGGCCGGTGACCAGCGCACCATCGAGCGGGTGCACGGCCGGCTGCGGCTGGGCCCGGGCTGGGTCAGCCACCTGCTGCAGCAGCTGGCCGTCGGGTTGTGGCGCGACGCCGCCGCGCGGCGACTGGTCGCACGGGCCGAAGCCGCCTACACCGCCAACCGCGTCCGTCTGCGCGCGGCACTGACCGACCGCGGCCTGGCGGCGCACGGCCGATCCGGGCTCAACGTGTGGATCCCGGTGCCCGACGAAACCACCGCGCTGACACGGCTGTTGGCGGCGGGCTGGGCGGCGGCGCCCGGCAGCCGGTTCCGGATCGGCACCCCGCCGGGCATCCGGATCACCATCGCCACACTCGACCCCGCCGACATCGACTCCCTGGCCGACGCCGTCGTCGACGCCGCGCACGGCACCGGCCGCGCCAGCGTGTGACGGGTCGGCGTGGCCGATTCGCCGCGGGAACGTATTAGCGCCGTGCAATAATCTCGCGGGTAAGGCGATGACGTTGCAGGAAGCCGGTGCGATTCCGGCGCGGTCCCGCCACTGTCATCGGGGAGCGACCCTCATCAGCCACGGCGCGAGCTGGAAGGCGAGGCGAGCGGTGATCCGAGAGCCAGGATACTGGCGTCATCGCGTCCTGTGACCCGGGGCGGTGTACCCCGAGAGAGCTGACGATCACCCGTGTCACGTACCTCGTGGATGGCCGCCGCAGCGTCGGGTTCGATCGCGGACGGCTTCCGGTGACCGCGCCGCTGTGGCTGGCCTCGCCGCCGGAAGTGTGGTCGGCGTTGCTGTCCAGCGGTCCCGGCGCGGCGCCGTTGTTGGCGGCGGCGGGGGCGTGGACGTCGCTGAGCACTGAATACGCCGAGACCGCCGACGAGCTGACCGCGCTGTTGGGGTCGGTGCAGGCCGGGGCGTGGGAGGGCCCGACGGCCGAGACGTATCTGGCCGCGCACGCGCCGTATCTGGCGTGGCTGCTGCAGCAAAGCGCCGATAGCGCGGCGCGGGCCGCCCAGCACGAGACGGTGGCCGCGGCCTACACCGCCGCGCTGGCGGGGATGCCGACGTTGGCGGAGCTGGGCGCCAACCACGCCACCCATGCGGCGTTGGTGGGCACGAACTTCTTTGGCATCAACACGATTCCGATCGCGTTGAACGAGGCCGACTATGTGCGGATGTGGATTCAGGCGGCCAGCGTGATGAGCGGCTACGACGGGGTGGCCAGCACGACGTTGGCGGCCGCCCCGGACAGCACCGCGGCGCCGACGATCATGAAAGCCGACACCACCGACGCGTCGTCCTCGTCACCGCCCTCCTGGTTTGAAGACCTGCAGAGCTATCTGGAAGGCCTTTTCCAGCAGCCGCCCTATCCCAACACCGGCGACTTCCCGATGTATCAGGAGCTACTGGACTTCTTCAACCAGATCGGCTTCACCGATATCACCGATCCGTTCCAGGGCTTTTTCAATTGGCTCACTTCCGGCGGCGGGGCGTCGTGGCTGCCGCCTCCGGGCGTACCCGGGTCGTGGCTGGGGTTTACCGGCAACCCGCTGAGCTATCTGAACCCGGCCAACATCGCCTACATCTTGTCGGTGCCGCTGGACCCGGGGTCCTTCGCCGCGTTCACCGGCATCGTCATCGTCGACGACATGCTGGCGATCCTGTACACCGCGGTGTTCAATCCCCAAGCGCTGGTCCTCGTCGTGCCGCTGGCCACCGTGGAGATGATCGGGTCCACGATCGGCAACACCGTCCAGCTGCTGCATTACCTGATCCAGCAGACGGTGCTGGTGCCCCTGATCGCGACACTGGCGGCCAGCTCGACGCTGCTGGCCCCGCCGGCGCTGCTCGGCGGCCTGGGGCTGGGCGCGTTGGCGAAGCTGGCCCCGGTGGCGGTCGCGCCGGTGCTGCCGCCGGCCGCGCCGCCGCCCGCGACGCCGGTGGTGCTCACCGTGCCCGCCCCGACCCCGGTGCCCACGCCCTCGCCGGCTCCCGCACCGGCCCCGGCGTCAACCCCCGCCCCCGCCCCGGCCGCACCGCCGCCGCCCGGGCCGCCGCCCACCCCGGCCGGGCCGCCGCCGTTGTACTCCTACATGCTGGCCAACATGGGCATGGCGGCCCAGGCCAGCGCCAGTGCGCGGGCGAAGAAGAAGGCGCCGGAACCCGACACGGCGGCCACGGCCGCCGCCGCCGCCGACGAACCCGAGCAGCAGGGGCGCCGTCGTCGCCGGCGCGCCAAGGCCGCAATGCTGGGCCGGGGCCACGAGTACATGGATTTGGACCAGGAACTCGACGGTCCGCCGCGGGTGACCGCCTCCGCCGCCGGGGCGGGACCGCTGGGTTTCACCGGCACCGCGGCGCGGCAGGCCGCCGCGGCTCCTGCGGGTTTGACCACGTTGGCCGCAGACGCGTTCGGCGGCGACGCGGCGGCGCCGATGATGCCGAGCACCTGGGGCGACGGCATTGACTAAGGTCGTGCCCCGTGATCATCAGCACCATCAACGTCAACGGCATCCGCGCGGCGGTCAAGCAGCGGTCGGCGGACAACCTGGGCCTGCTGGCCTGGCTGGGCCAGACCCGCGCCGACCTCATCTGCCTGCAGGAGACCCGCGCCGACGACGACCAACTGGCGGCGGCGCTGGCCCCCGCGCTGGCCGACGGCTGGTCGGTGGCCTCGGCCGACGCCCACCGCAAGGGGCGTAACGGGGTCGCGGTGCTGAGCCGCCAACCGTTCACCGCGATCCGGATCGGGTTACCGACCGCCGACGAGTTCGCCGCCCACGGCCGCTACCTGGAAGCCGACATCGACACCGCCGACGGCGGCCTGACCATCGCCAGCGTCTATGTGCACACCGGCGAGGCCGACACCCCGCACCAGGCGGAGAAGGAGCGCTTCATGGCGGGGCTGGCCGCCCGCATGGCCGCGCTGTCCCGGCAACGCCGCGACGTGGTGGTGTGCGGCGACTGGAATATCGCGCACACAGAAAACGACATCAAGAACTGGAAGGGCAACGTCAAAAAGTCGGGTTTCTTGCCCAGCGAGCGGCAATGGCTGAGCGACCTGCTCGCCGACGGCTGGGTGGACGTGGTGCGCCACCTGCACCCCGATACCGCCGGGCCCTACTCCTGGTGGTCGTGGCGGGGACGGGCCTTCGACAACGACGCCGGCTGGCGCATCGACTACCAGCTGGCCAATCGGCGGCTCGCCGCGCGGGTGCGGGCCGCCCGGGTGGAACGCGCCGACGCCTACGCGTTGCGCTGGTCGGACCACGCGCCGGTCACCGTCGAATACGGGCGTGACAAGATCGGACCATCATGAGTACGGCTACCGGATCGCGTCGCGTCGTCTTCTCCGGCGTGCAACCCACCTCGGGTTCGCTGCACCTCGGCAACGCGTTGGGGGCCATCACCCACTGGGCGGAACTGCAAGACGACTTCGACACCCTGTTCTGCGTCGTCGACATGCACGCCATCACCATTCCGGGCTGGGACCCCGAGGCGCTGCGCCGCAGCACCCTGGTCACCGCCGCGCAATATCTGGCGCTGGGCATCGACCCGGCGCGCAGCACCGTCTTTGTGCAAAGCCATGTGCCCGCCCACGCCGAACTGGCTTGGGTGCTGGGCTGTTTCACCGGGTTCGGGCAAGCGTCGCGGATGACGCAGTTCAAAGACAAGTCGCATAAACAGGGCACCGAATCCACCACGGTCGGCTTGTTCACCTATCCGGTGCTGATGGCCGCCGACGTGCTGCTGTACAACACCGACGTGGTGCCGGTCGGGGAGGACCAGCGCCAGCACCTGGAGTTGGCCCGGGATCTCGCGCAACGGTTCAACGCCCGCTTCCCGGACACCTTCGTGGTGCCCGAGCCGATGATCCCCAAGGCCACCGCCAAGATCTACGACTTGGCCGACCCGACCGCCAAGATGAGCAAGTCGGCGGCCACCGACGCCGGCCTGATCAGCCTGCTCGACGATCCGGCGGTCAGCGCCAAAAAGATCCGCTCGGCGGTCACCGACAGCGAACGCGAGATCCGCTACGACGTCGACGCCAAACCCGGGGTGTCCAACCTGCTGACCATCCAGTCCGCGATCACCGGCACCGACATCGACAAGCTGGTCGACGGCTACGCCGGGCGCGGCTACGGCGATCTGAAGAAGGACACCGCCGCCGCCGTCGCCGAGTTCGTCGCCCCGGTCAAAGCCCGGGTCGACGAGCTGCTGGCCGACGTTTCCGAGCTGGAGCGGATCCTGGCGTCCGGGGCCGACCGGGCGCGGGAGGTGGCCGCCAAGACCGTCGAGCGGGTGTATGACCGGGTCGGGTTCCTGCCGCCGCGCCCCTAATCCCGGGCCCGTGCGCGCGAGCGTGCGCAGAATGCCACGCTTTGCGGCGTGTCGCCGTACAGCCACGCACGCTCGCGGCGATTAGATAAACCTCGTGAGCGACCCGGAAAAGCCAGGCATCCTCGACCGGCTGCGGGCCCGGTACGGCTGGTTCGACCGGGTGATGCTCGCCCAGCAGCGCTACAACGACTGCAAAGGTAATTTCTTTGCCGCCGGGCTCACCTACTTCACCATCTTTGCGCTGTTCCCGCTGCTGATGGTCGGGTTCGCGGTCACCGGGTTCCTGCTGTCCCGGTCGCCGGGCCTGTTGACCGAAACCCAAAACCGGATCCGGGAGGCGGTCTCCGGCAACTTCGGGCAGCAGCTGATCGACCTGATGGATTCGGCGATCCAATCGCGGACCTCGGTGGGCATCATCGGTTTTGCCGTGGCGGCCTGGGCAGGGCTGAGCTGGATGGCGAACCTGCGGGAGGCGCTCAGCGAGATGTGGGAACAACGCATCGAGCCGGCCGGTTTCGTCCGCACCAAGCTGTCCGATCTGGCGGCGATGGTGTCGATGTTCGCGGCGATGATCCTCACCATCTTCTTGACCGTGCTCGCCGACCCGGCGGTGATGGCCCGGGTGCTGAGCTGGATGGGCATCCACGACCTGCCGCTGCTGGGGGCGCTGCTGCGGGCGGTGTCGCTGCTGATGTCGCTGCTGGTGTCGTGGCTGCTGTTCACCTGGGTGATCGCCCGGCTGCCGCGGGAGTCGATCAGCTTCGCCAGCTCGATCCGGGCGGGACTGATCGCCGCGGTCGGCTTCGAAGTGTTCAAACAGGTGGCCTCCATCTATCTGCAGTCGGTGGTCAACAGCCCGGCCGGGGTGGCGTTCGGGCCGGTGCTGGGTGTGATGGTGTTCGCCTACATCACCGCACGACTGATCCTGTTCGCCACCGCGTGGGCGGCGACCTCCCCCGAAAACCTGCGTGCGGCACCGGTCGAGCCGCCCGAGCCGGCGTTGATCACCCCGCGGGTGCGGCTGGACGACGGGTTGAGTGCCCGCCAGGCGTTGGCCGCCGCCGCGGTGGGAGTTGTTGGTGCGCTGAGCTTTTCCCGGCTCGCGCGGCGACGCAAGCGGTAAGCCCTGGGCGCGGGCCGGCAAGACCCGGTGATTCGCTGCCGAAACGGGTGCTCGCAGTTTAGGGTGAACTAGGGCGACGGCAGGCATCGCCGACTCGCCGACCCCGAACAGCGGTAGTACCGAACCGAGGGGAGCACCACGATGGCGGTTCGCCAACATACCTGGCCCAGTCTTCGCGTCGACGATTGGGCCCAAACCCGAGACACGCTGCACATGTGGACCCAGATCGTCGGTAAAGTGCGGCTGGCCCATGCGCCCCTGGTGAACCACTGGTGGCAGGTCACGCTGTATGTGACCCCGCGGGGGCTGACCACCTCGGCGATTCCGCATCGGTCCGAAACCTTCGACATCGAATTCGACTTCCTCGACCACCGGTTGCAGATCCGAACGAGTAGCGGCGCAACCCGATCCATCCCGCTCGCGCCGCAATCGGTGGCCGAGTTCTACACCACGGTGATGTCGACCTTGCAGGAATTGGGTCTGGACACCCGTATCCAGCCGCACCCCAACGAAGTTGAGCCAGCCGTGCCGTTCGCCGACGACGTTGAACACGCGTCCTACGACCCGCAGGCGGCGCAGCTGTTCTGGCGCCAGCTGCTGCAGGCCAACCGGGTGCTGGGCCAGTTTCGGTCCCGGTTCGTGGGTAAAGTCAGCCCGGTGCACTTTTTCTGGGGTGCAATGGATCTCGCCTGCACCCGGTTCTCCGGGCGCAAAGCGCCCACCCACCCCGGCGGCGCACCCAACTGCGGCGACTGGGTGATGGTGGAGGGGTACTCCCGCGAACTGAGCAGCTGCGGCTTCTGGCCCGGCGGCGGTGACGAAGGCGCCTTCTACGCCTACGCCTACCCGGAACCCGACGGCTTCGCCGAGCACCCGATCCGCCCGGCCGACGCGTTCTTCAGCAAGCAAATGGGGGAGTACGTGCTGCCTTACGAGGCGGTGCGGCAGGCGGCCGACCCCGACCAGATGCTGCTGGACTTCTTACAGGACACCTACGAGGCTGCAGCGGTGCGCGGCAATTGGGACCGTGCCGCCCTCGAAGACGACCCGGATCGGTGGCAAGCGCAGCGATCGCGCGGATAGCCGGCCGAATCCGATCAGCCCCGTTTGGCGCGCACCGCCGCGTGTGCCTGCGGCGTGATGGGATCCAGGATGTCGTCGTAGTCCTCGTGTTTGTCGACGTAGGCGGCGACGAACGGGCAGAGCGCGACGATGCGCTTACCGGCGGCGCGGGTGTCGTCCAGCGCCGCGGCGACCAGCGTGTTGCCCAGCCCGCGGCCACCGAATTCGTCGCCGATTTCGGTGTGGTAAAAAATGCGCTGGCCGCCGCTGTCCACGTAGGCGGCCAGCCCAGCCCGGACACCGTCGACGTTGATCTCGTACTGGTTCGCCGTGTTGGTGACGCTCGGCTCGGTCACGCGTCGTTTGCGGAAGATAATGTGCGCACCCCCTCAATGCCGGTGGTATCCGGATGGTAGTCGCTGCGGGTTAGCTCACCACCTTGAGCCCGATGATGCAGCCGACCACCCCGCCGATCAGCAGCACCCGGGCCCACGACGCGGGTTCGGTGCCGGTCGCCATCGCGGAGACGACGGTCAGCACCGCACCGATGCCGACCCACACCGCGTAGCTGGTCCCGGTAGGCAACTCGCGCATGGCGACACCCAACCCGATCATCGACCCGGCGAGCGCGACGCCGAACACCACCGCGGGAACCAGGCGGGACAGGCCGTCGGAGCGGCCCAGTGCGGTTGCCCAAACGGCTTCCAGCACACCGGATGCCACCAGAATCAGCCATGCCATGACCCACCTCCGCGTGCGCCGTCTTGTCGCTGGCCCGGTACGGTGCGCCTCGTCGGGTGTCAGGTGCTGACCCGATCGAGGGTAGCAAATGGCTGCCAGTCGCCGTCGGTCATGACCCGAACCACCCGCAGATCCTGGTCCAGCACAACAAGGTTGGCGGCCGCACCCGGCCGCAGCGCACCGACGTCGTCGAGGCCGAGCGCCCGGGCCGGGGTGGTCGCGGTCACCTGCACCGCGGTGGCCAGCGCCGCATCCGACGCGCCGAGGTCGCCCGCCACGGCGCGGAACACCCGGTCCATGGTGGTGGTGCTGCCGGCGATCGTCGCGGTGCCGCGCACCCGTGCCACGCCACCGACGACGTCGACGTCCAGCCCGCCCAGGCGATACGCGCCGTCGCCCGCGCCGGCCGCGGCGATCGCGTCGGTGATCAGGGCGACCCGGCGCGGGCCCGCGGTGTCGATCACCCGGCGGATGACGGCCGGGTGCAGGTGCGCGCCGTCGGCGATCAGCTCAACGGTGACCCGCGGGTCCTCCAGCAGCGCCAGCGCCGGGCCCGGTTCGCGGTGATGCAGCGGACGCATCGCGTTGAACAGGTGGGTGCCGACGGTGGCTCCGGCGCGGATGGCCTGCCGGGTCTGCTCGTAGTCGGCGTCGGTGTGGCCGACGGCGACCACCACGCCGGCCCCGACGAAGCGTCGAATCGCCTCGGCGGCACCGGGCAGCTCGGGGGCCAGCGTCACCATCCGGATCGCACCGTGGCCCGCGGCCAGCAGCGCGTCGACCTCGGCCGGGTCGGGGGCGCGCAGCGCGTCGGCGCGGTGGGCCCCGCAGCGCGCCGCGCTCAGCCACGGGCCCTCCAGGTGGATGCCGGCGACCACCTGCTGGCGGGTGGCCTCGGCCAGCGCCGCGACCCCGTCGCGCAGCGCATCCGGGGCGGCGGTGACCAGGCTGGCCAGCGTGCTGGTGGTGCCGCAGCGCCGGTGAAACGTTGCCGCGCGGGCGATCTCGGCGCCGTCGGCGGCGGCGTAGGAGGCCCCACCGCCGCCGTGTACGTGCATGTCGACGAAGCCGGGGACGATGACGGCGCCGGGAAAATCCAGGTCGGCGGGCTGCGGCGGGGCGCCGGGTCCGCACCCGGCGATGCGGCCGCCGGATACCTGCACCCAGCCGGGGCGGCACACCCGCCCCGCGAGCACGACGGCGGCCGCCCCGAGCAGGGTCACACCGTCTCCGTGACCTCGTGGCGCGTCTCGATGGCCAGCTCGGGCCACCGGCCGCCGTTCTCCCAGAAGTGCCGGATGTCTTCGAGCTGGCGGCCTTTGGTCTCCGGGGCGTACCGGTAGACGAAGCCGAAGCTCAGCGTGGCCAGCACCCCGAACACGGCGAAGGTGGCCGCCCCGCCGAGCCGGGTCAGCATCGTCAGGAACACCCCGACGATGATCGCGTTGGCGACCAGGTTCGAGGTGAGCATCGCGCTGGAGCCCATCGACCGCAGCCGCGACGGCAGGCTTTCCCCGGCGTACACCCACACCAGCGAACCGAAGCCGAACGTGTACCCGACGGTGAACAGCAGCACCCCGACGAACTTGAACACCGCGAGCGCGTCCCCGAACAGCGACCCGGCCGCGAACACCCCGATCAGGATGCCGTTGGCCGCGATCATCACGGTGATGCCCAGCAGCAGGATCGGCCGCCGGCCGACCCGGTCGACCAGGATCAGCGACACGAACATCACGCCCAACGCCGCGACCTGGACCAGCGCCGGCAACACCAGCAAGGCGAAGTTGCCGGTGAAGCCCATCTTCTCGAACAGCCGCGGACTGTAGTAGACGATGGCGTTGATCCCGGTGATCTGGATGAAAAAGCCGAGCAGCACCACAAAGATCGTGGCCCGCAGATACGGGAGCTGCAGCATCTCCCGCAGCACCCCGACGTGCTCCTGCTCCTCTTCTTGCAGGGCGCGCGCGATCTCCGCCAGCTCGGTTTCGGCGTCGGATTTGGGTTCCACCCGCCGCAGCGTCTCTCGGGCGTCGGCGACCCGGCCCTTGAGCATGTACCAGCGGGCGCTGTCGGGCACCCGGACCAGCAGCAGGATCACCAGCACGGCGGGGATCGCGGCCAGGCCCAGCATCAACCGCCAGTTGTGGGTGCCGGCCAGCGCGAAGGCCACCAGGTAGCCGGCGATGATGCCGATCACCGAGGTGAACCCGTAGGCCACCAGCAGGGAGCCGCGCACCGAGGCGGGCACCGACTCGGCCACGAACACCGGAACGACGACCACCGACACCCCGATCGTCACCCCCAGCAGCAGCCGCGCCACCACCAGCATCGGTAGCGACACCGACAGCGCGCCCAGCACCGCGAACACCGCGTAGGCGGCGGCGACCGCGACCATGGACTTTTTGCGGCCGATCAGGTTGGCCAGCCAGCCGCCGCCGGCCGCCCCGCCGATGGCGCCGATCACCGCCGCGGTGGCCACCATCTCCTGCTCGACCGAGGTCAGGTGGAAATCGTCTTCGATGAACAGCAGCGCGCCGGCGATGTTGGAGAGGTCGTAGCCGTAGATGATGCCGACGCTGGCCGCGGCGATGCCCACCAGTAGGGCGAGCGGTGAGGAGCGTCGCAGTTCATCGAGTGGGCTCACTCTGACCCTTCCGTGGGGGGATCGGTTTCCACAACCACGGTAGGGGATACCGGTTGTGCCACCGGCCAAGGGACATGCGCTTAGTGCTGGGGCCGCCGGTTCAGCGAGCGGGCCACCAGCATCAGCCCGAAGACGATGATCGCGCCGATGACGGCCACCCCCACCCGCACCGCCAGCGCGTCGGCGGGCGCCACCAGCGCCGCCGCCTGGCTGGCGGCTCGGTCGGCGGGGTCGGCGGCGGGCTTGGGGGCCAGCGCCGGGTCGGGTTCGATCAGTGTCCCCACCCGGGTGCCCGGGGCGGTGGCGAACCCGTAGTCCAGCAGGTGCGCGGCCTGCTGCCACGGCGGGATCGGCTGGCGGGTGCCGTGCAGCAGCACCGCCACCAGCCGGCGGCCATCATGGTCGGCCGCGCCGACGAAGGTCTGCCCGGCGTCGTCGGTGTAGCCGGTCTTGCCGCCTAGCGCGCCCGGATAGTTGTAGAGCAGCTGGTTGTCGTTTTCCAGCTGGTAGCCGGGGGCATCACCGTGTCCGGGGAAGTCGAAGGTGCGGGTCGCGACGATGTCGGCGAAGGTGGGATTCTGCCAGGCGTAGCGGTAGAACAGGCCGATGTCGTAGGCCGAGGTGCTCATCCCGGGGCCGTCCAGACCGGACGGGGTCGCCGCCCGGGTGTCGGCACCGCCCAGCTTGGCGGCCAGCGTGTTGATCTTTTGCAGCGTCAGCGGCATCCCGCCCAGCTGGGTGGCCAGCGCGTAGGCGGCGTCGTTGCCGGAGTGCATCAGCAGGCCATGCAGCAGCTGGTTGACGGTGTAGGTGCCGCCGACGTCGACGCCGACCTTGGTGCCCTCCACGTGGGCGTCCTCGGCGGTGCCGGGAACCGGCTTGTTCAGGTTGAGTTCGTTGATCGCCGCCATCGCGACCAGCACCTTGATCACACTGGCCGGGCGGTGCCGACCGTGCGGGTCGCGCGCCGCGATCACGGCGCCGGTGTCGAGGTCGGCCACCAGCCAGGCCTCGGCGGAGATGTCGCCGGGCACCGGGGGCGTGTCGGGGGCGGCAATGATGCCGCAGCCGCCCAGGGCGTCACCGCCGACCGGGGTGGCGGGCACCGGCAGCGGCACCGGCGGATCACCGGCGGTCGGCACCTCCGAGGCGTCCACCGCCGGCGGGGTGGCGACCTTGTATGGGCAGGTGTCCAGCCCCGCGTTGGGTCCGGCATTGGGTTCGGCTACGGCGGTGGGCATAGCGGGCATCGCCAGCAGGAAAACCGCAGCTGCCAGGCATGATGCAGAACGTAACGAGGCCATCGTGGTGCAGAGTAGGCAACCCGCGGTCCGATTTCGGGGAGCCACGCTGTGACTAATGATGTAGAAGTTACAAATGAGTTATGTTTCGCGCGCCGAACGTGCGTCCAGGGCGGAAAATCGGCCGGATCGTCGCCGTGCGCGCACGTTCGGCGAAACAGGGGCGATCTACCTGGTCTCCGCGACCCGGTGGGCGGACGACTCGGCGTCGGTCGCGGTCGGCATTGTGGCGGGCCAGCGGCCGCCGTTCTCCCAGAAGTGCCGGATGTACTCCAGCTGGATGCCCTTGGTCTCCGGCGCGTACCGGTAGATGAAGCCGAAGCTGAGCAGCGCCAGCACGCCGAACACGGCGAAGGTGGTTGCACCGCCGAGTGTGGTGAGCATCGTCAAGAACACGCCGACCACGATCGCGTTCGCGGTCAAGTTCGTGGTGAGCATCACGCTCGACCCGATCGACCGCAACTTGGCGGGCAGGCTCTCCCCGCCATACACCCACGCCACCGAGCCGAAACCGAAGTGGTAGCCGACCGAGAACAGCAGTACCGCGGTGAACTGGAAGTACGGCAGCGCGGCACCGAACAGCGGCCCTTCGGCGTATGCACCGATCAGGGCCAGGTTGGCGACGATCATCACCGCGATCCCGGACAGCAAGATCGGGCGCCGGCCCAGCCGGTCGATCAGCACCAGCGACACGCACATCGCGGCCACGGCCGCCACCTGGACCAATGCCGGCAACACCAGCAGGTTGAAGTTTCCTTCGAAGCCCATGTCTTTGAAGATCAGCGGGCCGTAGAAGACGATGGCGTTGATGCCGGTGATCTGGGTGAAGAACCCGAACACGATCAGGAAGATCGTGGCCCGCAGATGCGACCGCTGCAGCATCTCGCGCAGCACCCCGGCGTGGGCCCGTTCCTCTTCTTGCTGTGCGCGGGCGATCTCCGCCAGCTCCTTCTCGGCATCGGCCCGCGGTTCCACCCGCAGCATCGTTCGGCGAGCGTCGGCGACCCGCCCCTTGAGCATGTACCAGCGCGCGCTGTCCGGCACCTTGAGCAGCAGCGCGATCATCAGCACGGCGGGCACCGCGGCCGAGCCCAGCATCAGGCGCCAGTTGTGGGTATCGGACAGCAGGAACGAAACCAGGTAGCCGATGATGATGCCGACCACCGACATCAGCCCATAGGCCACCAGCAGCGAACCGCGTACCGAAGCGGGCACCGACTCGGCCACGAATACCGGCACCACCACCACCGACACGCCGATCGCCACCCCCAGCAGCAGCCGCATCACCAGCAGCATCGGCAGCGACACCGCCAGCGCGCTGAGAATCGCGAACACCCCGTAGGCGGCCGCCACCGCGACCAGGGACGTCTTGCGCCCGATCGTGTTGGCCAGCCAGCCCCCCACGGCCGCCCCGGCGGCCATCCCGACGACCACCACGGTCGCCACCATCTCTTGGTCGGCCGACGAGACGTCGAAGTCGTTGCCGAGGAACAGCAGCGCGCCCGAGACCGGGTCGTAGCCGTAGAGGATGCCGACGGTGGCCGCGGCCACGCCGACCAACAACACCAACGGGGAGGAGCGCCGCAATTCCGCGATTTCGCCCACCGTCGTCCTCTCCGTCGCGCGGGTTCGGCATACCCAGCGACCGGGCGGGCCGGGCCGTGGCCGGAAGTCTGTTCTGCGGGCCCGCGGTGACGCAGCGGGCGATCGTCGCGTCAGTGCGAACATGATCAGGGTACCGATGGCGGACCCTAGAGCCGCGCCGAGGCCTCCGCGAGCACGCCGCGCAAGATGGCCTCGATCGCGTCGAACTCGGTGGGGCCGCTGATCAGCGGCGGTGCCAGCACGATCACCGGGGCGCCGCGGTCATCGGCGCGGCAATACAACCCGGCTTCATACAGCGCCGCCGAGACGGCCGGCAGCAGGCGGGCGCGTTCGGCGGCGTCGAAGGTCTCCCGGGTCGGCTGATCCTTGACCAGTTCGACCGCGTAGAAGTAGCCCGCGCCGCGGATGTCGCCGACGATGGGCAGGTCATAAAGCCGCTCCAGCGTCGTCCGGAGCTGCGGCGCGTACTGGGCGACGCGGTCGTTGAGGCCTTCGCGCTCAAAGATGTCCAGGTTGGCCAGCGCCACCGCCGCCGACACCGGATGGCCACCGAAGGTGTAGCCGTGCGGGAACATCGTCGTCCCGTCAGCAAACGGCTCGAACAGCCGGTCGCTGGCGATCATCGCGCCGATCGGTGAATACCCCGATGTCATGCCCTTGGCGCAGGTGATGATGTCCGGGACGTAGCCGAAGTCGCGGCAGGCGAACATCGATCCGATCCGGCCGAACGCGCAGATCACCTCGTCGGAGACCAGCAGCACGTCGTAGGCATCGCAGATCTCGCGGACCCGGTCGAAATACCCCGGCGGCGGCGGGATGCAGCCGCCGGCGTTTTGCACCGGCTCCAAGAACACCGCGGCCACCGTGTCGGGTCCCTCGAATTCGATCGCCTCGGCGATCCGGTCGGCGGCCCAGGCGCCGAACGCCTTGGCGTCGCTGCGCAACGGCTCCGGGGCGCGGTAGAGGTCGGTGTTGGGCACCCGGAAGCCGCCGGGGGTCAGCGGTTCGAACGGGGCCTTGTAGGCCGGTACGCCGGTGATCGCCAGCGCGCCCTGCGGGGTGCCGTGGTAGGCGACCGCCCGCGAGATCACCTTGTGTTTGCCGGGTTTGCCGGTCAACTTGAAGTACTGTTTGGCCAGTTTCCACGCCGTTTCGACGGCCTCGCCGCCGCCGGTGGTGAAAAACACCCGGTTCAGCTCGCCCGGCGCGTAGTGGGCCAGTCGTTCGGCCAACTCGATCGCGGTCGGGGTGGCATACGACCACAGCGGGAAGTAGGCCAGGGTGCGGGCCTGCGCGGCGGCCGCGGCGGCGAGCTCGTCGCGGCCATGGCCCACCTGCACGGTGAACAGTCCGGACAGCCCGTCCAGGTAACTTTTCCCTCGGTCGTCCCAGATGGTGACGCCGTCACCGCGGGTGATGATCGGCGCGGTGATGCCCGCGCCGTGCCGGGCGAAGTGGCCCCACAGGTGACGATCGGCCTTGGCCGACAAAGCGGAGGGCGTCGTCTCGGTCATCGCCGCCGAGCGTAACGCCCGCTATCCGGGCCGCGTTAGCAGCGTCGCGGCCCTACGCTGACTTCTATGGCCACCAGCACCGGTGTGGACGACTTCGAGGGTCTGCGCCCGCATCTGCTGGCGGTGGCCTACCGGCTGACCGGGACGTTCGCCGACGCCGAGGACATCGTGCAAGACGCCTGGCTGCGGTGGGCGGCCGCCGAGCGCGATCAGATCGCGGATCTGCGGGCCTGGTTGACCACGGTGGTGAGCCGGCTCGGGTTGGACCGGTTGCGCTCGGCCGCGCACCGCCGCGAAACCTATGTGGGCCAATGGCTTCCGGAACCGGTGGTGACCGGCTTCGACGGCGCCGACCCGCTGGCGGCGGTGGTGGCCGGCGAGGATGCCCGGTTCGCCGCGATGGTGGTGCTCGAGCGGCTTTCCCCCGATCAGCGGGTGGCGTTCGTGCTGCACGACGGGTTCGCGGTGCCGTTCGCCGAAGTGGCCGAGGTGCTGGGCACCACCGCGGCCGCCGCCCGGCAACTGGCGTCCCGGGCCCGTCGCGCGGTGGCCGCCGATCCGCCGCCGGCGCCGGATCCCGCGCACGCCGAGGTGGTCGGCAAGCTGATGGCCGCGATGGCCGCCGGGGACATGGCTCAGGTGGTGGCGCTGCTGCATCCCGACGTGACGTTCACCGGGGACTCCAACCGCCGCGCGCCGACGGCGGCGCAGGTCATTCGCGGGCCGGACAAGGTGGCCCGGTTCCTGTTCGGGCTGGCGAAACGCTACGGGCCGGCGATGGTCACGTCGAATCAGTTGGCGCTGATCAACGGCGAACTGGGGGCCTACACACCGGGCGCGCCCGGCGGGGCGGGCTACCAGCCGATGCTGCCGCGGGTCACCGCGATGACGGTGCGCGACGGAAAGGTCTGCGCGGTCTGGGATGTCGCCAACCCGGACAAGTTCACCGGTTCACCGCTGCGTCACCAGATGTAGGGGATCAACGCCTTGCGGTCGGTGGGATAGTCGGGGAACTTCTCCTGGTACCAGCGATGGGTGCTCACCGCCCGCGGAATCAGGTTGCCGGCGGTGATCAGCAGGATGACCACGCCGGGCAGCGCCCAGGTCAGGATCGCGAAGCCGGACCAGGCGATCAGCTCGCCCAGGTAGGCCGGACTGGTGACGAACCGGAAGCCGCCGCCGAACGGGATGCGGTACTCGGTGGCGCCCGGGTTGTCCTTGTCGCGCAGGTTGCGCACGATCGACTCGGAGTTGACCAGCAGGACGAACCCGCACAGGTAGACCGCCAGGCCTGCCAGGAACCGCGGGTCGGTCAGCCAGCCGGTGGTGTACTGCCCGAAGTAGTTGTGGCTGAACAGGGTTCCGTTGAGGTAGCCGTGCATGCACGTGACGAGCATGCCCATCGCGACCACCGAGACGTTGAAGGTGCTGCGCTTGCCGGGCACTTGGCGGATCGCGAGCGGGAAGAACCAGCCGCGGTTGGCGTAGTGCAGCGCCCAGATCGCGGCCAGCACCAGCGACGCCGGCCGCCAGCGGTCCGGCCCGCTCAGGTAGCAGATCAAGAACACCACGGTGGCCGGCATTTCCATCAGCCACCAGCCGAGTTTCGGGTTCAAGTTCAGCCCGAGTTTCGTCGACGAGAACCGGCCGTAAGAGCTTTGCGCGAACAGGCCGCCGACGATCACGAATGCGGCGAACGCGAAGGCCGCGGTCAGCACGGTGTCGTAGACGGTGTTGCCGGTGTACCAGTGCATATCACGCCTTCCGCTGTCGGGGCCTCGGGCCGCGCCACCGGCACCACGGTCAGCCGTTCGTCCCCGCGGCCTCCGGGCGAAGGGGATCGGATCAAACGCGTTTCGGCGCGCCGAACCACCGCGGCGACCATCCCGGCGCCGATAGGCTAGCGGACAGCAGCCCAGCCCGGAGGGGAGAGTGCGCATGGCAGGTACCGCCGCCCAGAAGATGACCGCGCTGATGAACCGCGGGATGGACAAGATGCGCCACCGCGCCGCCTTCGACATCGGCGCCCCCAGCGGCACCGACTTCACCGGATTCGACAAGGCCCGCCAGATCGTGCTGGTGACGTTCAAGCGCTCCGGTGAGCCGATGCCCAGCCCGATCAACCACGGGGTGGCCGACGGGAAGATCTACGTCCGCACCGACCCCTCCACCGGGAAGGTCAAGCGGATCCGCAACAACCCGCGGGTGGTGGTGGTGCCGAGCAGTCTTCGGGGAAAGCCGACCGGTGAACCGGTCGCCGGGGTGGCCCGGATCCTGCCCGAGTCCGAGCACGCCCACGCCCACCAGGTGATCGCCGCGAACTGGAGCCTGCCGATGACGCTGTTGGAGCGCAGCTTCGATAAGAGCGCCGGCGCATTCGGCATGCCGATGGCCTATATCGAGATCACGCCGGCTCCTTAGCCATCGGCGGCGACACGCGTTAGGCCCACGGCACCCGGCAGGCGTCCCCGGAGCTGAAACCCTGCTCGGTGATGCCCAATGCCGAATACATCCGGGCCCGCATGTTCTCCACCCCGACCTGGTAGGTCAGCTCGATCACGCCGGCGTCGCCGAACCGGGCCCGCAGGTCGGCCACCTGTTCGTCGGTGACGTTGTGCGGGTCGGTGGTCACCGCGTCGGCGTAGCCGATGGCGGCGCGTTCGTCGTCGCTGAACGCCGGGGACGTGGCGTAGTTGTCGATCTCCTTGAGCCGGTCGATGTCCAGGCCGTCGAGGCGTTGCAGCATGGACCCGAAGTCCACACACCACGAGCAGCCGATGGTGCGGGCGGTCCAAAACACCGCCAGTTCGCGCACGCTGGCCGGCAGCGTGCGCGACCCGCGCTGCAGCAGCATCTCGTGCACGGCGTTGGCGACCAGCAGCCGGGGGTGATGCGCGGCGACGGTGAACGGCTCGGGGACCTCGCCGAAGCGCCGCTTGGCGTAGCGGTACATGGCGCGGGTCAACCAGGTGGCGCGCTTGGGGGGCAGGGGCTCGATGCGGGTTTTCGGTGTCATACCCGTGAGACGAGACGGCCCGCCAAAATGTGACGCCCCCTTTACGCCGCGACCGATCAGCGGTATACACACGCCCATGAGACGGGCGCTGATCGCGCTGGCGCTGCTGCTCGCGCTCCCTGGATGCGGCGGCAGCGGGAAACCGCACGCCACGCCCGCGTCGCGCAGCACCGGCGCCGCGATGACCACCACGCCGGGCGGGTTCGCCCTCACCAGCCCCGCATTCGCCGACAACACCCCGATCCCGGCCGAGTACTCCTGTAAGGGCCGCAACGTGCCGCCGCCGCTGCGCTGGGAGCACGTCCCGACCGGCACCCAGGCGCTGGCGCTGGTGGTCGACGACCCGGACGCCCCGGCCGGGCTCTACATCCACTGGGTGGTCACCGGCATCCCGCCGGCCAGCACCGAGATCGGTGACGGCCCGCTGCCGCAGGGCGCGACGGTCAGCCAGAACTCGGCGGGCAAGGCGGAGTATTTCGGCCCGTGCCCCCCGGCCGGCACCGGCGTGCACCACTACCGCTTCCAGCTGTACGCGCTGGGCACACCGGTGACGGTCGCGCCGACGACGCCGGCACCCGAGGCCGCCCGCACGATCGCGGACGCGGCCCTCGGCCAGGCCCGCACGGTCGGCCTGTTCGGCGCTTGAGGCGCCCACTGTGCCGCCGCTGTGCCGCTGAAATTGCCGCCAGGGTCGTGGATTTCGAGAATCCACGACCCTCAGTGCAAACTCAACGTGCGCGGCGAGAGCAACGTGCGCGCACGGGCTAGCGCGCGAACATCAGCGCGCGCTTGACCTCCTGGATCGCCTTGGTGACCTCGATGCCGCGCGGGCAGGCCTCGGTGCAGTTGAACGTGGTGCGGCAGCGCCACACCCCGTCGACCTCGTTGAGGATGTCGAGGCGTTCGGCCGCACCCTCATCGCGGGAATCGAAGATGAACCGGTGCGCGTTGACGATCGCCGCCGGGCCGAAGTAGCTGCCCTCGCTCCAGTACACCGGGCAGCTGGTGGTGCAGCAGGCGCACAGGATGCACTTGGTGGTGTCGTCGAAGCGGGCCCGGTCGGTCTGGCTCTGGATGCGCTCGCGGGTCGGCTGGTTGCCGCTGGTGATCAGGAACGGCTTGATGGCCCGGTAGGCGTCGAAGAACGGCTCCATGTCGACCACCAGGTCTTTTTCCACCGGCAGCCCGCGGATCGGCTCGATGGTGATGGTCAGCTCCTGGCTGGCCTTCTTCGGCAGCAGGTCGCGCATCAGCACCTTGCAGGCCAACCGGTTGTTGCCGTTGATCCGCATGGCGTCCGACCCGCACACCCCGTGCGCACAGGACCGCCGGAAGGTCAGCGTGCCGTCCAGGTAGCTCTTGACGTAGATCAGCAGGTTCAGCAGCCGGTCGCTGGGCAGACACGGCACCCGGAAGCTTTGCCACCCGGCGGCGTCGGGGTTCTCCGGATTGAACCGGGCGATCTTCAGGGTGACCATCACCGCACCGTCGGGAACCGGTGGCAGCGGCGGGTCTCCGACTTCCGCGGTCTCGATAACGCTGGTCATCAGTACTTCCGCTCCTTGGGCTCGTAGCGGGTCTGCACCACCGGCTTGAAATCCAGCCGGATGTCGGACAGCAGCTCGCTGCCCTCCTTGTAGGCCATGGTGTGGCGCATGTAGTTGACGTCGTCGCGGTTGGGGTAGTCCTCGCGGGCATGCCCACCGCGGGATTCCTTGCGATTCAGCGCGCCGACCACCGTCACCTCGGCCAGCTCCAGCAAGAAGCCCAGCTCGATGGCCTCCAGCAGGTCGGAGTTGAAGCGCTTTCCCTTGTCGTGCACGGTGATTCGGGAATACCGTTCCTTCAGGGCGTGGATGTCGGTCAGCGCCTGCTTCAACGTCTCCTCGGTGCGGAACACCGCGGCGTTGTTGTCCATCGACTGCTGCAGCGTGCCGCGGATGTCGGCGACGCGCTCGTTGCCGTGCTCGGACAAAATGTCCGCGACCCAGCCGACCACCATGCCGGCCGGGTTCTCCGGCATGTCGACGAAGTCGTGGCCCAGCGCGTAGTTCGCGGCGGCGATCCCGGCCCGGCGGCCGAACACGTTGATGTCCAGCAGCGAGTTGGTGCCCAACCGGTTGGCGCCGTGCACCGACACGCACGCGCATTCCCCGGCCGCGTACAGCCCCGGCACGGTGTTGGTGTTGTCGCGCAGCACCTGCCCGGTGATGGTGGTGGGGATCCCGCCCATCGCGTAGTGGCAGGTGGGGTACACCGGCACCAGTTCCTTGACCGGGTCCACACCCAGGTAGGTGCGGGCGAACTCGGTGATGTCGGGCAGCTTGGCTTCCAGCACATCCTCACCGAGGTGCCGCACGTCGATGTAGACGTAGTCCTTGTTGGGGCCGGCGCCGCGACCCTCCAGCACCTCGAGCACCATGGAGCGGGCGACGATGTCGCGGGGTGCCAGGTCGACGATCGTCGGGGCGTAGCGCTCCATGAAGCGCTCACCCTCGCCGTTGAGCAGCCGGCCGCCCTCGCCGCGCACCGCCTCGGAGATCAAGATGCCCAGGCCGGCCAGGCCGGTCGGGTGGAATTGGTGAAATTCCATGTCCTCCAACGGAAGTCCGTTGCGGAACACCACGCCCATGCCGTCGCCGGTCAGGGTGTGCGCGTTGGAGGTGGTCTTGTACATCCGGCCCGAGCCGCCGGTGGCGAACACGATGGCCTTGGCGTGGAAGACATGAATTTCACCGGTCGCGAGCTCATAGGCGACCACCCCGGTCGCCACTGGGCCGCTGGCGGTTTCGCTGAGCACCAGGTCCAGCACGTAGAACTCGTTGAAGAACTCGACGTTGTGTTTGACGCAGTTCTGGTACAGCGTCTGCAGGATCATGTGGCCGGTGCGGTCGGCGGCGTAACAGGCCCGGCGCACCGGGGCTTTACCGTGGTCGCGGGTGTGCCCGCCGAACCGGCGTTGGTCGATGCGGCCCTCGGGGGTGCGGTTGAACGGCATCCCCATCTTTTCCAGGTCGAGCACCGCGTCGATGGCTTCCTTGGCCATGATCTCCACCGCGTCCTGGTCGGCGAGGTAGTCGCCGCCCTTGACGGTGTCGAAGGTGTGCCACTCCCAGTTGTCTTCCTCGACGTTGGCTAGGGCCGCGCACATGCCGCCTTGGGCGGCACCGGTGTGGCTGCGCGTCGGGTACAGCTTGGTCAACACTGCAGTACGAGCGCGCGGCGCGGATTCCACCGCGGCCCGCATCCCGGCGCCGCCGGCGCCGACGATCACCACGTCGTATCGATGTTGCTGAATCACCGCGTCATCACCTGCATGTTCGAAGTTTCTTGTTTCACGAGACGTTCGCGTCGAAGGTCAGCAGCACGTAGGTGCCCAGGATCAACGTGAACAGCATCGACACCGCCAGCAGGGTGTTGAGCCAGAACTTGGTGGAGTCTTTGCGGGTGTAGTCGCCGATGATGGTGCGCATCCCGTTTCCACCGTGCAGTTGCGCCAGCCACAGCAACAACAGGTCCCAGGTCTGCCAGAACGGCGAGTGCCAGCGCTCCGCCACATAGTTGAAATCGATGCGGTAGACCCCGTTTTCCCACATCAGCATCACGAACAGGTGCCCGAGCGCCAAGAACACCAGCACGATGCCGGAGAACCGCATGAACAGCCAGGCGTATTTCTCGAAGTTGGGCATGCCGGCGTGCCGGTGCGGGGACCGCGGATCGCCCAGGCTGGCGGGACGGTCCGGGCTGTACTGGCGGACCGGGGCGAGCTGGCCGCGGCCGAGTTGTAGATCCGGGGCGCTCATCGGAAGTGCTCCATCATGTGAATGCCGATTACCACGGTGGCCGGAACGATGACCAGCAGCCAGATCACGATGATCGACCACAGCATCAGCTTCTGGTAGCGGGGGCCCTGGGCCCAGAAGTCGATCAGGATCACCCGCACCCCGTTGAGCGCGTGGAACAGCACCGCGGCCACCAGTCCGAGCTCCATGAGCCCGACGATCGGGGTCTTATAGGTCGCGATGACCTCGTTGTAGGCCTGCGGCCCGACCCGCACCAACGCGGTGTCCAGCACGTGGACGAACAGGAAGTCGAAGATCGTCGCACCGGTGATGCGGTGCAACACCCAGGCCCACATGCCGGGGTCGCCCCGGTACAGGGTGCGCCGTATTCGCCGCTGTCCATCACGCGGTGCCGGCGTGGGCGGATTTACAGATGCCGCCGTCGTCATCAGCGCCTCCAACGCGATCACTATGGGGAACCGTCGGGTGGACTCTAGACCCAATTGTGGGGACGAACGAAGTTACTCCGCGGTCATCAGCGCATCCAGACCGGAAAAGTTAGGGTGACCTTTGACGGTGGTCGACGGACGAAAAGGGCATTTCGGATGTATTCGGACCAAGCCGGGCATCGCTAGCATGCCCGCCTCCATTGACTGGAACATGCTGCGCGACAAGGCAATCGAAGTGGCGGGCCGCGGTTATGCGCCGTATTCGCGGTTCCGGGTGGGCGCCGCCGCGCTGGCCGATGACGGTCGGCTGGTGACCGGCTGCAATGTGGAAAATGTCTCATATGGCCTAGGTCTCTGCGCGGAGTGCGGTGTGGTCTGTGCCCTGCACGCCACCGGGGGCGGCCGGCTGGTCGCGCTGGTGTGCGTGCAGGCCTCCGGCGCGACGCTGATGCCGTGCGGGCGGTGCCGACAGGTGCTGTGGGAGCACGGCGGCCCGGAGCTGTTGATCGACCATCCGGCCGGTCCGCGCCGGCTGGGCGACCTACTGCCCGACGCGTTCGGTCCCGACGACCTCGCCCCGGGCACCTCGTGACGCCCTTCGATGCGCCGACGGTGATCCGGACCAAACGCGACGGGGGCCGGCTCTCCGACGCCGCGATCGACTGGGTGATCGACGCCTACACCCGCGGCCGCGTCGCCGACGAGCAGATGTCGGCGCTGCTGATGGCGATCTTTCTGCGGGGAATGGACGCGGGGGAGACCGCGCGGTGGACGACGGCGATGGTGGCCTCCGGTCCCCGGCTGGACTTCTCCGGGCTGCGGCGCGGCGACACCCCGCTGGTGACGGTGGACAAGCACTCCACCGGCGGGGTCGGCGACAAGATCACCCTGCCGCTGGTGGCCGTCATCGCCGCCTGCGGGGGTGCGGTGCCGCAGGCCTCCGGGCGCGGGCTGGGCCACACCGGCGGCACCCTGGACAAGCTGGACTCCATCGCCGGGTTCACCGCCGCCCTGTCCAACCAGCAGGTCGCCGACCAGCTGCGGCAGGTCGGCGCGGCGATCTTCGCCGCCGGGCAGCTGGCCCCGGCCGACGCCAAGCTGTACGCGTTGCGTGACGTCACCGCCACCGTGGAGTCGCTGCCGCTGATCGCCAGCTCGGTGATGAGCAAGAAGCTGGCCGAAGGGGCCGGCGCGCTGGTCCTTGATGTGAAGATCGGTTCCGGGGCGTTCATGGCGTCGGCGGCGCAGGGCGCCGAACTGGCGCGCACCATGGTGGCCCTGGGCGCGGCGGCCGGGGTGCGGACCCGGGCGCTGCTGACCGACATGAACGCGCCGCTGGGGGCGACCGCCGGCAACGCCGTGGAGGTGGCCGAGGCGCTGGAGGTGCTGGCCGGCGGCGGGCCCGCCGACGTGGTGGAGCTGACGGTGGCGCTGGCCACCGAGATGCTGAGCCTGGCCGGCATCGACGGGCGTGACCCGGCGCAGACGTTGGCCGACGGCACCGCGATGGACCGGTTCCGGGCGCTGATCGCCGCGCAGGGCGGGGACTTGGCGGTTCCGTTGCCGATCGGTGCCTGTTCGGAGACGGTGACCGCGCCGCGGGGCGGCACAATGGGAGACATCGACGCGATGGCGGTAGGGCAGACGGTGTGGCGGCTCGGCGCGGGCCGCTCCCGCCCGGGTGAGAAGGTCCAGCCCGGTGCCGGTATCCGCATCCACCGCCGCCCCGGCGAGCCGGTCGCCGCCGGCGAGCCGCTGTTCACCCTATACACCGACACCCCCGAGCGGTTCGATCCGGCGCTGGCCGCCCTGCACGGCGGCTGGCGCGTCGGCGACACCGCACCGCCGCCCCGACCGCTGATCATCGATCGGATTGAGCCATGACGACACCGCTGACCGCCGACACCATCCGCCGGGCGCCCAAAGCCCTGCTGCATGATCACCTCGACGGTGGGCTGCGCCCGGCCACCGTGTTGGAGATCGCCGGGCACATCGGCTACGAGGAGCTGCCCGCCACCGACGTCGCCACCCTGGCGACCTGGTTTCGTACCCGTTCGCACAGCGGCTCGCTGGAGCGCTACCTGGAGCCGTTCAGCCACACGGTGGCCGTGATGCAGACCCCCGAAGCGCTGCACCGGGTCGCCCGCGAGTGTGTGGAAGACCTGGCCGCCGACTCGGTGGTGTACGCCGAGGTGCGGTTCGCGCCCGAACTGCACATCGACGGCGGGTTGTCCTTCGACGACGTCGTCGACGCCGTGCTGGCCGGATTCGCCGACGGCGAGAAGGCCGCCGCGGCCGCCGGCCAGCGGATCACGGTGCGCTGCCTGGTCACCGCGATGCGCCACGCCGCGCTGTCCCGGGAGATCGCCGAATTGGCGATCCGGTTCCGGGACAAGGGGGTGGTCGGTTTCGATATCGCCGGTGCCGAGGCCGGCTATCCGCCGACCCGGCACCTGGACGCGTTCGAATACATGCGAAACAACAATGCCCGCTTCACCATCCACGCCGGTGAGGCGTTCGGGCTGCCGTCCATTCAGGAGGCGATCGGGTTTTGCGGGGCGGACCGGTTGGGTCACGGGGTGCGGATCGTCGACGATATCGCCGTGGATCCCGATGGCCGGGTCCGGTTGGGCCGGTTGGCGGCGATCTTGCGGGACAAGCGGATTCCGTTCGAGATGTGCCCGAGCTCCAACGTGCAGACCGGCGCGGTCGCCAGCATCGCCGAGCACCCGTTCGACCTGCTCGCCCGGTCCCGGTTCCGGGTGACCGTCAACACCGACAACCGGCTGATGAGCGACACCACGATGAGCAAGGAGATGCTGTTGCTGGCCGAGACGTTCGGCTACGGGTGGAGTGATCTGGAGCGGTTCACCATCAATGCGATGAAGTCGGCGTTCATCCCGTTCGACGAGCGGCTGGCCATCATCGACGAGGTCATCAAGCCGCGGTACGCGGTGCTGATCGGCTAACGGGCGCCGAGCGGTCCCCGGTGCGGGTGGTGCCCCAGCAAAAGCCCCCATTTCGACGCCGAAATGGGGGCTTTTGCTTCTGCTCGCGCCGACTAGGTCAGCTCTTGGTGACCTGCGCCTCTTCGCCCGGCTTCCAGGTGATGGTGCCGTGGTCGAAGGTGGACTGCTTGCCGCCGTCGGGGAGGTCGGTCTCGTCGCTGGTCGGGTAGCCCAGCTCACCCTGGGAGCCGCCCAACTCGTTCCACTTGTCCCGGATCGCGCCCCACACCACGTAGGACTGGGTCTTGTGGATGATCACGCCGCCCTCGAACTCCTGGTAGACGCCGCCGTCGGGGGTGTCCTTCTGCTCGCCCTTCGGTTCGCCGAGGTCGTCTTTGTGTGCCTGGTCCAGGGATTCGTACTTCGCCAGGATCGGCCCGGAAACGGTGTATTCCTTGCCGTCCTTGCCGGCCATCTGGGTGGTGCTCGGCGCCGCGCTTTCGCTTGCGGTGCTGGGCTCGGCGACCACCGACGACGACAGCGATGAAGTGGCGCTGCTGCTGGTGGCCTCGCTGCCTTTTTCCTTCTCGGACTGACAACCGGTGCCGATGACTGCAATGCCCAGAATCGCGGCGGAGAATGCCGCTGCTCGTTTCGTTACGTCACGCATGGCTTTCCTCTCGAATGGACCGGGCCACGCAGTCGACGCAGCCCAGCGTGATGGTATCGGGATTGCGACTCGCTGGCGACGTATCGAGCAAATTCGAGCGGCGAGTGAACATATGCTTTCCGTTGGTGATTTGCAGGTATCGGGATCAGAAACACTTCAGCGGGTTCAAACACGACCCGTCGGCAATGTCGCCCAATTGAGCCAGAATGTGCGTGATCGAACCCGGCACGGCCGCACCGGTACTCATCGCACATTTCGGCCAGGCCTTAGGTCCTTGACTGGCCATGATGTTGTTCGCCACCCGGATCTGCTCCTGCGGGGGAGCCTCCGCCGGATTTCCGACACCGCCGTTGGCGAGCCACGTCGACTCCTTGATCTGCAAGCCGCCGTAGGCGCCGTTGCCGGTGTTGGCCGACCAGTTCCCCCCGGATTCGCACTGCGCGATGGCGTTCCAGTCCACCGGCGACGCATGCACGATGCTGCTGGCCGGCGCGATCGACACCGCTGCGAACAGCGCCGCGACCCCGGTGGCCGGCCTCATCGCAGCTTCACGTCGCTGGCCAACCACCGGCCATCCACCTTTTCCAGCGTCATCCTGATGTGGGTGTGCTCTTCTGCCGGATTGGGGGTATCCGTGCTGGTCACCGTCTGGTCAATCAGCAGCAGCACCTTGACGCTGTCTAACGAGACCGATTCGACGATGGCCTGGGCGATACTCCCGTGGGCCCTAACGTTTTTGTCGATCAGCACCTGGCGCAGCTTGGCGGCGCGTTCGGCGTGCGCATCGTTGAACTCCTCGGTCGAGCTGTTGAACAGCTCGGTGAAGTTCTTGTCGACGGTGCTGGGATCGATGTTGCACAACGTCAGGGCATACTTTTTGGCCGCGTCCAGCGCCTGGGTGGCGGCCACATCGCGTTGATGGTGTTCGAGGGCCACCCAGCCCAGCCAGCCGCCCGCTCCGGCGACAACGGCAACCAGCGCACCAATGACCAGCCAGCGCAGCGGGATGTGCAGATGCACGTGCCGTCGCCCGGAGTTCGCGGTGGTGTCCGATGGCGGGTCGACGGGTTCGATGGACTCCGTGACAAGTTCGTTGTCGTCGACGCGGATTTGTTCGAGGACCCCCGTCGATGTGGCCTGCTGAAGAGGTTCCATGCGCGTTACCCATCTACTCGCCCGGTCGGGTGCACACCATTTACCCAAGGGTGCAGTAAGTCATGGTCTCGCAACGGCGTTCGCGATTTCGAGAGCGGGACGGCATCAAACACATAACAGCCGAGCTACGGTAATCGGCGGTGGCCGCACTATGCTGGGAATTGTCGACAATCGATACCCCGTCGCTGAACTGAGAGGGGAGGCCGTGGCCCGGTATATCTCGATCACGCTCACCAAACGCAAGGTGTCCTGTCGGGCACGGTTGCTCGACGATCTCGCACCACGCACCTGCGCGGTGGTCTGGGATGCGCTGCCGGTCGCCGGGCAGGCCTACCACGGCAAGTACGCGCGCAACGAGGTGTACACCCTGTTGGCGCCGCTGGGCGCGCCCGGACGGGAGAACTGCACGGTCACCCCGATTCCGGGCGATGTGTGTTTCTTCGGCTTCGAGGCGGCCGAGATCGGCAACCCCGCCTACGGCTATGAGCAAGGCTCCGAAGCGCATTCACCGCAAGGCGCCACCGACCTGGCGATCTTCTACGGCCGCAACAACTTATTGCTCAACGGTGATATCGGCTGGGTTCCGGGCAACGTATTCGCGACCATCGAAGACGGCTTGGACGATATCGCCGCCGCCTGCAGCGACCTGTGGATGGCCGGCGCGGTCGGCGAACAGTTGGCCTTCGCGCGCGCCTGACCCCGATCCGCCAGTGGCACTCTCACGACGCGACACGCTGATTGGACGTCGTGGGAGTGCCACTCGCCGAGCTGCTGGCTAGCCCAGCACCTGCTCGGCGAAGCGGCCCACCGCCAGCACCAGATCGTCGCTGTGCCGCGGCCCGACGATCTGCAATCCGATCGGCAGCCCCTCGCTCGTGGTGCCGATCGGGATGGACAGCGCCGGCTGCTGGGTCATGTTGAACGGGTAGGTGAACGGTGTCCACTGCGCCCACCACCGCATTCCGGAATCCACCGGCACATCGTGTCCGGCGGCAAAGGCCGGGATCGGTGTGGTCGGGGTGATCAGCAGGTTGTGCGTTTCATGGAACTCGCCCATGGTCAACCCCAACTCGATGCAGACCTGCCGGGCGTCGAGATACTCCACCCCCGACACCGCCAGCCCGCGGTCCCACATGGCCAGCAGGCCGGGGTCGACCTGGTCGCGCGCCGCCGCGCCGTAGCTGCGCAGGCTGGCCGCGGCCCCGGTGGCCCACAGCGTTTCGAACGCATCGACCGGGTCGGCGAACCCGGGGTCGGCTTCCACCACGTTCAGGCCCGCATCGGCCAGCGCGCGCACCGCGGCGGCGGCCGCCGCCGCGATCTGCGGATCGACCTCGGCGTAGCCCAACGTCGGCGAGTAGGCGACATCCAATCCGACGACGTCGCGGTGGATTTCGCCGCGATAGGTGGCCCACGTCGCCGGCAGCGAGGTCGGGTCGCGGTGCGACGGCAACGCGATGATGTCCATCAGCATGGCGGTGTCCTCGACGGTCCGGCTGATCGGCCCGGCGTGGGCCAGCGGGCCGAACGGGCTGATCGGATACATCGGCACCCGGCCGTGGGTGGGCTTGAAGCCGACTACGCCGCAAAACGCCGCCGGAATCCGGATGCTGCCGCCGCCGTCGGTGCCGATCGACAGCGGCGCCATCCCGGCGGCCACCGCCGCCGCGCTGCCGCCCGAGGAGCCGCCCGAGGTCCGGCTGGCATCGACGGGGTTGCGGGTGACCCCGCACAGCGGACTGTCGGTGACGCCCTTCCACGCCAACTCCGGGGTGGTGGTCTTGCCGATGATCACCATCCCGTCGCGTCGGATCTGGTCCACCGCCGGGGTGTCGTCGGGCCACGGCCCGGCGGGATCGGTCAGGCGGGAGCCGCGCAGCGTCGGCCAGCCGGCGGTGCGGAACACGTCTTTGATCGCGATCGGCACACCGTCGAGCAGGCCTTTGGTGTAGTTGCCGGCCCAGCGGGCCTCCGACTTGCGCGCCTGCGCCAGCGCGGCCTCCTCGTCGACCAGGCAGAAGGCGTTGAGCTCGCCGTCGCGTTCGGCGATCACGGAAAGCGCGGCCGCGGTTGCCTCGACCGGGGACAGCTCCCCGGAGGTATAGGCGGCGATCAACTGCAGCGCCGTCAGATCAGTGGGTTCAGTCATAACGGCTCCTCAGCCCGTCGGTGCGTATCCGCGGTGCTTGTCGACGACGTTGTGCAGCGGCAGGCCGGAGACGTAGCGCCGGAAGTTGGCGATGAACTGCTGTTGCAGTTGATCGGTCCAG
This sequence comes from Mycobacterium sp. pUA109, assembly GCF_041287095.1. Classification (NCBI taxonomy): domain Bacteria; kingdom Bacillati; phylum Actinomycetota; class Actinomycetes; order Mycobacteriales; family Mycobacteriaceae; genus Mycobacterium; species Mycobacterium sp. pUA109. The sequence continues at coordinate 168,397 of NZ_JBGGKS010000001.1, read as the reverse complement.
CCCGCCACGTCGCCGCTGTTGTGCGGGGTCAGCCGCACGTTCGGGGCGGTCCACAGCGGATGGCCGGGGGGCAGCGGTTCGGGGTCGACGACGTCGAGCGCCGCCCCGGCCAGCCGCCCGGCCTGCAGCGCCGCCACCAGGGCGTCGGTGACCACCAGTTCGCCGCGGCCAACGTTGATCAGCCGGGCCCGCGGCGGCAGGGCGGCCAGCGCGTCGGCGTTCATCATGCCGCGGGTCTGCGCCGTCAACGGCGCGGCCAGCACCGCGTAGTCGGTGTCGGCGAGCGCCGCGAGCAGGTCGGCGCCGATCTCGCCGAAGTCGGGGTCGGTGCGCGCGCGGCGCCCCACCCCGCGCACCCGCATCCCCGCCGCGGTCAGCAGGCGCGCGATCGCCCGCCCGACCGGCCCGGTGCCCACGATCGTGGCGGACTTGCCGGCGATCGGCTCGGATTCGAAGTGCTGCCAGCGCTGCGCCTCTTGAGCGCGCATCGACCGGTGAAAGTCCTTGGCGAACGCCAGGATCTGGCCCAGCACGTATTCGGCGATCGGCTCCTCGAAGATCCCGCGGGAATTGGTCAGGATCACCTCGGAATCGATCAGCCCGTCGAACAGCACCGCATCCACGCCGACGGAGGCTACCTGCACCCAGCGCAGCGCATCGGCGGCCGGCCAGGCGGATCGCAGTGCCGGCGAAGAGAAGTCGTAGACAAACAGCACGTCGGCGCCGGGCAGCGCCTCGGCCAGGCGGGGAGAGGGCACCATCCGCAGTTCAGCGTCATCGCTGATCGTGGAGAGCTGGGCGGGGATGGACTCGCCATGCTGAATCGTGACGACCGAACGCGCGCCCACATTGACACCGTAAAAACGCATCGTATGATTGTCAACAATCCAGGGGCTGGCCTGGAGTGGAACTACGTGAGTGTGGGGCCACCCATGGATCTGTCGTCGCTACCAGAGTTCGACGGGCCTGGTGACCAGCGCGGTATCGGCATCATCGCCCCCTTCGATTTGGCGATCGAACGCGAACTGTGGCGGTGGATTCCGGCGGAGGTGTCGCTGCACTTGGCCCGCACTCACTATGAACCGGTGCCGGTGAGCCGGCTGATGGCCGAGTTGGTCTCCAACACCCATCACCTGGAAGCGGCGACCCGCGACGTGCTGCACGTGGAGCCGGAAGTCGTTGCCTACCTGTGTGCCTCGGGCAGCTTCGTCAACGGTGTCGAATACGAGAAGACGCTGGTCGCCGCGATCGAAGCGGCCGGTGCCCCGGCGGCGGTGACCACCTCGGGCGCGCTGGCCGAGGCCGTCATCGCCTTGGAGATTTCACGGATCTGCGTGATCACGCCCTACGACGAAGAACTCACCGAGCTGTTGCACACCTTCTTGGGGCAGCTGGGTGTGACGGTGCTGCGGTCGGATTACCTCGGGCTGGGCGGTGGCATCTGGAAAGTGAACTACCGCACGGTGGCGGAACGGATCGTGGCCGCCGATCACCCCGACGCCCAGGCCATCTTCGTCAGCTGCACCAACCTGCGCACCTACGATATCGTCGACCCCCTGGAGAACATGCTCGGCAAACCGATTCTGACCGCCAATCAACTGACCATGTGGGCGTGCCTGGGCCGGATGGATCTGCCGATGATGGGTCCGGGCCGCTGGCTGCGCGACGTGTTCGCCGGAGCCAAGCGATGACCGTCGGCCGCGTTGGTTTTATCTACCCCGACCACGCCGCGGAGTCCGACTACCCGTGGGCGGCCGCGCGGCTCGGGGTGGAGCTGGCGGTGGTGCACATCTACGGCACGGATCTGCACGCGGTGCCCGAACTGCTGGATCTGGGCAGCCCGGCCCGGCTGGCCGAGGGGGCGGCGCTGCTGGCGCCGCAGCGGCCGGCCGCGGTGGTGTGGGCGTGCACGTCGGGCAGCTTCGTCTACGGGCCCGACGGTGCCGCCGATCAGGTGGCGCGGCTGGCCGCCACCGCCGGGGTGCCCGCCTCGAGCACCTCGTTCGCGTTCGTGCACGCGTTGGCGGAGTTGGGTTGCGCGCGGGTCGCCGTGGCGGCCAGCTACCCGCACGACATCGCCGAGCTGTTCGTGAACTTCCTTGCCGCACACGACGTCAACGTCACGTCGATGGGTAACGCCGGGATCGACACCGCCGCGGAGGTCGGGCGCCTGAGCCCGGAGCAGGTGGCCGCGCTGGCGGCCGCCAACGACGACCCCGGCGCCGATGCGCTGCTGATCCCCGACACCGCGATGCACACCGTGGCCCAGGTCGAGACGCTGGAGCGGGTGCTGGGTAAGCCGGTGCTGACCGCGAACGCGGTCACGGTGTGGGAAGGTTTGCGCATCGCTGGGCTGCCCCGCCGGGCCGCCGGGTTGGGTGCGCTCTTTCGGGATGAACGATGACGCTATCGCAGCCGGCGGCGTTCGAGCCGCTCCGTAGGCAGTCGACCGCCGAGTTGATCGCCGACCGGCTGCGCGAGGCGATCACCCGCGGTCAACTCGCCCCCGGTGACCAGCTCGGCGAGGCCAGCCTGGCCGCGCAGTTCGCCGTGTCCCGCGGCCCGTTGCGGGAGGCGATGCAACGCTTGGTGGCCGAGGGGTTGCTGCGCAGCGAACGGCACCGCGGCATCTTCGTCATCGAGCTCACCGAAACCGATGTGCACGACGTGTACCGGGCCCGCAAGGCCATCGAACGGGCCGCGATCGGCGAGATCCTGGGCGGCGACGCCCGGGTCGCCGGGGCCCGGCTGCAGGCGCCCATCGCTGCGATGGCCGCCGCCGCGCAACGCGGGGACGCCGCCGCGGTCGCCGACGCCGATCAGCAGTTCCACGAGGTGCTGATCGACTGCGCCGACAGTCCGCGGCTGTCCCGGGCGATGCGGACCCTGCTGCTGGAAACCCGGATGCTGCTCGGTGAACTGCACCACGCCTACGGCGACCTGCACGAGCAGGTGGCCGAGCACCGCGCGCTGCGCGATGCTATCGGCGCCGGCGACGAAGTGCGCGCGCTGCGCCTCATCGAGGAGCACATGGACGACGCGGTGCGCCGGCTGCTGGCCCGGCGCACCAGCGTGCCGGCGGGCTAAAGCGTGCTCACTCGCTAGCTTGACGCTGTGGGGAAGGCGTGTTTCATCTCGCCGCCCTGGACTGCGACGTCGGGATCGACCACGTCTCCCTTGACGGCGAGCAGCGTCTGGATTTTGACGGGCTCTGCCAGGGCGGCCTCGGCCAGACACATCCCCTTGGCTTCCTGAATGAGTTGACGCAGCTGTTCCTGCGGTGCATCGGAGTCGATGTCGACCAGGTAGCGCAGGCCTAGGCAGACTCCTCGCTGACCTGCTTCGCCCTTGACGTAGCCGAAGGACAGTTCGCTTTCCACTTCGATGTTGCGCACGTCGAGCTTGCGGTCATCGGCGAGGTTCGTCAGATGACTGACGAGACAGAATGCCGCTCCCGCGGCGAAGTACACCAGCGGTGCGGGAGCGCTGTCGGCGCCGGGCGGAAGGCCGGTGCCCTCATCGGACCAGAGCTGGTAGGCACCGTAACCCTTGACCCCCGGCTTGACGTCCGCGTACTTGCGCAGTCCCTCGTCGGTTTTCAGCGAAACCTTGACCGGGAAGTGAAAGACCGGCTTCTTCTTGTTCTCCACGGTATTTGGGGTGCCCGCGAGCCTGGGCAGGGCCACGTCTGGTTCTTTGAGCCGGGTCACCAGCGGTGCTTGGGTGTCGGTGGTCATAATTACTTCCCTTCTCATCGGCGGTAGCTGTCCAGGGCAGCGGACTGTGGAGTCTGCGGCCCGGCCGGTTAGCAGTTGCATCGGATGGTGAAGTCTTTTTCCTGTCCCGCCAGGGATGCGGAGCCGGCGTGCAGTCTCAGGTTCTGTTGAACGTTGCCGATGTCGGCGCGATAGGCCGCCTGGGTGGCTTCGATCCAGTCTCGCCCGCCGTCGGCCTGATAGGGCAGATCGACGGTGTGCAGCACGGGTGTGGTGGTATCCAGTGGACAGCCCAGCGCGGCGCGCAGCGTGGCGCGCTGGTGGTCGGGGTCGCCGACGCGTCCGCAAGGTGCGCCGATGGGGTAGTCGACCAGTGCGGTGCGGGGCGGCTGGTAGGCCTCGGAGATATCGCGCAGGGTGGACAGCATCAAGGTGGGCAGTCCGCCGGCTTCCAACGCGCGCGCCAGTACCGCGGTGGCCTGGTGGCATTGCGGGCAGAACGGCACCACGAGCACCAGATCGACGTTCTGGCGGCGGAATTCGTCGTGGATGCGAGGCGCGGTGTCGGTGGCCAGCTGGTCCCATTTGGTGATGGAGCCCAGGATGCTGACCGCCTCGGGCGCTAGCGCACCGATGGTGCCGTCGGCTTCCAGTTCGGCCAGGCGGTCGCGGGGGAAGGCCACGTTGAGGTCCTCGTCGGCCCAGAAGCGTGCCGGGGTGGCGTGGTCGAACACGATCTGGTCGCTGGGCACGGTGCGTGGGATGAGGCGGTAGGACAGGTCATTGGTGCGCTGCAGTGGTTCCTGTCCGGGGGCCCGTGCCCCCAGGCTGACCAGCAGCCCGACGGTCAGTTCAGCCACCGGCTTGTGCAGCGGCACCATGCGCGGTGCATCGAAGCGGGGCAACGCGGCAGCCTGGCGCGGCGCGTCGAGCCCAGCCCCGCGATCGCCATACAGCAAGGGCCCGAGGGCGCGCTGGTGATCGCTATACAGATACGACATGGTGAGCCTCCAAAGGTGATTGCGTAGCCAACCCGTTCAGGACGAGTTGAATGAGCTCGTCGACGTTGACCCGCCGGCCGGTCTTGTGTCCGATCGCCACCGCCGCGAAAAGTGTGTTGGCGGCGGCCTCGATCAGCTCGGGCCGGAGTTCACCGGCCTTGGCACGTGATTTCAGATAGGACTGCAGTACGTTTTGCCCGGTTGCGACGAAGTCGCGCAACGCCGCGTCGGCGTGGCTAGCCGAGAAGAACACCGACACCACATCGGCGTTGGCGGCAAGGGTTTCGTCGAATGCCCGAATCAGCTGGGGCAAGACCACACTCGCCGGTTGATCGGCGCGCTCACTCAGCAACGCGCGCAACTGCGGAAGGAAGCCGCGCTCTTCAAGCACGGCCGCGACCAGGTCTTCTTTGCTGTCGAAGTAGTGGTACAGCAGCCCGGGCGTCACGGCCGCGGCCTGGGCAATGTCTTTGACCGAGGTCCCGTCAACACCCTTGCGGGCAAACACGACCAACGCAGCGTCGATGAGCTGCGCGCGACGCCGTTGGGCCTGCTCTTGCCGGGTAGTCATCACGCCACCATAACGTTGATTAAACGTTTAGTCAATTAATGGCCACGAGGCGCTCGCGCTATGCCTCATCGAGATGCGCATGGACGATGCGGTGCGCGGACTGTTGCACCGGCGCACGAGCGCGCCGGGGGGCTGAACTAGCGTTCCGACTCGGTCGTCGGGCGCTGCCGCGTCAGGATCTCGCGCAGCGTGGGAAGCACCCGCCGGTCCTTGGGTCGGTTCGCCGCCTGCTTGGAGCGGATGACATCGGCCAGCGCGGCCACTCGCACGGTGACGCCGTACAGCGCAACAGGTCTCGCATCGCGGCGCAGATCCGCATAGCCGCGGGTGCCGGCTGGCTCGAAGGCCACGTCGAGGTCCCCGGCGTCGGTGGTCAGATTCCAGGTGGTGGCGCTCGCCAGCGCATCGGCGTTGCACGCGAACGGAAGTCCGCCGGACGCGGATTCGGTCCGGCTGCGTGCGTTGAGCTCATCGAGTGCCGCCGCCACGCGAACGAGGTTGGCTCGTCCGCTCTGCGGAGTGATATCGGCGTCTTCGGTCGGGAACGGCGATCCGTGGTACACCGCCGCCAGGCCGCCGATGAGAACGTAGGCGACCCGGTGGCGGTCGAGCGCCGCAAAGAGGCGGGGGAGATCGAGTTCCACCTCAGGCTCGCCGGGCTTGTCGCAGCCCGCGCAACTGCCGCGCCAGCCGCGCGTGCCGATCCAGCCGCTCCTGGCCGGTAAGGCCGGCGAGCCGCGCCGCCTGCGCCCAGTCGCTGTCGTCGCGCGGTACCAGCATCAGGTCCAGGTCGAAACCGCACAGGCGAACCAGGCGGAACACATCATCGAGGCTGATCGCGGTGCGACCGGCTTCCCACCGCGCGATCGCGGGCTGGGCGGTGTCCGCCCGCGCCGCCAGTTCGGCTTGGCTAAGCCCGGCGCGACGGCGGGCCTCCCGGACCAGGTCCCCGCCGTAGGAACTCACCCGTCCAATATAACAGTTCTGCTATATCCGACGCCGGTCACGCCGGGTGGTTGGGCGAGGCGGACGGCTCAGCCGCCGGGCGCCGGAGCCGTCGTGGTCGTGGCTGTCGTCGGTGTGGTGGCGGTCGACGAGCCTTCATTCTCGGGTGCCGCCCCGTTGCAGGCGGACTTCAGCACGGTGGCGCCGGGACTCTGGTTCGTCGCATTTTGTTCCGCCTCCTGCTGCGTGGCGCCGCTGTCTCCGAAGTAGTGATCGCCGTTTTTGACGACCGCACCGCAGTCCGGGGACTTGAAGGAAATCAACACGTTACAGCTGGGGGTGTTTTGCTGACAGTCGTTGGTCGCAGCCTGGTCGGCAAGATACTGGTTCGGCTTATCGGTGGCTACGCCGACGGCCTGGCCGTCGGGCGAGACCGCAATCGCTCCCCAGTCCTCGTCGGCGTACGCGGTGGGAGCAATGACGACAGCCATTGCTGCCGCGGCGGCGCCGACGGCCGCAGGGATCATGACGCGTCTACGAAAACTGGTCGCTACCATAGTGATTCCTTTCTCATGCCGGGGGCACGGCAGTGGTCGAAATCGATGGGGATTGAGCTCGGTGCGCGACTGGCTACACCGGCTAAGGGGGATGCTCACCTGCTCGGCAGCGGTATGTCCCGCCGCCGCGTTGACACCCCCTTTCAAATTCACAGGCAGCCCGCAGCTTAACCCCGGCCGGTCGGCGCTGGGCCGGGTTTTTCAAAAACCCAACTTGGCTTCCGTTCCCCCGTTTGGGCCGGTTGCGACCGGCCGAACTGCTGTTTTGGTGATGCATATCGGCGCAGTAATTTGCGCCTATTGGCCGGGCTCGGTGGTTGGTGCCGCGGTCACCAGGCGATACCCGAGGTCGAGTGCCGCCTCATCGAGCAGGTCAGCGTGCTGGGCCACCCACGCACCGGAGACCAGGTCGTCGCGCAGTCGGGTGAGTCCCGGCCGCAGTTGGTGTTGCGGCGTGAGGGCCAGCATCGACATGCCGGCTTGCACGGTCTCGTCAAGGTAGGCGTGCGGTCGACGCCAGTAGGCGCCGCCGAAGCCGTCGACGCAGTCATGCGGGACCGGGATCGGGTGGACCGCATGTTCGACGGGAAGCAGCGAGCGCAGCCGGTCCAGGGGCACGGCCAGCCGTGCATCGGTTTCCGCGGCGGCCGGCAGGTATTCACGCAGCAGCCAGAATTCCCGAATGACGGTGTGGTCCCAGGTGAGGATCACGATGCGGCGGCGGGCGACCCGGATCAGTTCGGCAATACCCCGATTGAGGTCGGCCCAGTGGTGAATGGTCAAAACCGCGAGCGCCGCATCCACCGCGTTCATTCGGATCGGCAACTGTTCGGCCGTCGCTTGCACCGCGGGCGCCGCATGCGGTGGGCGCTGGGCGATCATCACGCGGCTGGGTTCGATGGCGAGCACCGTTTGCGGCGGTTCGTAGGCACCCGCTCCGGCGCCAATGTTGGCCACCGATCCCATCCCGTGCAACGCGTGGTGGATCGCCGCGGCAATGCGGGGATCCGGTTGCCTGGTCCGCGCGTAGGTCCGCCCGGTCCGGTCGTAATGAGCCTGCTCCATCAGTGAGACCTTCGTTGCCGGGCGTGGAACCGAATTACTGCCCAGTGGGCGGCGGTCGCCCTGAGAGAATATTGCGACTGGGGCTAGCGGGGGAGCAAACACCTTGACCGACGTCGACCACCTACTCGAGACGCTGGAACCGCTCAACCACGATGAGCGGATGCGCCGCATGGTCGAGTTGGGGCGCGAGGCGACGAGCAGCCCACACGCCGCCGGCCTGATCGCCGCCCTTAGCGCCGGCGGCTTCTTCGAGAGGCTGCTCGCCCTGCACAGCTGCTACGGCAGCAAAGACGGCAGCCAGGCGCTGGCAGCGCTCCACGATCCGTCGCGCACGATCAGCGGCCGCGCGGTCAAGCTGGTCGCCGCCTACAGCGACGACGAGCCAATCATCGAAGTGCTGCAGGGGCTTCGGGCTGACCTACGCCTAGCGTTGCTGCGCGGGCTGCGCCGACGGGGTCGGCTGACCGTCATCGACGGGTTCTTGGACGCGCTGGCGGGCGCCGACCCGCACGCGCTCGGGCCGTTGCTCCCGTTCGGCTCCCCGGCGGTGGTGGCCGAACACTTCGAGACCGCCCGACGCGGCGGCGGCGCGACATTCTGGGAGCGGCTGGCCCGCCGCCACCCGGATCTGACCGTTCAGCGGCTGACGGAGACCTCCGAGCAGCCGGACCTGCAGCTGCTGTGGGAGGCCAACACCGCATTGCCGATCCTGGCCAAGTGGTCCCCGGATCGGGGCGTTCAGCTCGCGCAGTGGCTGATCCGCCACGGGTCGGTCCGCTCACCCGGCTGGACGATGCTGGCGCTGCGCCGACCGGTCGAGGTGGCCGACCTCCTGCTGGGATTGGAGGAGCCAGCGTCGATCAGCCTTGCCGCGCGCGCTCACCGTCTCGACAACCCGCGGCTGCTGGCGCTGCTGGAGCAGCAACCGGGCACGCTGCCGTGGCCGACCTTCTGGTTTCCCCGGCTGCCCGCCGAACGGCGCAGCGAAATCTATCGGTACTGCGGTCGGCTGTGGCGTGGTGAGGACGGCTGCGCGGACCCGAAACTGGTCGCAGCCCTGCCGCGGGACCTGCGGGAGGCCGAGGGGCGCCGCCACCTGGATTTACCCGCCCTGGCAACGCATCCCGCGTTCCGGTTGAGCTATGCCGCGTTCGTGCCCTGGGCGCAGGCGCGCCGCGTCGCGGATCCCTTCCTCAACCACCCGGACGCCGAGCTGCGGTCGGCGGCCCTGCAGGCGCTGATCGGGGCGGTCCGCTTCCAGCGGGCGCGGCTGGGCGAGCTGCTGACCGCGCTGCGCGACCGGCGGTACGAACAGGATCCGGTGCGCTGCGCGGTATTTGCGGGGTTGGCTCAACTTCCGCCCAGCAGTTGGAAACCCGAGCACCTGCCGGATCTGGCCCAGATCCTGCGCGACGCATTGTCGGCCGCGGATCTGTCCCACGGCACGGCGAGTTACGCGCAGACGCTGGTCCGGGCCCTGCTGCCCTTCCACCTGGACTGGAGCCTCGGCTGGTTGGTGACGTTCGCCGGCGAATACGGCCAACTCGTGTTGCCGGAACACGAACTGACCGATGCTCAGCTGCGCCGTCTCGCCCCGGCCCTGACCCCGGTGCTCGCGACATGGCAAGCGCGGGAACGCGAACCGCAACTGCTGGCCCTGGCGCGAACCCTGGGCCGGCGCCTGAGCCGCTTCCCGGAGCTGATCGCGATGCTGGTGCGGCTGCTGCAAGACACGAAGCGGCAGTGGGTCGCCGCGGCGATCCTGTCGCTGCTGGCCCAGCACCACCGCGTCGAGTTCACCACGCTGATCCCGGCGCTGATCCGCGACGACCCCAGCTGGGTCACCCAAACCCCGGTGCTGGAATTCCTGCACCGCCGCCGGCAGGACCTGCTGACGCCGTTGCTGGGCCGCCGCGCCTACCAGGGCCGGTTCGCCACCGGCCACACCCGCTACGTTCTGCCGCTGAGCCGCGGGTTTTTCCGGTGGACGCCGACGCAGCAGCGGGAATTCGCCGCCACGCTGGATGAGCTCACCCAGGTCACCGCGGACCCCCGCGACATCCCCACCGTGCTGCGCGCGATGACGCAACTGGCGGCGCTGCCGGCGGTGGCGCCGACGCGGCTGAGCGAGCTGGCACGCGATGCGCGACCCGGGGTTCAAGAGGCGGCGCTGCGCGCGCTGGGCAAGCTGGACGCCGGGCAAGGGGTCCCGGCATTGCTGGAGGCGCTGGCCGACGAGCGGTCCCGCATCGCCATCTACGCACTGCGCCGTACCGTGTTGGCCCTGCCGGTGACCCGCGCCCTGCGGCTGCTGCAGACGGTGCCGCTGGACAAGATCACGGTCGCCAAGGAGTGCGCCCGGCTGCTCGGCGACCTCCCGGGCGAGGACGCGTTCCGGGTCCTACAGCGGCTCGACGGGCGCTCGCTGCCGCGCGATGTGCGGGTGGCCCTGCTGCGCGCGCTGTGGCGCCATCTGGATCGCCCGCACGCGTGGGAGATCGTGGATCGCGCCGTCGACTCCGCCGACCCGGTGCTGATGGCCGCCGTGGTGCGGATTCCCGCCGACCGGCTGTCGGACCCGGCGCAGCGGCGCCTGGCCGCGCTGCTGGCTCGGGTACTGGCCCACCCCGACCCGGCGGTGCGGATGCCGGTTTTGCAGCGCTGCATTGACCTGCCGCCACCGGATCGCGAGCAGGCCCTGCTGCCCGGCCTGCTGTCGTCGCTGACCGCCGACGCGCCGGCCGAACAGCACGCGGCCGCCGTCGCATTGTTCACCATCTGCCGCCCACCGGATGCCGCCCGCATCGCGGCCGGCATCCGGGACGCGCTGCCCAACCGCCGCGCGCTGGTGGCGACTGTGCAGGCCCTGCTCACCGCCCTACCCGGTCAGCACGCCCGGCTGCGGCCGATCGCGCACGCGATACTCGGCGTGCTGGCCGACGATCCGATGGCGGTCCACCTCCGCCTGCAGCTGGCCGGGCAGGTGTTGGCCTGGCACCAGTTCGCTGGCCTGCTCGACGATTTGGCCGCCTCCGGTGAGTGGCACGCCGACGCGGTGGCGGCGGGCATCGCCGCGGTCGGATCGTGGACGCGGCGGTCGGATCGCGCCGACCTGGAGGCCCTTGAAACGCGGCTGGCGTCGCACGCCGACGATCGGATGCGTCGGCTGGCGCTGGCGGCGCTGGTCGCAGCGGCCGCGCTGCCCGGCGGCTGGAGCGCGGCGAGGTTGGACCGGTTGCGCGGCTACCGACGCGACCACGCGCCGCTGGTCGCCGCGGCCGCGCAGTTCACCCTGCCGCTGGAGGATTCCACCGAATAGGCGGTGTTATTCGCGCCGCAGCCGCGACTCCACGAACCGCTCGAGTTCCTCCCACGCCTTGACCGCCGAGGCAAACGGCGCCTTCACCGTGCCGGGCGCTTCGGGGTCCAGCACGTGGGCGACCAGGTTGCCCAGCGGACGGTCGGGATCCAGCGCTTTATCGACAATGTCGTCCTCGGCGTAGGTACCGACATCGCGGAGCAGTTCGACGGCCAGCTCAAGCTGATCGCGGTCCACCGCGTCCGGCCCGTCGGCGAGGTCATCGGCCAGCCCGGTCAGCACGTAGACGTTGTCGTCGGTGATGTCCACCGCCAGCGAACCGTCAGTGGCCGCGGTGCGGATGTCGTCGTAGGTGCTCAGGTCGGACAGGTCATGGTCATGCTCGTCGGCCAGGTATCGCGCCAGCGTGCGTTCGGAGCTGAACACGCTGATCCGGCCGTTGCGGCCCAGGAAGATCGGCTGGTCGTCGAAGTAGCACCGCAGCGTGTAGAGGGTCCCGGCGCCGGTCATGATCCGGATCGGGTCGATGCCCACCTTCGCCCAGAAATCCGCGTCGCTGCCGAGCACCACGCTGGTGGCGCGGGCGGGTGCGGCGTCGGAGTCCTCGGCCGGCTCGTCGGACTCCTCGGCGTCGGCCGCCGCCTCGTCGCCGTCCTCGGCGGCCGACTCCTCGATCGCCTCGTCCTCTTCGGGGGGCTCTTCGGCCAGCTCGTCGGCGGCGCGGCGCGACGCCGCCTCGTCGACGTCGGGGGTGGTGATGACGTCGTCGAGGGCGCTGAGCACGTTGTCCCAGTTGCGCGCGATGATCTCGCCGATCACATACCAGCGCTTGCGACCGGCCTTGCCCTTGAAGTGCTCGATGCCGCCGGTCACGGTGCCCAGCGTGGGGTTGCCGTTGAAGAACTTTGTCACCGCGGACAGCTCGCACACCGACCCGATCGACGCGACCACCGCCAGCGTGTTCGCCAGGGTCCGCACCGACTTCTTGGTGGGGTTGTCGGCCACCAACTCCTCGACGGTGACGAGGTCGAATTGGTTGCGCTCGGCCGGATCCAGTTTGTGCGCGTTGGCCTCGGTCAGGCCCGCCCAGCCGGGGTGGTCGGCCAGGTCGTGGTCGGTGTTGGTGCGCACGAACGCCACCAGGTCGGCCGCCGTCTCGAAGACGTAGAGGTCCTCCTCCTTGCCGAGGAACGCCTCCCACTCATCGCCTGAATCACGCCAGCGCGGCGCCCACAGCGTGTAGCGGTCACCAGCGGTCAGGCCCAATCGAATGGGCACGAGGTCAGCAGCCATGCGGCACAGAATAACGACGCCGGTGTCGCGGGGGTCGGAGCGGGCTAGCCGCCCCAGATATCGGCGATGGCCGGGGCGCGCGCCGCCAAGCCGAGTTTGGGCAACCCGTACATCTGCTCGCACGTGGACAGCACGTTGTAGTGGCTGATCGGCTCCGCGTAGGTTCCCGGTTTCACGTTGGCGCCGTAGAAGACCGTCGGAATCTGGTTACGCGAGGCGTTGTCGTCCTCATCCCAGGTCAAGATCAGCAGGCTGTTGTTGGCCTTCGCCCACTGCGCGTACGCCGACAGGTTCTGGTACAGCCAGGTGTCGCCGCGGGTGATGGACCCGTCGTGCATGTCGTTGTCGAGGTTGGGAATGACGAACGACACCGTCGGCAGCCCCGCGTAGTTGGCCGGCGCCGGGAAGGCGGAAAACGGCAGCGAAGAGTTCGGCGGGATGTTGGTGAAGCTGGCCCACGGCACATGTTTGCGCGCGTACTTGCCGGCGCTGCAGACCGTCGAGCCGACGGCCGGCAGGCTTTCGGCGAACCCGGCGAAGCTGTACCCGGCGGCCAGCAGCTGCGTGCCCAGGTTTGCGGCGTTGCCCGCGTTGACCGGGCAGACGTTCTCCGTCACGCCGAGCGTGCTGCCGGCGAACAGCGCGAAATAGTTCGGTTCGCTGGGATGCACTTCGGCGAACGATTGCGCCATCATCGCGCCGCCGGCGGCCAGCTGGTTGATGTAGGGCGCCGCCTTGTTGCCGATGATGTTGGCCTGGGAGCGGTTCTCCTCCACCACGACGACGATGTGGGCGAAGGCCGGCACCGCGGCGGCGGTGAAGCCCGGCGGTGATGTGATGCGCCCGGCGGGCACCGGCCCCAGCAGGGCCGTCGCCAGCAGCACCATCAGTCCGGTGGCCCTCAGCGGGATGCTTCTCCGCCGGCGCGGGCGTCGCATGGCCGAAGTATAGGAAGGTTGCGGCCCGCCGCCGCGCAGCCGCCACGCGTGTCCGTTCCTGAAAATCAGATGAAAAATAATTGTGAATTTCCCCACACCGGGTTCGGGTGGGCGCGATCATAGGCGCAGATTGCCGCCCGCGGGGAGCAACAGGCGACCACCGGACGGTGCTGGGTCGGGAGGTCGCAATGGCCGCTACGCGGTTGCGTTCGCTGGGTGCGGTGCTGTCGGCGGCCGTCGGTGCCGCCGTCGTCGGGGCGACGTCGGCGTTGACGTCGGTGGTGATCGCCAACATCGCGCTGCTGGCCGACGAGGCCTGGATCATGGGCGGCACCGCGGTTCCCGACCCCACCGTCGACGACTACATGAGCCAAGTCGAAGCGCTCTACCTGCAGCCCAACGGGTTCACCGGCCCGTTCACTCCGCTGGACACGCCGGAGCAGTTCTGTCCGATCGTGTGCCTGACCAACCCCGCGGGCAACCCGGCCTGGGACAACCTGAATTTTGGTAACTCGGTGAACGTCGGCGCGCAACAGCTGAACACCGTCCTCGGCGGCAACGGCGACGCGGGCGTGATATTCGGCTACTCGCAAAGCGCCACCATCGCCACCCAGGAGCTCAACAACCTGATCAAGGACGGCGTCGACGCCAGCAACCTGCACTACGTGCTGATCGGCGACCCCAACAACCCGCTGGGCGGCATCCTGGACCGCTTCCAATTCCCGGACGGCATCAAGGCTTTCAGCCTGACGCCGGTCGGGCAGCACCTGCCGTTCCTCAACGTGCCGCTGAGCATGGACCCGACCCCGACCGCCGGGATCGGCGCGAGCGACATTTACACCGGCGAGTACGACGGTTGGGCGAACTTCCCGCAGGACCCCACCAACCTGCTGGCCGACATCAACGCCATCATCGGCATCGAGACCGTGCACCCGTACTACCCGGACCTCACCGCCGATCAGGTGGCCAGTGCCATCAACGTCGGGACCATCGGGGACACCGACTTCTACTACCTCCCGCAGAATCTGCCGATCCTGCAGTTCATGTTCAACGGCGGGACCGCCGGGCAGTTCTTCGGGGATTTCTTCTCGCCGTGGGCCCGGCTGTTCATCGACTGGGGTTACGGCAACGCCGGCGATCCCGCGGTCGACGGGCTCTACACCATCCCCGGCGGCACGTACATCGAAGGCAGCGCGTATGAGCAGGCGATCGGGGTGGCCGGCGGCCCGTGGGCCGAGACCCCGCTGGGCACCCTGTACGACGGCTCCGGTGTCGCCGGGCTTTTCGAGAAGATGGATCCGCTGCAGATGCTGGCCGGGCTGCAGAACGCCTTCATTCAAAGCGTCATCGGGCCGTGGGCCGACGTCGCGGCCAACGGCGGCACGCTGTCGGCCGGCGAACTCGGCATCATCAACGACATCACCGTGTTGCTGCAGAACATCACCGGCTACGACCTGGTCAACTTGGTTGACGGCGCGCTGCTCACCGGCTGGAATGATTTGGCGAACCTGTTGGACCTGGGCAGCATCATCGGTCCGGACGCCATCTTGGACGGGCCGCTGATCGCCGGGCAACCGCTCATCGACCTGGTGGGCCTGGGCTTCGACATCTTCAACTTCTTCGGCGCCTGACCCGCCCGCTGTCGGGCACCCCCGTAGGCTCAGTGGCCGTGGATGTGCGCGTGCTCGACCACCCGCTGGCGGCGGCCCGGCTGACCACGCTGCGCGATCACCGCACCGACAACGCGGCGTTCCGCGCCGCGCTGCGCGATCTGACGCTGATGCTGGTCTACGAGGCCACCCGCGATTTGCGGTGTGAGTCGATGACGGTGCGCACCCCGCTGGTCGAGACGGTCGGGGCGGTGCTGGCCGCGCCGCCGCTGCTGGTGCCGGTGCTGCGCGCCGGCCTGGGCATGGTCGACCAGGCGCATGCGCTGCTGCCGGAAGCCCGGGTCGGGTTTGTCGGGGTGGTCCGCGACGAGGACACCCATCTGCCGGTGCCGTATCTGGCGTCGCTGCCCACCGACCTGACCGGCCAGCCGGTGATGGTGCTCGACCCGATGCTGGCCACCGGCGGCTCGATGACGCACACCCTGGGGGTACTGCTCGACCGCGGTGCCACCGACGTCACCGTGCTGTGCGTGGTGGTCGCCCCGGAAGGCCTTGCCGCCCTAAAGAAAACCGCCCCCGGTGTGCGGCTGTTCACCGCGGCGATCGACGAGCGGCTCAACGAGGACGCCTACATCGTGCCCGGCCTGGGCGATGCCGGTGACCGCCAGTTCGGGCCGCGCTGAGCGGCTGGAGATTTCAGCCGGCTCGCCGTAGCCCGCGAACGTCGTCCTCACCAGGCGCCCACAACCCCCACCAGCTCGTCGCACAACCGTGTCGCGTGTTCTTTGGCGGTATCCAGGCCGTCGGCCGCCGCGCACCGAACCTCAAGGTAGAACTTGAGTTTCGGCTCGGTGCCGGACGGCCGTGCCACCACCCGAGCCAGTGTGTCGGTGTCCTCGGCGATAAAGATCAGCGCGTCGGTGCGGGGCTCCAGATCGGTAACGGTCACGGGCAGCCCGGTCAGTTGCTTCGGCGGGTCGGCCCGCAGCCGGGTC
Source organism: Mycobacterium sp. pUA109 (assembly GCF_041287095.1). NCBI lineage: Bacteria > Bacillati > Actinomycetota > Actinomycetes > Mycobacteriales > Mycobacteriaceae > Mycobacterium > Mycobacterium sp. pUA109. Next base: position 152,387 of record NZ_JBGGKS010000001.1, on the reverse strand, counting down.
ATCATTGCGGCCGCCTCGTCGATGTCGGCGACTCGGCGCGACACCGCCGCACCGACGTGCACGCCGTGGCGGCGGGCCAACTCGTCCAACGCGTCGGGCACCGAGCGGCCCCGGTCGCGCAGCGTTGCCACCACATCGCAGACCAGCACCGCCGCGCTGATGCCGTCCTTATCCCGGACGGCGGCCGGGTCGACGCAGTGCCCGATCGCCTCCTCGTAGGCGTAGAGCAGGGTGGCGTCGGGCAGGTCGGCGTCGGCGCGGGCCAACCATTTGAACCCGGTCAGGGTTTCCGCATGCCGGGCCCCGTGGTGCGCGGCGATCGCGGCCAGCATCCGCGACGACACCACCGTGGACGCCACCACGCTGGATTCAGGTGTCTCGACCTGGGACAGCAGGTAATCGCCCAGCAGCCAACCGGTTTCGTCGCCCGACAGCATCCGCCACCCGGACGACGTGGGAATGCCAACCGCGCACCGGTCGGCGTCGGGATCCAGCGCGATGGCGACCTCGGCGTCGACGTCGGCGGCCAGCGCCAGCAACGCGTCGGCGGCCCCGGGTTCTTCCGGATTCGGGAACGCCACGGTGGGGAAGTCGGGATCCGGCGCGAACTGGGCGCCCACCGCGTGCACGTCGACGATGCCGGCCCGGTGCAGCGTGTGCACGGCGACGTCACCACCCACCCCGTGCAGCGCGGTCAGCGCCACCCGCACCGAGCCGGATCCGCGGCGCACCGCCGCGGCCCGCGCGATGTAGCGGTCGATCAGGTCGCGTCCGGTGGGTGGGACGGCCTGCCGGGGGATTTGGTCGGCGAAGGGCGCGGCGGCCATCGCCGCCTCGATCTGGGTGTCGGTGGGGGAGATGATCTGCATCCCGCCCTCGCAGTACACCTTGTAGCCGTTGTCGGTCGGCGGGTTGTGCGACGCGGTGATCTGAATTCCGGCCACCGCACCCGTGTGCCGCACCGCGAACGCCACCACCGGTGTCGGCACCGGTCCGGGCAGCAGCAGCACCGAAAACCCGGCCGCGGCAAGCACCTCGGCGGCCGCGATGGCGAATTCGGCTGACCCGTGCCGGGCGTCGCGTCCGACGATCACCGTTGCGCCCGACCGGTGCCGGTGCAGGACTTGGGCCACCGCCCAACTGGCCCGCAGCACCACGGCGAGGTTCATCGCGTCCGGGCCGCCGCGCACCGGTCCGCGCAGCCCGGCGGTGCCGAACCTGAGCGGCCGGGCGAACCGGGCGGTCAACTCGTCGGCGTCGCAGGCGGCGAGTTCGGCGGCCGTCACCGGGTCGGGGTCGTGGGCGATCCACTCCTCGGGTGTCACCGTCACAACCGGGCGACGACATCGGCCAGCAGCGAGCCCATCCGGGTCGCCGAGCGACGGCCGGCCTCCACCACCTCGGCGTGGCTGAGCGGCTCCCCGGTGATACCGGCGGCCAGGTTGGTCACCAGCGACACCGCCAGCACCTGCGCGCCGGCCGCCCGGGCCGCGATCGTCTCGTGCACGGTCGACATCCCGACCAAATCGGCGCCCAACACGCGCAGCATCGCGATCTCGGCCGGGGTCTCGTAATGCGGGCCCGGCAGGCCGGCGTACACGCCGTCGGTCAGGGTGGGGTCGACCTCGCGGGCCAGCGCCCGCAGCCGCGGCGCGTACGCGTCGACCATGTCGACGAACTGCGCCCCCACCAGCGGTGAGCGCGCGGTCAGGTTGAGGTGGTCGCGGATCAGCACCGGCTGGCCGGTCGCAAAGTCGCTGCGCAGCCCGCCGGCCGCGTTGGTCAGCACCACGGTGTGCGCGCCGGCCGCGACCGCGGTGCGTACCGGGTGCACGACGTGGCGCAGGTCGTGTCCCTCGTAGGCGTGCACCCGACCGGCCAGCACCAGCACCCGGTGCGCGCCGATCGGCACCGACAGCACCTGGTGGCCCTGCCCGGCCACCGTCGGTACCCGGAAGCCGGGCACCTCGGCCATCGGGATCACCGCGGTCGCGGCACCGAGCGCCTCCACCGCGGGAACCCAGCCGGAGCCCAGCACGATCGCGACGTCGTGCTGCCCGACTCCGGTGCGCTCGCTGATGACTTGCGCCGCCTGCTGTGCCAGCGCGTCGGGCCCGTCGTCCACAGCGCCGAGCTTATCCGTTGTCAGCGGTGTCCCGCGGCGGTGAGATACTGCCAGCATGCCCATCATCGCCGCATCGGATCGCGCCGAGGGTGCGGTGACGCCAGGGCCGGGCGGGGGCGATGATTCCGGGGCCGCCGGGATCGAGGTGCGGCCCACATGAGCCTGGTCGATACCGCCGAGTCGTGGCTGGCCGCCAACTGTGACGATCTGGTCGCCTGGCGGCGCCACCTGCACCGCCATCCGGAGCTGAGCCGCCAGGAATACGCCACCACCCAGTTCGTCGCCGAACGGCTGGCCGATGTCGGGCTCAACCCCAAGGTGCTGCCCGGGGGAACCGGCCTGACCTGCGACTTCGGCCCCGAGCATCGGCCCCGGATCGCGCTGCGCGCCGACATCGACGCGTTGCCGATGGCCGAGCGGACCGGGGCGCCGTACACCTCGACGGTGGCCGGGGTCGCGCACGCCTGCGGGCACGACGCCCACACCGCCATCCTGCTGGGCACCGCGCAGGCGCTGGCCGCGGTGCCCGACCTGCCCGTGTCGGTGCGGCTGATCTTCCAGGCCGCCGAGGAGCTGATGCCCGGCGGCGCGATCGACGCGATCGCGGCCGGGGCGCTGACCGGGGTGAGCCGGATCTTCGCGTTGCACTGCGACCCGCGGCTGGCGGTGGGCCGGGTCGCCACCACGCCCGGACCGATCACCAGCGCAGCCGACACCATCGAGATCACCCTGTGTTCGCCGGGCGGGCACACCTCGCGGCCGCATCTGACCGCCGACCTGGTCTACGGCCTGGGCACGCTGATCACCGGGCTGCCCGGGGTGCTGTCGCGGCGCATCGACCCGCGCAACTCCACCGTCATGGTGTGGGGCGCGGTCAATGCGGGGGTGGCCGCCAACGCCATCCCGCAGACCGGCGTGTTGGCCGGCACCGTGCGCACCGCCAGCCGCGACACCTGGGTGCAGCTGGAGGGCATCGTCGGGGAAACGGTGTCGGCGCTGCTGGCGCCGCTGGGCATCGAGCACACCCTGCACTACCGGCGCGGGGTGCCGCCGGTGGTCAACGAGGAGATCTCCACCCGCATCCTGACCCACGCCATCGAGGCCGTCGGCCCCGACGTGCTGGCCGAAACCCGGCAGTCCGGCGGTGGTGAGGACTTCTCCTGGTATCTGGAGGAAGTGCCCGGCGCGATGGCCCGCCTCGGGGTGTGGTCGGGCAGCGGCCCGCAGCTGGACCTGCATCAACCCACCTTCGACCTCGACGAGCGGGCGCTGGCGGTCGGGGTCCGGGTGATGGTCAACATCGTCGAACAATCCGCCGCGGTGTAGGGCCGCCCTCTTCGGCCGGCCTTTTTGGCCGGCCTTTTTGTGCCGCGAGCGTGCGCAGTTGTACGCCCAGACCCGAGAAAATTGGCATTCTGCGCACGTTCGCGGGCCAGGCCGGGCCGGGCCGGGAAGTTATCCACAGGTGGGCCGCAGCTGACTTACCCCGTTGCGTGCGTGCGCCCACGATAACGGCATGGACGAGCGCCTACACCGACTGCTCGACGAGCAGGGAGGCGTGGTCACCGCGGGCCAGGCGTTGACCTTCCTGCGTCGCCGGGAACTGGAAGCGGCGGTGAAGCGGGGAGCGCTGCACAAGGTGTGGTACGGCATCTACGGGCGCGGCCAAATGACCGTCGGTTTGCAACTGCGCGGGCTGGATTTGGCCGCCGGCACGACGGTCGCGGCGTGCCTGGGCACCGCGGCCGCGGCGTATGGTTTCGACACCGAACAGCCCGCCCAGCTGCACGTGGTCAATCCGGGCGGCGCCCAGTTGCGGCCGGTCCCCGGCCTGGTGGTGCACCGACGGGAGGGTGCGCCGCTGAGGATGGTCGCCGGTCGCCCAGCCACCGCCCCGGCGTGGACCGCCATCGAGGTGGCCCGCGGATTGCGGCGTCCGCGCGCGCTGGCCACCCTCGACGCCGCACTGCGCAGCGGCACCTGCACCCGTCAGGAGTTGAACTGGGCTGTCAACCAGCAAGCGGGCCGGCGGGGCATCGTGGCCGTGCGCGAGCTACTGCCGTTGGCCAATCCGCTGGCGGAGTCGCCGATGGAGAGTGAGGCGCGGCTGGTCATGATCGACGGCGGCGTCCCGCCCACGGCGTTGCAGTACCGGATCATGGATGCCACGTCACGGGTCTGGCGGGTCGACTTCGCCTGGCCGGAACACCGCCTCGCGGTCGAATACGACGGCCTGGACTGGCACAGCGGACCGCAAGCGCTCGTCTACGATCGGATGCGCCGCGCCGCCCTGCAGGAGGTGGGATGGGAGGTGCTGGCGATCATCTTCGACGATGTGCGGCGGCGCCCGCAGGACATGGTCCGCCGCATCGACGCCCAATTGGTTCGCCGCGCAGCGTAACTTTCAGCCCGCGAGCGTGCGCAGAATGCCACATTTTTCGGCCCGCAGGCGTACAACTGCGCACGCTCGCGGGAAAAGGGGCAAAAGGGGCACAAGGAACCTACGTGCCGGGGCCGATGTTGCGGGCCGGGCGGGTGCGCAGATCGTGCACGTATTCGGCTGGCGCGCCGGCGATTTCGGCGGCGTCGGCCATCACCCCGAGATAGCGCGCCGAGGGCAGCCCACCCTCCCAGGCGTCCACCACATACAGCCACGCCAGCACCGGGTCGGTGGTGGTGTCCGACGAGATGCGCTCGACCCGACAGCGGATCTTCTTGTGGATGCCGAACTCTGACCCCTCCCACCGGTCCAGGTTCGTCTCGTCGGCCACCGTCATGTCGTAGAGCACGACGAACACCCGAGAGCCCGGATCCTGCACGACGGTGGCCAGCGCCCCTTCCCAACCGATGTCCTCACCGCCGAACGTCAGCCGCCACCCGTGCAGCCAGCCGGTCCCGGCCATCGGAGAGTGCGGTGCCCGCTGCAGCATCTGTTCGGGGTGCATGTTCGACCCGTAGGCGGCGTAGAGCGGCACGGGGGAAAGCTTAGACGGCAGGCGCTCGCTGGGCGGTTAACCGGTGCGTTAGCTAGGTTAGGGCCTGTGGTGACCCGCATCCTGATCCTCGGCGGAGGGCCGGCCGGTTACGAGGCGGCCCTGGTGGCCGCGGCGCGGGGCCCGGACGTCGCCCAAATCACCCTGGTCGACTCCGACGGCATCGGCGGCGCCTGCGTGCTGTGGGACTGTGTGCCGTCCAAAACGTTCATCGCCTCCACCGGGGTGCGCACCGAACTGCGTCGGGCCCCGCATCTGGGCTTCGCGATCGACGCCGACGACGCCAAGATCTCGCTGGGCCAAATCCACGACCGGGTCAAGACGCTGGCCGCCGCCCAATCCGCCGATATCGGCGCCCAGCTGCGCAGCGTGGGCGTCGAGGTGATCGCCGGACGCGGCGAGTTGGTCGACGACATCCCCGGGATGGCACACCACCGCATCCAGGTGACCGAACCCGACGGCACCACCAGCGTGCGCGACGCCGACGTGGTGCTGATCGCCACCGGCGCCAGCCCGCGGGTGCTGCCCAACGCCGAGCCCGACGATGAGCGCATCCTGACCTGGCGTCAGCTCTACGACCTGGACACGCTGCCCGAGCACCTGATCGTGGTCGGCTCCGGGGTCACCGGCGCCGAGTTCGTCAACGCCTACACCGAGCTGGGGGTGCCGGTCACCGTGGTCGCCAGCCGCGACCGGGTGCTGCCGCACGAGGACTCCGACGCGGCGCGGGTGCTGGAGGATTCGTTCGCCGAGCGCGGGGTCACGCTGGTCAAAAACGCCCGCGCCGACTCGGTCACCCGCACCGACGGCGGGGTGTTGGTCACGATGACCGACGGACGCACGGTCGAGGGCAGTCATGCCCTGATGACCGTCGGGTCGGTGCCCAACACCTCCGGTCTGGGCCTGGAACGGGTCGGCATCGAGCTGGGACCCGGCAACTACCTGAGCGTGGACCGGGTGTCGCGCACCTCGGTGGCCGGCATCTACGCCGCCGGCGACTGCACCGGCCTGCTGCCGTTGGCGTCGGTGGCGGCCATGCAGGGCCGGATCGCGATCTATCACGCGTTGGGGGAGGCGGTCAGCCCGATCCGGTTGCGGACCGTGGCCGCCGCGGTGTTCACCCGGCCCGAGATCGCGGCGGTCGGGGTGCCGCAGGCGGCGATCGACAACGGGTCGGTGCCGGCCCGCACCATCATGTTGCCGCTGCGGACCAACGCCCGGGCGAAAATGTCGGAGATGCGCCACGGCCTGCTCAAGCTGTTTTGCCGGCCGGCGACCGGGGTGGTGATCGGCGGGGTGGTGGTCGCCCCGATCGCCTCGGAGCTGATCCTGCCGATCGCGCTGGCGGTGCAGAACCGCATCACGGTCACCGACCTGGCCCAGACGCTGGCGGTCTACCCGTCGCTGTCGGGGTCGCTCACCGAGGCGGCCCGTCGGTTGATGACGCACGACGACCTGGACTAACGCCGGGCCGCCGTTTCGTCGGGCACGCCGCGGGCGTGGCACGTAGCCTGGGGCGAGCAGTGTCGTACTGACGAGTAACCAAAGGAGTTACGTCCTTGACCGACCCGATTCTCGCAGCGGGCAGCGGCCGGACCTGGGGCAGCGCCGTGCTCGGACCGGCCCAGCGGGCGGCGGCCTGGGAGCGGCTCGGCGCCGAACAATTCGACGTGGTGGTCATCGGCGGCGGGGTGGTGGGCGCCGGCTGCGCCCTGGACGCCGCCACCCGCGGGCTCAAGGTGGCGCTGGTCGAGGCCCGCGACCTGGCCGCCGGCACCTCCAGCCGGTCCTCGAAGATGTTCCACGGCGGGCTGCGTTACCTCGAGCAACTGGAGTTCGGGCTGGTGCGCGAGGCACTGCACGAACGGGAGCTGTCGCTGACCACGCTGGCGCCGCACCTGGTCAAGCCGCTGCCGTTTCTGTACCCGCTGACCCGCCGGTGGTGGGAACGCCCCTATGTGGCCGCCGGCATCTTTTTGTACGACCAGCTCGGTGGCGCCAAATCCGTTCCGGCGCAAAAACATCTGACCCGCGCGGGGGCTTTACGGCTGTGCCCGGGGCTCAAGCGCAGCTCGCTGATCGGCGGGATCCGCTACTACGACACCGTCGTCGACGACGCCCGGCACACCATGACCGTGGCCCGCACCGCCGGGCATTACGGCGCGGTGGTGCGGTCGTCGACCCAGGTGGTGGCGCTGCTGCGGGAAGGCGACCGGGTGACCGGGGTGCAGGTCCGCGACTCCGAGGACGGCGCGGTCACCGAGGTCCGCGGCCACGTGGTGGTCAACGCCACCGGGGTGTGGACCGACGAGATTCAGGCGCTGTCGCGGCAGCGCGGCCGGTTCCAGGTGCGCGCCTCCAAGGGGGTGCACGTGGTGGTGCCCCGGGACCGGATCGTGTCCGAGACCGCGATCATCCTGCGCACCGAGCGGTCGGTGCTGTTCGTCATCCCGTGGGGTACACACTGGATCATCGGGACCACCGACACCGACTGGAACCTCGACCTGGCCCACCCGGCGGCCACCAAGGCCGACATCGACTACATCCTCGGCCACGTCAACACCGTGCTGGCCACCCCGCTGACCCACGACGACATCGACGGCGTCTACGCCGGGCTGCGGCCGCTGCTGGCCGGGGAGAGCGACGACACCTCCAAGCTGTCCCGCGAGCATGCGGTGGCGGTGCCCGCACCCGGGTTGGTGGCCATCGCCGGCGGCAAGTACACCACCTACCGGGTGATGGCCGCCGACGCGATCGACGCCGCCGCCGAGTACATCCCGACCCGGGTCGCGCCGTCGATCACCGAGAAGGTGCCGCTGCTGGGTGCCGACGGCTACTTCGCGTTGATCAACCAGACCGAACACGTCGGCACCCAGCAGGGGTTGCACCCCTACCGGGTGCGGCACCTGCTGGACCGCTACGGCGCGCTGATCGACGAGGTGTTGGCGCTGGCCGCCGACCAGCCCGAGCTGCTGGATCCGATCACCGAGGCGCCGATCTATTTGAAGGTGGAAGCCGCCTACGCCGCCGCCGCCGAGGGCGCGCTGCATTTGGAGGACATTTTGGCCCGCCGGATGCGGATCGCGATCGAATACCCGCACCGCGGCGTCGACTGCGCCCGCGAGGTCGCCGAAGTGGTGGCACCGGTGCTGGGCTGGACCGCCGCCGACGTCGACCGCGAGGTGGCGATGTACCTCGCGCGGGTGGAGGCCGAGGTGCTCTCCCAGACCCAGCCCGACGACGAATCGGCCGACGCGCTGCGGGTGGCGGCGCCCGAGGCCCGCGCCGAGATCCTCGAACCGGTACCGCTGGATTGAGCCGGGTGCGGTCGGCGCCGCTGCCGGTGCGCGACGGGCTCGGCCCGGCGCGGGTGCGGCTGCGCGGCGGACCGGCGGCCGACGAACTCGGCGCCCGGTTCGGGGCGCCGGCACGGGCCAAAGTCGCGGCCGGGGAGGTGGTTTGCGCCGACGGCACGGTGGTCGACGCGACGACGGTGCTGCCGGCCGGCGCCTGCGTGTACCTCTACCGTGAGCTTCCCGAGGAAGTGCCGGTGCCGTTCGACATCCCGGTGCTGCATCGCGACGACGACCTCGTGGTGGTGGACAAGCCGCATTTTGTGGCCACCATGCCGCGCGGGCGCCACGTCGCGCAAAGCGCGCTGGTGCGGCTGCGCCGCGAGCTGGACCTGCCCGAGCTCAGCCCCGCCCACCGGCTGGACCGGTTGACCGCCGGGGTGCTGATGTTCACCGCGCGTCGCGAGCTGCGGGGGCGGTATCAGACCCTGTTTTCCCGCGGTGCGGTGCACAAGACGTATTTCGCGCGCGCCGCCGGTGTCCCGGCGGTGGCGTTGCCGGCCCTGGTGCAAAGCCGAATCATCAAGCGCCGCGGCTGCTTACAGGCCGTCGAGGAACCCGGTGAGCCGAACGCCGCAACGTTGATCGAGGCCGTTGGCGACGGGTTGTACCGGCTGACCCCACGCACCGGGCGCACCCATCAGCTGCGCGTGCACATGGCTTCGCTGGGTGTGCCGATCGACGGAGACCCGCTGTACCCCAACGTGGTTGACCCCGACCCGGCCGACTTCAGCACGCCGTTGCAGCTGTTGGCGCACAGCCTGGAATTCGTGGACCCGGTCACCGGGCTGCCGCGCCGGTTCGTCAGCCGCCGCTCACTGGGGTGACCGGGCCAAATGGTGTCCGCACCCGGCCCGGCGCGGCGCTATATTCGGTGCCGGGGGTGAGCGATGCAGAGGGTGGTTTTACCCGGCGGGCTGTGCGCGGCGGCATGCGTCTGGGCGAGCGCAGTTCTGCCGCCGGCGGCAGCGGCGGATCCTGGGCAATTTCCGGACCTGAGCGGTTACACCGCGGTCGACGCAAGCAAATACGCGACGTACTACAACTACCCGACATCGGGCGGCGTGCAGTTCGTCGCCCCCGCCGGCTACCGGTGCCGCATCACCTACACCCTGAAGGCCAACTACGGCCTGACCCAATGCTGGGGCGCGCTGCCCGCCACGTCGGCCAACGTCGTCACGGTGACCCGCGGGCCAACGGCCTTGACACCCGGGGCATTCGGCACCGCCGATCTGGCCGAGATGGACAAATACCGGACGATGGGCAAGCGCGACGTCGTTGACGCGACGTTCGGGCCGGAGGCCTATCAACCCTTGCCCGCCGGCAGCAAGGTGAGCTGGGACAGTTCGGGCACCTGCGGGGTCGACGACACGACGACGGCCTGCGTGATGGGCTCCGCCCCGGAGCGTCACGGGTTCGTGTTATCCGCGCAGGGCAGCTGGACGTTCTGACCACCGGCACCCGCCAGGTGCATCGTGGCTGGTCAGGGCCCTGACGTTTTGCCGTCACCCATCTCGGGTACAAGTAGAGGGCATAGACGAGAGGGGTTCAGGGTCTCATGAAACCGCAAGGCAGAATGGCGATGGCAGTGTTCGGCAGCGCCGCTGCGCTGACGCTGGCGGTCGGCTGCGGTGGCGGCGGCGAGAAGGCGCCGACAACCACGACAACCACGACGACGACCACCACGAACACGTCAACCACCCCGCCGCCAGCACCGCCACCCGGCAGCGAAGCCCCGGGTGGGCCGACCGGTGGTGGTGGCCCGGGCGGTGGCGGCGGTCAGATTCCGGGTGGGCCCACGGGCGGTGGCGGCCCCGGCGGCGGCGGGGGCCAGATTCCGGGTGGCCCGACCGGCGGTGGCGGTCCCGGCGGTGGTGGCGGCCAGATTCCGGGTGGGCCGACCGGTAGCGGTGGTCCCGGTGGCGGCGGCGGTCAGATCCCCGGTGGCCCGACCGGCTGGGGCGGGCCCGGCGGCGGGGGCGGCTGCATTCCCGGTGTGGGGTGCGGCGGCTGGCCGTGATCGGCCGATGCGGCGTCGACTGACCGACCGAACCCGGCCGCGGATGCGGGTCCCCGAGCGGGCCAGCGACGCGGAAACCGCGCTGCTGCGGTACCTGATGTACGGGATCCTGCCGGCCTGGTTTATCCCCGGGCTGCTGGATTGGAATCAGCACCGGCGCAGCCGCATCGAGCACACCGCCGGCACCCGCGAGTCGCTGATCCACCTGCTGATGATGACCGAGGTCGGGGTGCCGATCACGTTGGCGCTGCTGTGCGAGATCAACCCGCTGCTGTTGACCATCATCCTCGGCGCGATCGCCGCGCACGAAGCCACCGCGCTGTGGGACGTTACCGCCGCCGAGCACAGCGGGCGGCGGGTCACCGTCTGGGAGCAGCACATGCACAGCTTCCTGGAAGCGATGCCGATGATGGCGGCCTCGGCGCTAGGATGCCTGCGCTGGCGGCAGGTCCGGCGACTGCTCACCGGCGCCCGCTCCCGCGATGCGTGGCGGCTGCGGCTGAAAAAGGAGCCGCTGCCCGCCGGCTATCTCGCCACCATCGGCGCCGGCGTCGTCGCGGCAATCGCGGTGCCCTACGGCGAGGAACTGCTGCGCTGCCTCAGGGCACCAAAGGGGAACTAGCTTGTGGTTTCGACGCCCGGCGCGGGCTGACACGACGGGCACCAGAACGCGACCCGACCGGCGGCCTCATCCGACTCGATCGGGGTGCCGCAGCGCCGGCAGGGTTGCCCGGCGCGGCCGTACACCCACAGCTGGTGGCCGCGGCGGGTGTCGCCGGTGGTGCACCGCGACCAGCGGGAGCGGTTGGCCCACAACATTTCCCGAGCCCGTACCGCCAACCGCCGCGGATCGGTCACCGACCCGACCGGCGCCGACGGGGCTCGGCCGATCACGAAACACAGCTCATTGCAGTACACGTTGCCGATCCCGGCGATCACCCGCTGATCGAGCAGGGTCTCGGCCAGCCCGCGCCGCGGATCGGCCATCAGGTTGGCGGCGGCGACCCGGGGATCCCAGTCCTCGCCCAGCAGATCCGGCCCGAGGTGGGCCACCGCCTCCTGGTCGCGGTGCCGGTCGAGGAGCTCCAGCACGCCGAGGTCGATCCCGAGCACCCGCACCGCATCTCGGCCCTGCCCGGCTTCCAGCAGGATCCGCACCCGATGATCGAGCGGTCCCCGGCTCACCCGCCAGCTGCCGTCCATCTTCAGATGCGAGTGGATGCTGACCTGCCCCACCCGGATGAACAGGTGTTTGCCGCGACTGGCCACCTCATCGACCGACTGCCCGGACAGGTCGACGGTGGCATAGCGCGGCACCCGAATATCGCAGCGGGTCAACGTCTTGCCGATCAGCGCGTCGCGCAGCACGGCGGCGGTGTGCCAGACGGTGTCACCTTCGGGCATGGTCACAGTGTGCGACACCCGCCGCTTGCCCCGCCAGCCGACGCCGCTCGCCCCGGCCAGCTGACGCCGAACGTGCGTCCACGGCGGAAAATCGGCCGAAATTCCGCCCTGGATGCACACTCGGCGACGATCAGCCGCGCGTCATTGCCGCAGCCGCAGCCCGCGCGGGGTGCGGGCAAACCCGGCCCCGGCCAACGCCGCCAGCACCGGTGACTCCCGGATCTGCAGCACCGGGACGCCGTCCACCCGCTCGACGAGGATCGCGTCGACCCGCCGGGCCGCCACCAGCTCCGCCAGCCCGGTGGCCGCGGCCCGGTGCGCCTCGGGGTCGTCGGTGAAGCTCAGCAGCGACCGGCCGCCGCGCTCCACAAACCAGGCCAGTACGCCGTCGACCAACACCACCAGCGCCCCCGCCTTGCGGCCCGGGCGGGCGGTGCCGTCGCGGGTCGGCCAACCCAGCGCCGCCCCGTACGGGTTGGCTGGGTCGGCGGCGGCCAGCACCACCGCGTGGTAATCGGGTCGCTGCGGGTCGACGCCGTCGAGATAGCCGCGCAGCCGGTCCACCGTCGACGCGACCGCGAACTGCGCCCCGCCCAACGATTCGATGAAATAGCCGCGCTGGCAGCGCCCGGCCTCCTCGAACGCGGTCAACACCTTGTAGAGGTTGGCGAAGCCGCCGGGCACCCCTTCGGCCGCCACCGCGCCCTTGGTCAGCACGCCGTGGCGATGCAGCAACAGCTCGGCCTGGTGATGCGCCCGCACGGTGGAATCCGGTTCGGGGGTGGGCAGCGCCGACCAGCGGCCCGCCACCGTCGGGTCCGCGGCGCGGGACGCCGGATGCGCGACGCTGTACCGGCTCAGCCGCGGCGGGCGCCGTTGCCGATGTGCGGGCGCGGACCGTTTCCGCGCCCCCGCGCCGCCGAGGATCGCGCGCACCGGGGCGAACGTGTCGCCGGTGACCCAGCCCGCCCAGATCAGTTCCCACAACGCGGCTTTCAGTTCGCTGTCGGCGACCCCGGCCCCGAGTTGGCGGAAGAAGAACGCGCCGCCACCGGCCAGGGCGTCCCGGATCGCGCGATGGGTGTCGCCGAATTCCAGTGGGGCAGCAGGGGACAACGTCAACGGCGCGGAATCGGCGGTGTGAAAGACGATCCAGCCGTCGGCACCGGAGATCGCGCCGGCACCCGACCACAGCACCTCCCCGGAGGCCAGCAGCTCGTCGAGCAGGGCCGGGGAGTAGTCGCGCACCCGCGGCGCCAGCACCAGCGGTTCGACCGCCGACGCGGGCAGCGGCACCCCGGCCAGCTGCTCGAGCACCCCGGCCAGGCCGTCGACCCCGGTCCCCGCGTCGGCGCCGAACTGCTGCCACGCCGGCAGGAACCGGCCGTAGGCGGCGGTGCTGACCGGTTCGATCTGGGCTCGCAGCGCGGCCAGCGACCGGCGCCGCAAAATCCGCAGCACGTCGGCGTCGCACCACTGTTCACCGACCACCGCGTCGAGGAATTCACCGCGTACCAGCCGGCCGTCGGCCGCCAGCCGGCCCAGCACATCGGCGGCCACCCGCGGCCCCAGCCCGAACCGGGCGGCGGCCGCGGCGGTGGTGAACGGCCCGCGGGTGCGGGCGTAGCGGCCCAGCAGCTCGGCCAGCGGGTCGGTGACCGGCTCGGTGAAGCTGACCGGCACCCCGATCGGCACCGCGATCCCGATCCCGTCGCGCAGCCGGCCGATGTCCTCGATCGCCGTCCACCAGGTCTGCCCGGCAAAGGACACCGTGACCGCGCGTTTGGCGGCGCGCAGCCCCTCCAGCCAGCCGCCGACCTCGGCGCCGCCGGAGCGGGCGGCCACCTCGTCGGCGGTCAGCGGACCCAGCAACCGGAGCAGATCCGCCACCCCCTCGGCGTCGCGGGCGGCCCGGTCGGGGGACAGGTGCTGCAGTTGGCGGCCGGTGGCGGCCACGACGTCGGGGTCGAGCAGTTCGCGCAGCTCCACCCGGCCCAGCAGCTCGGCCAGCAGGGTGGCATCCAGCGTCAGCGCGGCCGCGCGCCGCTCGGCCAGCGGGCTGTCCCCCTCGTACATGAACGCCCCGACGTAGCCGAACAGCAGCGACGCCGCGAACGGCGACGGGGTGGCGGTCTCCACCTCGACCACCCGGACCCGGCGCTGCGCGATCTGGGTCATCAGGGAGGTCAGGGCGGGTACGTCGTAGACGTCTTGCAGGCATTCCCGGACCGTCTCCAGCACGATCGGAAAGTCCGCGTAGTTGCGGGCGACGTCGAGCAATTGGGCGGCGCGCTGGCGTTGCTGCCATAGCGGTGACCGGCGACCGGGGTGTCGGCGCGGCAATAGCAGCGCCCGCGCCGCGCATTCCCGGAACCGGGCGGCGAACAGCGCCGACCCGCCGACTTCGGCCGTCACGATCGGCTCGATCTCGTCGGCGTCGAACACGAACAGCTCCGCGCCGGGCGCCCCCGCCCCAGTGTCGACATCGGTGTCGGGCAGCCGCACCACGATCCCGTCGTCGGAGGCGGTCGGCTTCTCGTCCACGCCGTAGCGCTCGGCCAACCGTCGGCTGACCGCCAACGCCAACGGGCCGTGCACCCGCAGGCCGTACGGCGAGTGCAAAACCACCCGCCAATCGCCGAGCTCGTCGCGGAACCGTTCCACCAGCAGGGTGGTGTCGGTGGGCACCGTGGCCGTCGCGGTGCGCTGATCGTCGAGCAGCCGCCACAGGTTCTCGGTCGCGTAGTCGTCGAAACCCAGGCCCGCGCACCGTTTGTCGAACGCCGCGCGACGCAAGCCGGCCAGCTCCCCGGTGAACGCGCCGACCGCGGCGCCGAGCTCGGCGGGCCGCCCGACGTTGTCGCCGCGCCAGAACGGCAGCCGGGCCGGCTGACCGGGTGCGGGGATCACCAGCACCCGGTCGTGGGTGATCTCGGTGATCCGCCAGCTGGTCGCGCCCAGCGAGATGACATCGCCGGGACGCGACTCGTAGACCATCTCTTCATCGAGTTCCCCGACCCGGGACGGCTTTTCCGCGTCGCCGGCCAGGTACACGGTGAACAGTCCGCGGTCCGGGATGGCGCCGCCGGAGGTGACCGCCAGCCGCTGCGCGCCCGGACGCCCGGTCAACGTCCCGGTGTCGCGGTCGTAGACCAGCCGCGGGCGCAGCTCGGCGAACTCGGTGGACGGATACTTACCGGACAGCAGGTCCAAGGTCGCCTCGAACGCGCTGCGCGGCAGCGTCGCGAACGGGGCGCTGCGGCGCACCGTGTCAAACCAGCGGTCGGCGTCCAGCGGCTCCAGCGCGGCGGCCGCCACCGTGTGCTGGGCCAGGATGTCCAGCGGGTTGGCCGGCACCTGCAGCGCCTCGATCTGCCCGGCGCGCATCCGTTGGGTGGTCACCGCGCAGCCGATCAAATCGGTGCGGTGTTTGGGAATCAGCACCCCCGAAGAGATTTCGCCGACCTGGTGCCCGGCCCGCCCGATGCGCTGCAGGCCGCTGGCCACCGACGGCGGCGCCTCGATCTGGATCACCAGGTCAACCGCGCCCATATCGATGCCCAGCTCCAGGCTGGAGGTCGCCACCACCGCCTTGAGCCGCCCGGCCTTCAGGTCGTCTTCGACGGCGGCGCGGGCCTCCTTGCTGACCGAGCCGTGGTGGGCGCGGGCCAACACCGGTGGGGCGCCGTAGCTTTGGCCGCTGCCCAGTAGGTGGGCGGGCGCCCCGCCGGCCACCTGCGGATTGGGTTGCGCCTCCAGGTCCACCCCGCGGCGTTCGGCGTGAATCTCGTTGAGCCGGGCGGTGAGCCGCTCGGCCAGCCGCCGCGAGTTGGCGAACACGATCGACGAGCTGTGCGCCTCGATCAGGTCGACGATGCGGGTCTCGACCTCCGGCCAGACCGTGTTGCCGTCCGGGTTGGCCATATCCGGCACCGGCACCTGCACGGTGAGCTCGAAGGTTTTGCTGGCCGGGGGAGCCACGATGGTGGTCGGGGATTGCCCGGACAAGAACCGGGCCACCTCCTCGGCCGGGCGGACGGTGGCCGACAGCCCGATCCGCTGCGCCGGCGCGGGTAGCAGCGCGTCCAGGCGTTCCAGCGACAGCGCCAGGTGGGTGCCGCGTTTGGTGCCGGCCACCGCGTGCACCTCGTCGACGATGACGGTCCGCACCGCGGCCAGGGTGTCGCGCGCGGCCGACGTCAGCATCAAAAACAGCGACTCGGGGGTGGTGATCAGGATGTCGGGCGGGCGGGTGATCAGCTGGCGGCGCCGGGCCGGCGGGGTGTCCCCGGAACGCACCCCGACGCTGATCTGCGGTGCGGGCAGCCCGCGCCGTTCGGCGATGCGGGAGATGCCGGTCAGCGGCGTGCGCAGGTTGCGTTCCACGTCGACGGCCAGCGCCTTGAGCGGCGACACGTACAGCACCCGGGTACCCCGCTCGGTGGCGGGGTTTTGGGCCAGGTCATCGATCGCCCACAGGAACGCCGCCAGCGTTTTCCCGGACCCGGTCGGCGCGATGACCAGTGTGTTGTCCCGGTCGGCGATGGCCGACCAGGCCTGGGCCTGCGCCGGGGTGGGGGCGGCGAAGGTGCCCGCAAACCAGTCCCGGGTCGCCGCGCCGAACCGGGCCAGCGGATCCGCAGGTTTACCGGCCACCTAGCCATGGTGGCACGCGGCACCGTCATCGCCGAGTGTGCAGACTCATCCGCGAGAGGCCGCTCAGCCGTATGAATCGGCACACCGGGTGGTCATCGCGCCGCGGTTTCATCGCCGGCTGCCGCGGGTAGGCCACCCCTATGACCGCTGACACCACCACCACCGCACCGCCGGACGATCGCAAACGCCGGGTCTGGACCTGGGTGAACTGGGCGCTGGCGCTGCTGACCGCGCCGGCGGCGGCCCTGGTGATGATCGTCGGGCTCGGCGCGGTGATGAGCACGGCCGCGTGCAGCACCGCGGAATGCCCCAACCTGGGGCCCAGCGGGTTCATGTTCAACGTGATGTACTACGGCGCCCCGGCGGTGGCCGCCGCGACGATCTTGCTCTCGTTCTTCACCGCGTCGCGGCGCCGCGGGTTAATCGTCCCGATTTGCGGCTGGGCGCTGTTGCTGGTCGACGTCATCGCGATCACCGTCAGCTTCAACACCTAACCGGCATTCACTCTGCGGCCACCACGACAAAGTTCGAGTAGCTCGCCTGGTGGACGCAGAATCAACGACCGGCCCGGGTGCATTCCCCGGTCACCGGGCGAGCAAACCGCGCGCCGACCCGGTCGATTAATTGCTATTCGCCGTGGGTATGCCCCCCAGCGATGGATCACCGCCGCGCGCCGTTGCTGGAAGCCTTAGCCAGTTATCGCGACAACGACCGGTACGGATTCAGTCCGCCGGGCCATCGGCTGGGCCGCGGCGCGGACGAGCGTGTGCTGCAGGTGCTCGGTCGCGACCCGTTCCGCGCCGACGTGCTGGCCAACGGCGGCTTGGATGACTGGTGCTCCCGCGGCGGGTACCTGGCCGACGCCGAAGCGTTGATGGCCGACGCGGTGGGCGCCTCCGTCGCGTTCTTCTCGACCTGCGGCAGCTCGTTGTCGGTGCGGGCGGCGATGATGGCGGTGGCCGGCGGGGATCCGGGCGGGCTGCTGGTGCCGCGGGACAGCCACAAGTCGATTGTCGGCGGGCTGATCTTCTCCGGTATCCAGCCGCGCTGGATCACCCCGCGCTGGGACGCCGACCGCCACTTTTCGCATCCGCCGTCACCGGAGCGGGTGGCCGGCGCCTGGGAGGACAACCCCGACGCCGCCGGTGCCCTGATCGTCAGCCCCGCCCCGTATGGCACCTGCGCCGATTTGGCCCGGATCGCCGACATCTGCCATGACCGCGGTAAGCCGTTGATCGTCGACGAGGCGTGGGGTGCGCATCTGCCGTTTCATGAGGGTCTGCCGACCTGGGCGATGAACGCCGGGGCCGACATCTGCGTGGTCAGCGTGCACAAGATGGGCGCCGGGTTTGAGCAGGGGTCGGTGTATCACGTGCAGGGGGATCTGATCGACCGGGACCGGTTGTCGGCGTGCGCCGATCTGCTGATGACGACCAGCCCCAACGTGCTGGTGTACGCCGCGCTGGACGGGTGGCGACGGCAGATGGTCGAACGGGGCCACGAGTTGCTCGGTGCCGCACTGGATCTGGCCAACGACGTGCGGGAGCGCCTGGACCGGGTGCCCGACGTCGAGGTCCTCGACGACGTGTTGCTGGGTGCCGAGGCGTCGCACGAGTTGGACCGGCTGCAGGTCCTGCTGGACGTGTCGGCGACCGGCACCTCGGGTTACCAAGCCCGCGACTGGCTGCGCGACCAGGCCCACCTCGACGTGGGACTCGCCGATCACCGCCGCATCCTGGCCACCCTGTCGTTCGCCGATGACCGCGGCACCGCCGACCGACTGGTCGACGCGGTCACGGCCTGGCGGCGCGCCGCCGAGTCGTTCCAGCCACCGCCAGCGGTGCGGCTGCCGTCCCCGGAGGAAGTGCAGCTGGAGACCGTGATGCTGCCGCGGGAAGCGTTTTTCGGCGACACCGAGATGGTCGCCGCCGAGCAGGCGGCCGGCCGGATCGCGGCCGAGCAAATCACCCCGTACCCGCCCGGCATCCCGGCGGTGGTCCCCGGCGAACTGCTCGACGACGCCGTCATCGAGTACCTGCGCTCCGGTCTGCGGGCCGGCATGGCGTTGCCGGATCTGACCGACCCGCAGCTGAACTCCATCCGCGTGGTCGCCTGACCCGGCCCGCGACGTTTGGCGAACGGCCACAGTGGGTAGCTCATCCCTACCAACGCGGCACCAAGCCGAGGAGAACGTGATGGCAGAGACGTCGGTGAAGTCACCTAACGATGTGGTCGATTTTCTCATCGGCCAGCATCAACG
Source organism: Mycobacterium sp. pUA109 (assembly GCF_041287095.1). Lineage (NCBI taxonomy): Bacteria > Bacillati > Actinomycetota > Actinomycetes > Mycobacteriales > Mycobacteriaceae > Mycobacterium > Mycobacterium sp. pUA109. The sequence continues at coordinate 133,576 of NZ_JBGGKS010000001.1, read as the reverse complement.
GATTAAGTGGCTGTTCGACGAGGCGCTGTCGAAGTCCGGACCGGAGCGCGATGAGGCCTTCTTCGAGTTGCGGCGGCTGCTGGCGGTCCACGAAACCGCCGAAGAGGAGATCGTGCACCCGCGGGCGCGCCGCGAACTCGGTGATCGCCACGACATCGTGGAGGCTCGGCTAGAAGAGGAGCATGAAGCCAAGACGGTCCTGTCGGAGCTGGAAGACCTCGACATTGACTCCAAGAAGTTCACCGAGCAGCTCAGCGAGCTACGCGACGCGGTGCTCGATCACGCCGAACATGAAGAACAAGAGGAGTTTTCCAAGCTGCGCCAAGACCTCAGCGACGACGAGCTGGAGCGGCTGACCCGCACCGTCAAACTCGCCGAGTCGATCGCGCCCACCCGGCCGCATGCCGGTGTGGAGTCGCGGGTCGCCAACCTGGTCGCCGGTCCGTTCGCCGCGATGATGGACCGGGCCCGCGACGCGATCCTGGGCTACAGCTGAGGGAGATTGTGATGCGATTCGGCGGGTATCTCGGCGCAATTGTTCTGGTGTGGTTGCTCATCGGCGTGCTGGCGACCTGGCAGCGCGGCTACTTTCAACGCAACGACACAAATTGCGCGACGGCGGGATCGGTGGCCCTGACGGTGGTAGCGGGTCCGTTGAACTACGCCGGCGTCAACCCGAAAGTCACCGATTGCCGTCTGCCCGAACCCAGTTCGATGCCGGCGATCGTAAATAACCCGATGGAGATGGAGGCGTCATGATAGGCCTGGGAGTCATCCTGTTGATTCTGGGATTCGTGTTCAACATTCCGGTGTTGTGGACGATCGGCATCATTTTGCTGGTGGTCGGCGCGGTGTTCTGGATCCTGGGGTCGATCGGCCGCCCGGTCGCCGGCCGCCGGTACTGGTATTGAGCCTCACACCGCTGCGAGGCGCCGATCCGCCGCTACAATCGGGTGGCAAGTAGACGTTTTCCTATTTCGGCGCCTTTGCGGCTGTCCGCCTGGGCCTTTCGGAACAGTTCCACCACGTCGGGGTCGCCGTCGCGTTGCGCATCGGCAATGTATTCCTGCATCCGCAGCACGTTGTCGAGGCATTCGCGGGTGTAGCGCAGCAGGTTGTAATCCTTGTTGCGGGTGCCGGTCACCTCGCCGGGCTCGGTGTCCATCGCAAATCTCTCCAGTGACGAAGCCATCGGGCCACCACCGGCTACCCGGCGCCGCCGTTACCTAAACGCGGGTCAGGGTGCGTACCGCAGCACCGCGCCGACGCCGTCGGCCGGATCGATGCGTTCGTCGGTGCGGACCAACGACGCGCCAACCGAGATTGCGCCGATGGGTAACGCTTCGTCGGCGCGCAACGTGTGACTCGGCGGCGCGCCGTGCTCGGACAGCACATCGGCGTTGGGCGCAGCGACCGTCAAGGCGTCGTCGGCGACCACCGTGGCATCGCCCATATCGCCGATGATCAGCGTCTCGACGGCGCCCTGGTTCAGCGCCGCGCACACCGCGTCGAGACCTTCGACGGCCAACCCGGATTGTCGGCCCGTTTCGGCGGCGAAGCGCTGTGCGGCCGCGTCGAGTTCGGCGAGCCGGTAGGTGAGGCAGTCGGTTTCGATGGCGCGCTGCACCTCGGTGAAATCGTGTCCGCTGTGGCGGGCGCCGACGGGCAACGTCACCGCCCGCTCGGCCACCCGGTGCGGCAGCGCGGACAGCAGCTCCGAGCGGGCCTGCACCTCGCCGACCACATACACCGCGTCGGCCGCGACCTCGTCGGCGAGTTCGGTGACCCGCTGCGCGACCGCGCGGAGGTTCTTGTGGACCGCTTCCTCGGTGCGCGGCTGCGGATCTCCGTACCCGGCGGTTTCCGCGCCGGCGGCCTTGTGCACCGGGTATCCGCCGCCGTCGACGGTCTCGGAGCGCAGCGCGCCGTCGATGTGGACGGTGATGTCGGCGCCGGCGCGGTCCACCGCCACCAGCACGTAGTCGCCGAACTCGAAGCCATGCTCGACGACGGGCACCAGATAGGGCAACGGCGACACCCGGACGATCGTGGCGGTGGGGCGCAGCAGATGCTCGTTGAGCACAATGCCGTCCGCGTCGGCGATGACCGCGCGGCCGCTGCGCCCGATCGGTGGCTGCAGGTCGTAAACGGCGCGCTCCATATCGGCGATCACCGGATCGTCGGCGCCCTGCCGGGCAAGCTGGTCGCGCACCTCACGCCACTTGAGGTCAAGCTGGGCGGCCGCGTCCTCGGTGTCGTGCGAGTCCTCGAAGTAGACCGAGGCAAACGGCGAACACGCGGTCATCAACGGGCGGAAACGTTTGACATCCACGCCTGTCTGGGTTGCCCGCCGACGAGCACGACAAACATGACACCGGATCCCGGTGATTGCCGGGCGCGCCGGCCGGGTACTCGCCGGGCACAGGCGCCGACCGAGGAGGGACTGTGGGTGAAGCGACGGAGGTCACCGAGCGGGCCCGGCGGGAAGCCGACGCCTACCGCGGCGACAATCCGCGGCCGCTCGCCGGCTATCTGGTGGTGTTGGCGGCCTACAGCGCACTGGTGGCGCTGACGACGGTGCTCGCGGCGGTCACCGGCCGCCGGCTGCCGGACCGCTGGCGGGTCCAGGACCTGCTCATCGTCAGCCTGGGCACCCACAAGCTGTCCCGCACGCTCACCAAGGACGCGGTGACCAGCCCGCTGCGGGCCCCGTTCGCGCAGTACGCCGGAACCGGCGGCCCCGCCGAGGTGCAGGAAGAAACCCGCCACGACAGCCAGCTGCGGCACAGCCTGGGCGAGCTGGCGACCTGCCCGTTCTGCCTCGACATGTGGGTGGCGACCGCGTTCGTGATCGGGTTGATCTTCGCGCCGCGGCTCACCCGGTTAACCGCCGGCACCTTTACCGCGCTGACCGGCGCCGACTTTCTGCAGCTGGCGTACGCCATCGCGCAACAGTCCGCCGAAGGCTGACCCGGTAGTTGGGAGGTCCGATGCCGCACCCGGCCGGTGATCGCGCCGGCGCACTCGTCGAGACGTTGCTGTGGTGGCTGGTGACCACCGCGGTGTGGCTGGCGACGCTGACCACGGTCACCCCGCCGGAGGTGCTGCTGGCGGCGGTGTGCACGGCGCCGTGCGCGGTGCTGGCCCGCGCGGCGCGACGCGACAACGGCGGGCAGTGGCGGTTCCGGGCCGGCTGGCTCCGCTGGGCGGCCCGGGTGCTGGCCGAACTGCCCGGGCAGGCCGCCCAGGTGTGGCGCTACGCGCTGGTGCCTGCCCAACGCCGGCGCTCGACGATCGGCCCGGTGCCGCTGCCCGGCGGGCCGGAGCCGGTGGCGGCGGCGCGCCGGGCGGCGGCGGTGCTGGCGTTGGCCACCACCCCCGCAACCGTGGTGTTGGACGCGAACCCGCGCACCCGACGGCTGGCGGTGCACCGGATCGGGCCCCACCCCGCCGGCCTGGAGGCGGGGGTGCGGCGGTGAGCCCGGGTGAGGCCGCGGCGCTGTGCCTGCTGCTCGGGGTGTTCGTTCCCGGCGTGTGGATGGCGTCGCGCGGGCGGCCCCGGCATCGGCTGGTCGGATTGGAATTCGCCAGCATCGCGGTGATCATGGCGCTGACCGTGCTGGCGGTCAGCTGGCACCAGGACTGGGGTCTGATCGTGCCGCTGGTACTGGCGTTGATCACCTTCCCGGGCACCCTGGTCTACACCCGGCTGTTGGTGCCCAAGCCATGACCGGGCCGGTGGCATGGGTCGGCTGGGGCCTGGTTTTCGCCGGTGTGCTCGCGATGGTGGTGTCCGCGCTGGCCGCTGCCGCGCGGCCCGCGGTGTTCGATCGGCTGCACCTGCTGACCGTGACGACGTCGGTGGGCGCCCCGTTGCTCGGGCTGGGATTGGTGCTGCGCCAAGGCTGGACCGCGGCGTCGGCGATGATCGTCCTGATCACCGTCGTGGTGCTGGCCACCGCCCCGGTGATGTCGGCGGCCACGGCCCGGCTGACCGGCCAGTACGCCGGTGTGGTCGAACGGGACTCACCGTCGTGACCGCGCTGCTGCTGACCGCGGTGACCCTGGTGGGCGTCACCGGAACCGTCGTCGCGCTGACCGCCCGCCCGGATCGGCAGGCGATCGCGCTGTCGGTGTTCGGGCTCGCGCTCACCGTGCTGTTCGTGCTGCTGCAGGCCCCCGACGTCGCGTTGTCGCAGTTGGTGATCGGCGGCGCGGTGGTGCCGCTGATGGTCATGCTCACGATCCGGGCGGTGCGCCGCCACGAGCAGGAGTCGACCCGGTGACCCGACGGGCGCGCACCACGTTGTTTCTGGCCGGGGCGGCCGGGCTGGCGCTGCTGCTGTGTTGGGGTTTCGGCGAGCTGCCCGCGTTCGGGCAGACCCACCACCTGTACCGGGATCTGGCGGTGCGGGCCGCGTTGTCGCGCGCGACCGCCAACGCGGTGGCCTCGGTCAACTTCGACCAACGGGCCCTGGACACGCTGGGGGAGGAGACGATCCTGTTCGGTTCGGTGATCGGGGTGATGGCGCTGCTGCGTCCGGCGGTCGAGGAGCGGGAATACCGCCACCCGGCTAACCGCGCGGCGACGCTGGACGCGACCCGCTTCGTCGGCTATCTGGCGCTGCCGGTGACCCTGACGGTGGGCCTGGATCTGGTGGTGCACGGGCATCTGACTCCGGGCGGCGGCTTTCAGGGCGGGGTGGTGGTGGCCGCCGGTTTACACCTGCTGTACATCACCGGCAGTTTCCGCGCCCTCGATCGGCTGCGACCGGTCAACGTGTTCGATGTGGGGGAGGCGTTGGGTGCGGCCGCTTTTGCCGGCATCGGGGTGGCGGGCCTGGCGGTCGGCGGGGCTTTCCTGGCCAACCTGTTGCCGACCGGCACGCTGGGCGACCTGCTGTCCGGGGGTTCGGTGGCCCTGCTCAACGCCGCGGTCGGCCTGGAGGTCGCCTGCGGCATGACGGTGTTGTTGGCGCAGTTTTTGGCCCAGGAGATCACCATCGCCGGGGACGGCGGCCGATGAGCGGCTACATCTACGGTGTCGCCGGCTGGCTGCTGCTGATCGGGTCGTTCGGAATCGTCCGCAGCCACAACCTGATCCACGTTACGGTGTGCCTGTCGGTGGCGCAGGCCAGCACCTACCTGCTGCTGCTGGCGATCGGGTATCAGCGGGGCGCCGCGCCGCCGATCTTCGCCGGGACCAGCCCGTCGCCGACCGGTGTGGTGGACCCGGTGGTGCAGGCAATGACGTTGACCGACATCGTCATCCAGGCCACCGTCACCGCGTTGTTACTGGCGTTGGCCATCCAGATCCACAAACGCCACCACACCCTGGACCCGGACCAGCTGTCGGCGCTCAAGGGCTGAGACGAGCGTGCACCCCACCGCGGCGCAGCTGCTTCCCCTGCTGATCGCGGTGCCCATCCTGGCCGCTTGCCTGCTGTTGGCCGCCGGCCGCTGGCTGCCCAGGGCGGTGGTCAGCGCGTTGACGGTGCTGATCGCCCTGGCCTCGACGGGGGCGGCCGGGCCGCTGGCCGTGGCGGTCGGGCAGCACAGCCTGGTGACCTGGATCGGCGGATGGGCGCCGCACGGGCCGACCACGGTGGGCATCGCCCTGCTCGCCGACCCGATGGCGGTCGGGTTGGTGCTGCTGATCGGCGGGTTGACGGCCTGCGCGGCGCTGTACAGCTACCGCGGCCTGGACGAGGCCGGCCCCCGCTTCGACGCGCTGGTGTTGCTGTTCCTGGCGGCGATGAACGGCTTTGTGTTGGCCGCGGACCTGTTCGACTTGTTTGTGTTCCTGGAACTGATGGGGGCGGTGGCGTATGCGTTGACCGGCATCAAGATTGAAGACCGGTCGGCGATTCAGGGCGCGCTCAACTTTGGGATCATCCAATCGTTGAGCGCCTGCCTGACCTTGGTGGGCATCGCCATGCTGTACGCCCGGGTGGGGCAGTTGGGCTTGGCGCAGCTGGGGATCGGACTGCGCAGCGCGGCACCGGACGCGCTCACCGTGGCCGCGTTCGTGCTGGTGCTGGCCGCGTTGCTGGTGAAGGCCGCGGTCGTGCCGCTGCATTTCTGGCTGGCCGACGCGCACGCGGTCGCACCGGCCGGGGTGTGCGTGCTGTTTTCCGGCGTGATGGTCGAGCTCGGGCTCTACGGGGTGTGGCGGGTGTACTGGACGGTGTTCGCCGACCCGCTGCCGGGGCCCGCGGTCGCCCGCACCCTCGGTGCCGTCGGGGTGGTGACCGCGGCCCTCGGCGCGGTGATGTGTCTGCTGCAGCGCCACCTCAAACGGCTGCTGGCCTATTCCACGATCGGGCATCTGGGGCTGTTCCTGGTGGCCACCGCGACGCTGAGCCCGCGGGCCGTCGGCGGGGCGGCGGTCTACGTGGTCGGCCATGCCGCCGCGAAAGCGGCACTGTTCTTGATCGTTGGGGTGCTGCTGGACCGCCATCAAAGCGTCGACGAGTGGGACCTGGCGGGCCGCGGGCGGGGGCAGCCGCTGCTGGGCGGGCTGTATTTCGCGGCGGCGCTGGCGTTGGCCGGGTTACCGCCGTTTGGGACCGCGCTGGGTAAGGCGCTGTCCGAGGAGGCGGTGGGGTCAAGCTGGGGATCGGTGCTGTTCCTGGTCATCTCGGCGATGACCGCCGGCGCGGTGCTGCGTGCCGGCCTGCGGTGCTTCACCCGCTGGGGGGCCGGGGCGGCGCCGGTGGACGACGCCGGCCCGTCGACGACGGGGGAGGAGGAACCCGACACCGTGCTGCGCCGGATCCCGCCGAGCATCTACGCCCCGATCGTCGCGCTGCTGCTGGGTTGCCTGGCCGTCGGTGTGCTGCCCGCGGTGAGCGCCGCCGCCGACACCGCCGCCCGACGCTTCGTCGACGTCGGCGGCTATGTGGCCGCCGTGCTGGGGCAGCCGTCGGCGGGGACACCGACCGGCCCGGTGCCCGGCTGGTCGGCGACCGGGGTGGTGCTGTCGGTGCTCGGGGCGTTGGCGGCCGCGGGCGTCGCCGTGGTCGCACTGCGCCATCCGGGCGGGCGATCGCCGCTGAGCCGCGTGTCCCGGCCGGCGATTACCGCGCTGCACCGGGTGCATTCCGGCCACGTCGGCGATTACGTCGCCTGGCTGTTCGTCGCGTTGGCGGTGTTGGCCGGCGCCCTGGCCGGGCAGCTGCGGTGAGCAGTTGTCCCGCGAACAGACGCAAAAGCCCCTAAAACCACCGGGTTTGGGGTACTTTCGCGTCTGCTCGCGGCCCTAATACTTCCCGAAGGCCAGGGCGACGTTGTGGCCGCCGAAGCCGAACGAATTGTTGATCGCGTAGCGGTAGTCGCCCGATCGCGGATCCCCGGCCACCACGTCCAGGTCGATCTCGGGGTCGAGGGTGTGCAGGTTCAGCGTCGGCGGGATGACCCCGTCGCGCAGCGCCAGCACCGTCAAGATCGCCTCCACCGCGCCGACCGCGCCGACCGAATGGCCGAGCGCGGCCTTGGGGGCGTACACCGCCGGCTTGTGGTCGCCCAACGCATTCCTGATCGCGTGCGCTTCGGCCACGTCCCCGATTTTGGTGCCGGTCGCGTGGGCGTTGACATGATCGATGTCGCCCGGTGTCAGCCCGGCCAGCTCGATCGCCCGGGTCATCGCGTAGCCCGCCCGCTCCCCGTTGGGATCGGGCGCCACGATGTGGTAGCCGTCCGAGGTGATGGCCGCACCCATCAACCGGCCCAAAATGGTGGCGCCGCGCGCCTTGGCGTGCTCCTCGGTCTCGATGACCATCAGCGCGGCCGCCTCGCCGAACACGAAGCCGTTGCGGTCGGCATCGAACGGCCGGCACGCCCCGGCCGGGTCGTCGTTGGTGGTCGACATCACGATGCGCATCGCGGCGAATCCCGCGATCGGCACCGCCTCGATCCGGTTCTCGACGCCACCGCAGATCGCGATGTCCGCCTCGTCGTAGACGATGTCCCGCCAGGCTTGGGCGATGGCTTCGGCCCCCGACGCGCAGGCCGACACCGGGGTGCACACCCCGGCCTTGGCGCCGCGCTCCAGCCCGATCGCGGCGGCCGACGCGTTGGGCATGTACATCTGCACGCCCAGCGGGTTCACCCCTTTCATGCCGCGGGCCACCATGTCCTGGTATCCCCAGACCAGCTGCTCCGGCGAGCCCAAACCGGTGCCCACCGACACCATCAACCGGTTGGTGTCCACCTCGGGGGATCCGGCGTTCTGCCAAACCCGCCGGCCCAGCACCGTCGACATCTTGCCCAGATACGACAGTCGCCGCAGTTCGATCCGGGTCAACTCGTGGTCGAAGTCTTCGAGCAGATGCCCGCCGATGCGCACCGGCAGGTCGTACTCCTCGACAAAGGGATCCTCCAGCTTGCGGATCCCGCTTTGCCCGTCCAGCAGCATCTTCCAGGTATTGTCCACATCGGTGGCCAGCGCGGTCGTCATCGCGACGCCGGTGACCACGACATCAGGGAAACCGTTTCCGGTGGAGAACCGAGCCATGGTGTCGCCTCGTTTCGTGCACTACTACTTGGTCAGAGTGAACTGCCCGACGTTGCTGATCCCTTTCCGGAACAAGCCCGCGCAGCCGGTCAGATAGTGCATGTAGCGCTCATAGACCTCCTCGGACTGGATCGCGATGGCACGGTCCCGGTTGGCCGCCAGGTTGGCCGCCCAGGCTTCCAACGTTCGCACGTAGTGCTCCGGAAACAGCTGGACCTGCTCGAGGGAGAACTTCGCGGCCCGGGAAAACTCGACGATGTCGTCCTCGCCGGCCATCTCCCCGCCGGGGAAGATCTCGGTCCGCAGGAAGCGAATGAACCGCAGGTCGCTCATCGTCATCGGGATGCCGTGTTCATGGTGGTAACGCTGGGTGTGGGTGAAGATGCTGTGCAACAACATTCGTCCGTCGTCGGGAAGGATCTCGTAGGCGCGGTCGAAGAACGCCGCATACCGGGTCTTCTTGAACGAGTCGAACGCCTCGATGGTGACGATGCGGTCGACCTTCTCGTCGAATTCTTCCCAGCCCTGCAGGCGCGCCTCGGCATGACGCTTGGTGGGCAGCTCCGCGAGCGTCGCCGCGCTGTAGTCGCAGTGATTGCGGCTCAGCGTGATCCCGATGACGTTGACGTCGTACTTGGTGACCGCCCGGACCAGGCCCGCGCCCCACCCGCAGCCGATGTCGAGCAGCGTCATCCCCGGCTGCAGGTCCAGTTTGCTCAACGCCAGGTCGTACTTCGCGTTTTGCGCTTCTTCAAGACTCATGTCGTCGCGCTCGAAGTACGCGCAGGTGTAGGCCATCGTCGGATCCAAGAACAACCCGAAGAATTCATCGGAAATGTCGTAGGCCGCCTGGGACTCGTCGTAGTACGGTTTCAGATCGGTCATTTGTCGCCACCTTTACGCCGCGGGTTTGACCATCGTGAATTGGCAGACGTTCGTGTAGCCGTCGCGGAACAGTTCGCGGCAACCGGTCAGGTATTTCATGAAGGTCTGATACGTCTCCTCACCCTTCAGCGCGATCGCCTCGTCCCGATGCGCTTCCAGGCCTTTGGCCCAGGTGTCCAAGGTGCGCACGTAGTTCGACCCGATCAGGTGATGGCGGGTGATCTCGAAGCCGGCCTTGGTGGCGTGTTCGTCGACGATCGAAATCTGCGGCAACCGGCCACCGGGGTAGATCTCGGTCAGAATGAAATGGATGAACCGCAGCAGCGACATCGTCTTTTTCAGCCCCATCCGCTCGCCCTCCTCGGCGGTGGGCACCACGATCGAATGCAGCAGCATGACACCGTCATCGGGGAGCACGTGATAGCACATCTTGAAGAAGTCGTCGTAGCGCTGGTAGGTCCGCGCCCCGTCGGCGAAGTGCTCAAACGCCCCCAGCGACACGATGCGGTCCACCGGGTCGCTGTACTGTTCCCAGCCCTGCAGTCGCACCTGTTTGGAGCGCGGGCTGTCCATCTCGGCGAACTTCTGCTGGCAGTGGGTCAGCTGGTTTTCGCTCAGCGTCAGCCCGATCACGTTGACGTCGTAGCGCTCGATCGCGCGCCGCATGGTGGACCCCCAGCCGCAGCCGATGTCGAGCAGCGTCATGCCCGGTTTCAGCCCCAGCTTGCCCAGCGCGAGATCCACCTTGGCCATCTGCGCCTCTTCCAGCGTCATATCGTCGCGTTCGAAATATGCGCAGCTGTACGTCATCGTCGGGTCTAACCAAAGTCGGAAAAAATCGTTAGACCGATCATAGTGCGACCGAACGTGTTCGACATCGGGTTTCAATTCGGTACTGCTCATTTGTTCCTCCCGCTGTGTCATAACCCGAATTTCAGCGCTGCCAGCGAAACGCGGCCGGTCTCGCCGCCGGCATCAGCTCTGTTCGCTGGCCGCGGCGCCCAGCGTGCTCTGCATGTCCGGCTTCATCGCGACCAGTTGGGCATTCCAGTAACCCCAGCTGTGCACGCCGCTGCTGTCGATATTGAATGTGGCATTGTGTCCGCCGGCGCCGGTGTAGGCGTTCTGGAAAGCGACGTTGCTTTGCAGGATGATCTGTTCGATCACCGTGCCCGGCAGGCTGCCCTCGCCGATTTCCGAGGGGCTGCCGTTGCCGCTGTAGATCCACAGCCGGGTGTTGTTGCCGGCCAGCTTGCCGGCCTGAACGGTGGGGTCATTGCGCTGCCATCCGGGTCCGCCGGCCGGCCCCCACATGTCCTCGGGGTTGAAGCCGCCCTCGTCGTTCATCGCCAGCTTGATCAGGCCCGGCCCGTCACCGCTGGAGGGGGTGAGGTAGGCCGACAGCGAGGCGGCGTAGGCGAACTGTCCGGGATGGTAGGCCGCCAGGATCAGTGCCGAGGACCCCGACATCGACACCCCCACCACCGCGTTGCGGCCAGAGCGGACCCCGCGGCCGGACAGGTAGCCGGGCAGTTCGCTGGTCAAGAACGTTTCCCACTTGTAGGTTTGGCCGTTCGCCGACCCGTACCAGTCGGTGTAGAAGCTGGACCGTCCGCCGACCGGCGCCACCACCGAAATCCCCGACCCGGCGTACTCGTCGAACGCCGGCGTTTCGATATCCCAGCCGCTGCGGTCCTCGCGGGCGCGCAAACCGTCGAGCAAGTAGACCGCGGACGATCCGCCGCCTTGGAACTCCACGGTGATGCTGTGGCCCATCGAGGGCGAGGGGACTTGCAGGAATTCCGGCGCCGCCGCCCGGGCGGGTGGTGAAGTCCCCACCAAGCCAACTAATCCGGGCAGTGCAGCGGCCAGGCCGGCCGCGCGTGTCAGTCGGCGTCGCCAACTCCTACTCTCATCCATGGTTGTCCCCTTTCACCCGGCGGGAGTACCCCGTCGAAGAGCGACCGAATCCATTCAGTGCTGCGACCTAATCCAGTCAGCTCTGGGCACGGAGAAAGGGGGGGAGCGTTCGATAGCAGGGCTCATAGGGTTCCTCCGTCGCGCGGTAGTCCCGCGCCGTGGTGATACCCGCCCTGCTGTCTGAAGACAGACCACGGACTGTTTTCTTTCCTAGCAAACATGGCTCACCCTGTCAGGCGATTGCCGAAAATTGGCTGTTTGAGGCCGCGCGGAGGTGGGCACCTATTGCGCATGACTGCACACCACATCGCACATCTTCTCGGCCCCGCGGTGGTCACTGCGTGGGGCCTCAGCGCTTCCGTTCTTGCTTCCGCCATCCCATCCGCTTCCGCCGAGGCCTGCCCCGACACGGAGGTGGTGTTCGCCCGCGGCACCGGTGAGCCACCCGGGGTCGGGCCCACCGGGCAGGCGTTCGTCAACGCCCTGGGCGCCCGCCTGGGCGGACAACCGTTGGCGGTGTACCCGGTCAACTACCCGGCCAGCGACGCGTGGGCCACCGGGGTCAACGGGGTCAGAGACGCGGGCGCCCATATCGTTTCGAGGGCGAACCACTGCCCGCAGACCAGGATGGTGCTGGGCGGTTACTCGCAAGGCGCGGCGGTGATGGGCTTCGTCACCTCGCCAACCATCCCGGACGGGGTGGATCCGGCGTCCGTGCCGAAACCGCTCGATCCCAGTGTGGCGGACCACGTCGCCGCGGTGGTGCTGTTCGGAACCCCGAATGCCCGGGCCATGAGCTTCCTCAACCAGCCGCCGCTGACCATCGGTTCGGCCTATCAGCCCAAGACCCTGCAGCTGTGTGTCCCCGAGGACCCGGTCTGCTCGGACGGCATGAACTTCGCCGCGCACAACAGCTACGTCGACGAGGGGAACCTGATCAACCAGGGGGCGGACTTCGCCGCCAACAGCCTGCGGGCACAGCCGGGCGTCCCGGTGTCGGTGGTGGCCCCGCGCCAAGGGTTCGGTTCCTGACCTGACGTGACGCCATACCCGGGACCGGTTTGGTGGCCCGACCGCCGGGTACCTCTTGGCTATGGCGTTCGCACAGTACCAAGACGAGATTTATCAAAATGGGCAGCGCGGGGAAAACCCCTCGTTGCCAATCACGTTCGCCGAGCTGGAGGCCGATGCATCGGCGGCGATGCCGCAGTCGGTGTGGGGCTACGTCGCCGGCGGCGCCGGCGACGAGCACACCCAGCGGGCCAACTGTCGGGCCTTTGAGCGCTGGGGGTTGATTCCGCGGATGCTGCTGGCCCCCACCGAACGTGAGCTGGCCGTCGACCTGTTCGGGGTGCGGCTGCCGGCCCCGGTGTTTTTGGCCCCGATCGGTGTCATCGGGGTCTGCGCCCAAGATGGGCACGGCGACCTCGCCAGCGCCCGGGCCGCGGCCCGCACCGGAATCCCGTTCATGGCGGGCACGCTGTCGTCGGATCCGATGGAGGACGTCGCCCCCGCGTGCGGCGACACCCCCGGATTCTTTCAGCTCTACACACCGCCGGACCGGGACATGGCCGCCAGCCTGGTGCACCGCGCCGAGGCGGCCGGGTTCAAGGGCATCGTCGTCACCCTAGACACCTGGGTGACCGGGTGGCGGCCCCGCGATCTGAGCGCCGGCAACTACCCGCAGGTGCCGAGCCGCTGCCTGACCAACTACACCACCGACCCGGTGTTTCTGGCCAGCCTGCAACCGGGCGAAGACCCGACGGAGGCCGCGGTGCGCAAGCTGCCGATCTTCGGCGGCCCGTTCCGGTGGGACGACCTCGATTGGCTGCGCGCGGAAACCCGGCTGCCGTTGGTGCTGAAGGGGATCTGCCACCCCGACGACGCGCGGCGCGCCAAAGACGCCGGCGTCGACGGCATCTACTGCTCCAACCACGGTGGCCGGCAAGCCAATTGTGGTCTGCCGGCGCTGGATTGCTTACCCGGGGTGCTCGACGGCGCCGACGGGCTGCCGGTGTTGTTCGACTCCGGAATCCGCAGCGGCGCCGACATCATCAAGGCGCTCGCGTTGGGCGCGACGGCGGTGGGCATCGGCCGGCCCTACGCCTACGGGCTGGCGCTGGGTGGCGTCGACGGCATCGTGCACGTGCTGCGCACCCTGCTGGCCGAGGCCGACTTGCTGATGGCCGTCGACGGCTACCCGTCGCGCGCTGACCTCACCCCCGAAACGCTGCGGCAGGTCGCCGGTTAGAGGCGGCGTGCGGCGAAGCCCGCGGCTTGCGCCGCCATTCCGTTGGCTGCGCACAGCAGTGCCGCCCCGGTCACACCCGCGGCGCCGGTGCATGAGATGCGCCATTGTGGGTACCTCATCGGCAATGAACACAACACGACGCGCGGGCGCTCGCGGGCACCGGCGCCGCAGACGCTGGTCGCTGTCCGAGATCCGGGTCTCCGATCCTGCGGAGTTGCGGCGCTCCATCAAGGGCACCGCCGTCGGCAACTTCATGGAGTGGTACGACTTCGGGGTCTACGGCTACATCGCCACCACGCTCGCACGGGTGTTTTACCCCGGCGACAGCGCCAGCGCCGGCAGCCTGCTGGCCACCTTCGGCACCCTGACGGCAGCCTTTGCGGTCCGCCCGGTGGGCGGGTTCATCTTCGGCCCGCTCGGTGACCGGATCGGCCGCAAAAAGGTGCTGGTGACCACCATCTTGTTGATGACGTTGGGCACCACCGCCACCGGAATGCTGCCCGGCTATCACCGCATCGGGATCTGGGCGCCGATCCTGCTCGTCGTCACCCGCATCTTTCAGGGCTTCTCCACCGGCGGCGAATACGTCGGCACCATGACCTACGTCAACGAGCACGCGCCGGACCGCCGGCGCGGCATGGTGGCCAGCTTCCTGCCGCTGAGCTCCCAGGCCGGATATGTGGTCGCCGGGGCGTTGGTCACCGGCCTGCACACCTGGCTGACCGACGACCAGATGCTGAGCTGGGGCTGGCGCCTCCCGCTGCTGCTGAGCACCCCACTGGGGGTGATCGCGGTGTATTTGCGCCTGCAGCTGGAAGAGTCGCCGGCTTACGAAGACGCCAACGGCGACCAGGACACGAAAGGCGATGGCGGCGGACAACAGTTCCGGCGCACCATCATCGAGCAGTGGAAGCCGCTGTTGATCTGCATCGGTTTGGTGCTGACCTACAACGTCACCGACTACATGCTGACCGGCTACCTGCCCACCTACTTGAAGGCGATCGTGCGTATCGGCCACACCGCCGGGCTGGCGATGATCGTGCTGACGCTGCTGGTGGTGATGTCGGCGGTGGTGTTCGTGGCGCGGCTGTCCGACCGCATCGGCGTCAAACCGGTGCTGTGGACCGGCTGCGCGCTGCTGCTCGCGTGCTCGGTGCCGGCGTTCCTGCTGATCCGGTCCGGCGGCGGCTACCCGGTGGTGTTCGCCGGGGTGCTGCTGATCGGGGTGATGTTGCTGTGCTTTGACAGCACCCTGCCCGCTACGCTGCCGGCGCTGTTCCCCACCACGGTGCGCTACGGCGCGCTGGCCGTCGGGTTCAACATCTCGGTGTCGGCGTTCGGCGGGACCACCCCGCTGATCGCCGAGGCGCTGATCTCGGGCACCGGCAACCTGATGGTGCCGGCCTACCTGCTGATGGCGGCGGGCCTAATCGGCATGGTCGCGCTGCTGTTCACCCCCGAGGTGGCCGGCAAGCGGCTACCGGGCTCGGCGCCGTCGGTGGAAAACGAAGGCCAGGCCCGCGACCTGGCCGAGGGCCGGCCGGTGGGCTAAGCGGATTTGGTGGTCACCTGGTGCGGCGGGCTGGGCGCCATGTAGCCGACGCCGCGAACCGTGTCAACGATGGATTCGTGGTCGGCGCCGAGCTTGGCGCGCAATCGCTGCACGTGCACGTCGACGGTGCGTCGGCCGCATTCGTGGCCCCAGACTTCATGCATCAGCCGGGTGCGGGTGAACGCGCGACCGGCATGCTGCACAAGGAAACTCAACAACTTGAACTCGGTGAGGGTCAGCTCCAGCTCGCGGCCGCCCAGCGACGCGATATAGCTGGCCGGGTGCAGGACGAGGTCACCGAACTGCAGGGTGTCTTCGATGGCCTTGCGCCGGCGGGCGATCGCCAGCCGCAGCCGGGTCTGCAGTTCGGCGGTGCAGGCGGTCGGTAGCACCACATCGTCGACGTGCCACTCCAGATCCACCGCCACGAAGTCCTCCGGCGACACCACCGCGACCACGGCGAGATGCGGCGCGGCCACGGTGATTTTCCGGCAGGTCTGCCGGGCGACGGGAAGGTCGGCGCGGGCGTCCACCACTACGACGTCCGGGCCGTCGAACTGGTGCGGTGTGAGTTTGCCAAGGCGAGCGTGCGCCACGGTTTCAGCAACCAACGGCAAGGTTGGTAAGACCACGTCCGGATCGGACTGATCCGTCAGCAACAACACGTTCACCGACATCTCCAGCGCTCCCTCCCTGAAACAATACCCGGGGTTACCCTTTCTGGGGCGAGAATAATCGTCTTTTTACCGGCACCGTTACGGTTTCAGCAGCACTTTGACCACGCCGTCCCGTTTCTGTTGGAACATCGCGTAGGCCTGCGGGGCGTGCTCCAACGGCATTTCATGGGTGGCGAATGTGTCCACGCCGAGCGGGTCGTCGTCGGTGAGCAGCGGAAATATATCGTCGACCCACCGTTTCACATTGGCCTGGCCCATTCGCAGCTGAATTTGTTTGTCGAACATGGTGAACATCGGCAGCGGATCCAGTTTGCCGCCGTAGACACCGACCACCGACACGGTGCCACCGCGTCGCACCGCATCGATGGCCGCATACAGTGCGGCGAGCCGATCGATCCCCGCTTTGCTGATCAGCGGCCCGGCCACCGCGTCGGGCAACAGGGCGGTCAGCTGCTGGACGGCCTTGGCGCCGCCGGAGCCGTGTGCCTCCATGCCCACCGCGTCGATCACCGCGTCGGTTCCCCGGCCGGCGGTGAGCTCGCGGACCGCACCGCCGACATCGGGCACCCCGCGCAAATCGAGGGTTTCAACGCCGCGGGCTTCGGCCCGGCGCAGCCGAGCCGGCACCAAATCGACGCCGATGACCCGGAATCCACGATGCTGCGCGATCCGGGCGGCCATGTCACCGATTGGCCCGAGCCCCAGCACGGTCACCGACCCGCCCTCGGGCACCGCGGCGTATTGCACCGCCTGCCAGGCCGTGGGCAGCACGTCGGACAGGTAGACAAACCGGGCATCCGGCGGGCCGTCCGGCACCTTGATGTGCGTGTACTGCGCCTGCGGCACCCGCAGATACTGGGCCTGAGCGCCCGGAACCTGACCGTAGAGCTTCGAGTAGCCGAACAGCGCGGCCCCGGTCCCTTGGTCACGCACCCGGGTGGTGTCGCACTGCGTCGGCAGCCCCTGCCGGCACATGACGCAATGCCCGCAGGCGATCTGGAACGGAATGACCACCCGGTCGCCGGGCGCAAGGTTGGTGACCTCGCGGCCAACCTCGCGCACGATACCGATCGGCTCGTGCCCGAGAATGTCGCCGACGTCCAGGAACGCGCCCAACACTTCATACAGGTGCAGGTCGGATCCGCAGATGTTGGTGGTGGTCACCTCGATGATCGCGTCGGTGGGCTCGCTGATCACCGGATCGGCGACGGTGTCGACCTGGACCTTGCGTTTGCCGTGCCATGTCACCGCCCGCATGGGTCCGCTCCTTCCCGCAACCGGTCGTTTCCGGGCGCTGTGGATGGGTACCCACGCAGGGAATTCCTATGCCCAGACCAGGCCGAGAGGAGTCACGGTGGCGACCAACGACCGGGATGCAAAGCAGCAGCAGCTCGACGAATACCGGCTCAGCCGGGACAGCGGGTACCTGACGACACAGCAGGGGGTGCGCGTCGACCACACCGACGACGCGCTGACCGTGGGGGAGCGGGGCCCGACGTTGTTGGAGGACTTCCACGCCCGCGAAAAGATCACCCACTTCGACCACGAGCGGATCCCCGAACGGGTCGTGCACGCCCGCGGTTCGGGTGCCTACGGCTACTTCGAGCCCTACGACGACTCGCTGGCGGCGTACACCGCCGCGAAATTCCTCACCACCCCGGGCAAACAAACCCCGGTGTTCGTGCGGTTCTCCACCGTCGCCGGTTTCCGCGGCTCCGCCGACACCGTCCGTGACGTGCGGGGCTTCGCGACGAAGTTCTACACCGATCAGGGCAACTACGACCTGGTGGGCAACAACTTCCCGGTGTTTTTCATCCAGGACGGCATCAAATTCCCCGACTTCGTGCACGCGGTGAAACCCGAACCGCACAACGAGATCCCACAAGCCCAGTCCGCGCACGACACCCTGTGGGACTTCGTGTCGCTGCAGCCGGAAACCCTGCACACCATCATGTGGCTGATGTCGGACCGGTCGCTGCCGCGCAGCTACCGGATGATGCAGGGCTTCGGTGTGCACACCTTCCGGTTTGTCAACGCCAACGGTGAAGGCACCTTCGTGAAGTTCCACTGGACGCCGAAACTCGGCGTGCACTCGCTGATCTGGGACGAATGCCAGAAGATCGCCGGCAAGGACCCCGACTTCAACCGCCGCGACCTGTGGGAGGCCATCGAGGCCGGCCAGTACCCGGAATGGGAGCTCGGCGTGCAACTGGTCCCGGAAAGCGACGAGTTCAGCTTCGCGTTCGACCTGCTCGACGCGACGAAAATCATCCCCGAGGAACAGGTCCCGGTGCGGCCGGTGGGCAAGATGGTACTCAACCGCAACCCGGACAACTTCTTTGCCGAAACCGAGCAGGTGGCGTTTTGCACCGCCAACGTGGTGCCCGGCATCGATTTCACCAACGATCCACTGCTGCAGTTCCGCAACTTCTCCTACCTCGACACCCAGTTGATCCGGCTTGGCGGCCCCAACTTCGCCCAGCTGCCGATCAACCGGCCCATCGCCGAGGTCCGCAACAACCAGCACGACGGCTACGGGCAGACCACGATCCCGCAAGGCAAGTCCAGCTACTACAAGAACTCGGTCGGCGGCGGCTGCCCGGCCCTCGCCGACGAGGGCGTTTTCCGGCACTACACCCAGAAGGTGGAGGGCCACAAAATCCGGCAGCGCGCCGAAAGCTTCGCCGACCATTACAGCCAGGCCCGGATGTTTTGGAAGAGCATGTCACCGGTGGAGGCCGAGCACATCGTCGCCGCCTACGGCTTCGAGTTGGGCAAGGTGGAGGAGCCCGAAATCCGGTCGCGGGTGGTCGATCAGCTGAACCTGGTCGACCACGACCTGGCCGCCCGGGTCGCCGGCAAACTGGGGCTGCCGGTGCCCGATGAGCAACCCGTCGACGACAAGTTCGCGGCCTCCCCGGCGCTGTCCCAGCTCAACACCGCCACCGACAGCATCGAAAGCCGCAAGATCGCGATCTTGGCCGCCGACGGGGTCGACGTGCAAGGCACCGAAGCGTTGGTGGCGGCGCTGCGGCAGCGCGGAGCCATCGCCGAAGTGCTGGCGCCCACCGCGGGCGGCACCCTGGCCGGCGGGTCGGGCGGCGAACTCGCCGTCGACCGGGCCGTCACCACCATGGCGTCGGTGCTCTACGACGCGGTGGTGGTGCCGTGCGGCCCGGACGCCGTCAAGACGCTCGCCGGTGACGGGTACGCGATGCACTTTGTCACCGAGGCCTACAAGCACCTCAAGCCGGTGGGGGCGTTCGGTGCCGGCATCAAGTTGTTACCCAAAGCCGGGATCGGCGCACGGATCGCCGAGGGCACCGACGTTGTCGACGACCACGGGGTGGTGACGACGACCGCGGCGGCCGGTGACCTGTCCGATGAGTTCTTCGACGCCTTCGCCGCGGCGCTGGCCAAGCACCGGGTCTGGGACCGGCAGACCGACGCCGTGCCCGCGTAGTAGGTCCGGCCCCGTCAAACCGCCGTTTCGTGGTGCTTTTGCGACTGCTCGCGGGCATAGTGGCGGGGTGGATGTGCTGCGGGTGGCCGACGAAGTCGGCGACGCGCTGCACGCCGGCCGGCCGGTGGTGGCGCTGGAGACCACCCTGGTGTCGCACGGCTTTTCCCACGGCCGCGGGCTGCTCGCCGCGCAGGAAGCCGAGCGGCGGGTCCGGGCCGCCGGGGCGGTGCCGTGCACCGTCGGGATTGTCGACGGTCGGGTCCTCGCCGGGTTGGGCGGCGCGGACCTGGACCGCTTCGCGCAAGCCGGCACCACCGCACGCAAGGCCGGGGCGCGGGACATCGCGGCCTGCGTGGCGCAACGGGCACTGGGCGCCACCACCGTCGGTGGCACGTTGGCGATCTGCCGGGTGTTGGGCATCCGCTTTATGGCCACCGGCGGGATCGGCGGGGTGCACCGCGGTTTCGCCGAAACCCTGGACATCTCCGGTGATCTGATTCAGCTGGCCCGCACCCCGACCCTGGTGGTGTGCTCGGGCGCCAAAGCCATCCTGGACGTGCCCGCCACCGCCGAGCTGCTGGAACCCTCAACGTGCCGGTGCTGGGCTGGCGAACGGAGACGCTGCCGGTGTTCTACAGCGGGGCGGGCGGCCCGACGGTCGCCGCCCGCGTCGAGACCGCCGCCGAGGCCGCCCGGGTGGGACTGATCCACTGGCAGCTGGTCGGCGAATCGGGGTTGCTGCTGGGCCGGGCGCCCGATCCGGGGTTAGACATCGAGCCGATCCTCGCCGCGGCGGTCGAGCGGGTGCGGCACGCCGGGGTGACCGGCCCGGCGGTGACGCCCGCGGTGCTGGCGCTGGTCGAAGAACTCACCGGCGGCGCCAGTGTCGCGGTCAACCAACAGCTGATCGCCGACAACGCCGCACTGGCCGCCGAGGTCGCCGTCGCCTACGCGGCGTCGACGACGAGCGGTCGGTGATCCGAAACCGACAGCGTGGGCTCCGGCTCGGTAGCACCGGCTGACGGCCGTGTGTAGGCGCAGCCAGCCGCGGGTACAGAAACCGGAAGGCCTTTTACACGGCCACGCCGAAGGAGGTATAGCTGATGCCACGGCAGCGATCGCAACGCAATCCTCGCCGCAATCCCCGCGAGCAGGAGTGGGATGCCAAGGCCAACCGTCAGTACGAGCACATCGAACAGTCCCAGGAAGAACGCGGTGCCAGCCGTGACGTCGCCGAAGAGATCGCGGCCCGCACGGTGAACAAGCAGCGCGCCCGTTCGGGTGAGGCAAAACAGCGGAGCAAGACCTCCACCAACGACATCTCCGCGCAGCGCCGAGGCGGGATTCGTTCGGGTAAGCGCACCGGCCCAGGCGGCCGGACCAAAGCGCAGCTGTACGCCGACGCCAAACGCGCCGGCATCAAGGGCCGGTCCAAGATGACCAAGGCGCAACTTGAGCAGCGGCTGGCCCGCACCTGACCACCGCTACGCCGAGTTCGGCTCGGCGAGCCAGAGCGTTCGTGACTGTGCAGATTCATACGCTTTTCGTCCCAAAACCGTATGAAACCGCACTGTCGGCGCAGTTTTCGCGGAGGCGGCTAGCCGAACTCCACGCCCTGGGCCAGGGGTAGCTCGTCGGAGTAGTTGACGGTGTTGGTGGCCCGACGCATGTAGGCCTTCCACGCGTCGGACCCCGACTCGCGGCCGCCACCGGTCTGCTTCTCCCCGCCGAACGCGCCGCCGATCTCCGCCCCCGACGTGCCGATGTTGACATTGGTGATGCCGCAATCCGAGCCGTCGATGAACCGCTCCGCCTCCCGCATGTCGGTGGTGAAGATCGCCGACGAAAGACCCTGCGGCACCGCATTGTTCAACGCGATCGCCTCGTCGAGGTGCTCGTAGGTCAGCACGTAGAGAATCGGCGCGAACGTCTCGGCGGCCACGATGTCGGTCTGGGCCGGCATCCGCACCACCGCCGGCGTCACGTAGTAGGCGCTGTCATCACCGACATCCTGGCGCGCACCGCCGGTCACCTCGCCGCCGTCGGCCTGCGCCTGCTGCAGCGCGCCCACCATGTCGCGGTAGGCGGTTTCGTGGATCAACGGGCCGATCAGCGTGCCGTCGGTGAACGGATCGCCGATGGGCAGCTGGGCGTAGGCGGCCGCGATGCGCGCCACCACGTCGTCGGCCACCGAGCGGTGCACGATCAGCCGGCGCAAACTGGTGCAGCGCTGCCCGGCGGTGCCCGCCGCGGCGAACACGATGGCCCGCACCGCCAGATCCAGCTCCGCCGACGGCGTCACCACCGCGGCGTTGTTGCCGCCCAGCTCCAGCAGCACCCGACCGAACCGCCCGGCCACCCGGGGGCCCACCGCGCGGCCCATCCGCACCGAGCCGGTCGCCGACACCAGCGCCACCCGCGGGTCGTCGACCAGCCGCTCGCCGAGGTCCGGGCCGCCCAGCAGCAGACCGCTGACCGCGGCGGGCGCCCCGACGTCGGCGGCGGCGCGGCACAGCAGCGTCTGGCAGGCCAGCGCGGTCAGCGGGGTCAGCTCCGAGGGCTTCCACACCACCGGATCCCCGCACACCAACGCCACCGCGGTGTTCCAGGACCACACCGCCACCGGGAAGTTGAACGCGGTGATCACCCCCGCCACACCGAGCGGGTGCCAGGTCTCCATCAGCCGGTGCCCGGGGCGTTCGGAGGCGATGGTGCGGCCGTACAGCTGCCGCGACAGCCCGACGGCGAACTGGCAGATGTCGATCATCTCCTGCACCTCGCCGCGCGCCTCGGCGGTGATCTTGCCGGCCTCGATCGTCACCAGCGCCGCCAGGTCGTCCTGATGCTGCGCCAGCAGCTCGCCCAGCCGGGCCACCAGCGCACCCCGCACCGGCGCCGGGGTGGCGCGCCATTCCGAGAACACCTGGGCGGCAGCGGCGATGGTCGCCTCGGCTTGTTCGGGTTCGGTGCCGGCGACGGTGTACAGCACCTCGCCGGTGATCGGGGTGCTGGCGGCCAGGCCGTGACCGCCGGGTTCGCCGAGGTCGACGTCGGCGCCGATCGCGCGCAGCGCGGCGCGCACCCGCTCCCGCAGCGCGTCGGCGGTGGGCAGGCGGGTGGTGGTGGGGATACTCATGCGGGTCTCTCCTCGGCGAGGGCGGCGTAGAGCCGGTACGGGTCGTGGATCAGATGGTCGATCGCCCCGGCCATCCAGTCGCTGGAGTAGCCGGAATCGTCGGCGACAGCACTGGCTTGCGCATCCCGGTCCAGGTTGGAAGCGAAGATACCGGCCGCCGAGGCGGGTAGGAAGTCCTCGTAGACAACCGGTTTCGCCGGGTCGCCGCCGTAATAGTAGGCCAGCCCCGCCGCTGCCATGTCGGCGTCGGTGGCCGGGAAGTGCTGGGCCCACACCCGGGCGGGGTCGGCTGTGCGCATCGCCGCGTCGTAGCGTTCCCGCCCGGCGGGGGTCAGCGCAACCCCGCGGGCCTCGACCTCCCCGAACCGCACCCGCAGGGTGCCGTCGGTGACGGTGCCGTCGGCGCGCCGGAACCGGCGCGGCTCGGCCAGCGCGCGAAACGACGTCTGGCGCAACAGCACCGCCGGTCCGTCCCAGCGGGGCGGGCCCTGGATCTTGTCGATCATGGTGATGCCCCGGGCGGACATGCGCCGGTACAACTCGTCGATGTCGAGCACCCGCGGGGTCAGGTGGTTGAGGTGGGTGGATTGCAGCCCGGCGATGTCGGCGGCCACCGCCGACACCCGGGACAGCTCGTCGTACCAGGCCCCGTCGATCGGTTCGGGGGACAGCGCGAACGCGGCCACCGCCCGCGCCACGAAGTCCTCGCCCGCAGCCGCCGCGCAGCCGCCGTCGGCGGCGATCCGCCGGGCGGCCTCGATCAGCGCCGGGTCGAACAGCTGCCGGCGCGCCAAAAACGCCTGCACCCGTCGCCGCAGCTCCGGGTCGAAGAACCGCGGATCGCGCAGCGCCAGCATCGAGGTGAACACCCGGAACGGGTTGCGGGCCAGTTCGTCGCCGTCGATCGGCCGAAACGCGGTGGATACCACCGGAACCGGCGGATCGGCGTCGCGCAGATCGTAGTAGCCCACCGGGTACATGCCGAACGCCGCGAACAGGTCGGCGACGGCGGCCAGCTCGGCCGGGGTGCCGACCCGGATCGCGCCGTGCCGCTCGGCGGTGACCCGGCCCAGCGAGCCCAGCCGTTCGGCGTCCGGCCGGTGCGCCACGTAGTCGCGGTTGACCTCGGTGGTGACCTGCACCAGCGTGGTGTAGGCCGGCACCTCGGCGCCGTACATCGCGGACAGCGCCGCGGCGAAGCGTTCCCGCAGCTGCCAGCTCATCAACTTTTTCATCCGGATGGCCGTCTCACGGACCTGCGATAGTCTCCGGCCATGGTGGAGACGCTGGACAATATCGACCGCATCCTGGTGCGCGAGCTGGTGGCCGACGGGCGGGCCACGCTGGCCGAATTGGCCGCCACCGCCGGGCTGTCGGTGTCGGCGGTCGCCTCCCGGGTGCGCCGGCTGGAATCTCGGGGGGTGGTGACCGGGTACTCGGCGCGGATCAACCCCGAGGCGCTCGGGAACATGCTGTCGGCGTTCGTCGCGATCACCCCTCTCGACCCGTCACAACCCGATGATGCACCCACGCGGCTCGAACACATCGAGGCGATCGAGTCGTGTCATTCGGTGGCCGGCGAGGACAGCTACATCCTGCTGGTGCGGGTGGAGTCCGCGCGGGCGCTGGAAGACCTGCTGCAGCGGATCCGGACGGCGGCCAACGTGCAGACGCGCAGCACCATCATCCTACAGACGTTTTACACCGATAGGCAGTTTGTGCTGTAAATATTGCGGTCAATACGGGTATAGGGCGTAGATTCACGCTATTCTGGTGCCATGACTGCCGTGCTAGGCCCCGCCGAAGCGCCCACCCGGCTGTCACCCGACCGGGTCCGGCCGGCGCTGGCGCGCCACCTGCTGGTCGACGGCTTCGACCTGGTGCTGGACCTGGACCGCTCGGCGGGTTCCTACCTGGTGGACGCCCGCGACGGGCGGCGCTATCTGGACATGTTCACCTTCTTCGCCTCCTCGGCGCTGGGCATGAACCACCCCGCCCTCGCCGCCGACGACGCGTTTCGGGCCGAACTCGCCCAAGCCGCCCTGAACAAGCCAAGTAACTCCGACATCTACTCGGTGCCGATGGCGCGCTTCGTCCAAACGTTCACCCGGGTGCTCGGCGACCCGGCGTTGCCGCACCTTTTCTTCATCGACGGCGGCGCGTTGGCGGTGGAGAACGCGCTTAAGGTCGCCTTCGACTGGAAGAGCCGGCACAACGAGGCCCACGGCCGCGACCCGGCGCTGGGCACCCGGGTGCTGCACCTGCGCGGCGCGTTTCACGGCCGCAGCGGCTACACCATGTCGCTGACCAACACCGAACCGGTCAAGGTGGCACGGTTCCCGAAGTTCGACTGGCCGCGCATCGACGCGCCGTACCTGCGGCCCGGCGCCGACATGGACGCGCTGGAAGCCGAGTCGCTGCGGCAGGCGCGGGCGACGTTTGCGGCGCACCCGCACGACATCGCCTGCTTTATCGCCGAACCCATTCAGGGCGAGGGCGGCGACCGGCACTTCCGTCCGCAGTTCTTCACCGCCATGCGGGCCCTGTGCGACGAGCACGACGCGTTGCTGATCGTCGACGAGGTGCAGACCGGGTGCGGGTTGACCGGAACCGCTTGGGCCTACCAGCAATTGGGTGTGACGCCGGACGTGGTCGCGTTCGGCAAGAAGACCCAGGTGTGCGGGGTGATGGCGGGGCGGCGGGTCGATGAGATCGCCGACAACGTGTTCGCGGTGTCGTCGCGGCTGAACTCGACATGGGGCGCCAACCTCACCGATATGGTCCGCGCCCGCCGCGTGTTGGAGGTCATCGAAGCCGAGGGGCTGTTCGAACGGGCCGCCGCGCTCGGCCGCTATTTGCACACCCGGCTCGACGAGTTGGCGCACGCGTTTCCGGGGCTGCTGCTCGACGTCCGCGGGCGCGGCCTGATGTGCGCGGTCAGCCTGCCGACCACCGCCGACCGCGACGAGTTGCTCGATCGGCTGTGGCGGCGCGGCGTGCTGCTGTTGCCCAGCGGTGCGGACGGGGTGCGGTTCCGACCGGCATTGACGGTGTCCGAGGCCGAAATTGACGCCGCGGTAGCCGCCGTGCGCGGCGCCCTGGCAGAGCTGGGTTAGCGGGCACCCCGCGCACGGCGCAGACCACGTTTATCCGCAGCTATCCCGGGAAATCCGGACCCGAATAAGGACGGGGATGTAGAGGTTCGGTATGCAACGACCACACCGGGGCTTTCACGGTGACCGGCTGGGACAGGAAGACGACGAGGTGCGTGCGGCCGGTCGGTTTGCGGTGGTGGCGGCCGCGGCCGGTGTCGGCTTCGTCATCTTGGCGGCGCTGTGGGTCAGCACCTGCGGTGGGGAGGCGGCCGTGGACACGGCGGCGTGCGGCGTCCCGCAGCGCACGGTATTGGCATTCGGGGGACCGGCCATTTTGTTCGGTAGCGGCGTGTGGGCGTTCGTGCGTACCTACCGGGTGTGGCGCGCCGAGGGCACTTGGTGGGGCTGGCACGGGGCCGGCTGGTTTCTGCTCACGCTGATGATGCTGACGATGACGCTGGGCGCCCCGGCGATCTCCGGGTTGACGCTGGGCGGTTGACGGTTCAGGCGGCCCGCTGGTGCAGCCGACCGTCGGAGCGCGCGCGGATCCACTGCCGGTCCATCTGGCCGACGCGGCGCAGCTCCACGACGAACCAGAGCGCTCCGGCGATGGTGCCGAGGACGGCGATGAGCACCGTCGCGGTGAGCCATTCGTAGTGCCGGTAGGCGGCGACCGTCGCGGTGCCGATCATTCCGGCGAATGCCACTATGAACAGAATCAACCCGGGCCAGAACAGGTTGTCCTTCATCGTGATACCAGCGTGGGGTTGCGTGGTCCGCGAATGATCTGTCGGGTCGTGGTGCGTGTCTCCCATGAGCTGACCTCCGCCATCGGATGACACAATGCTACTCACTTAACGGGTCGGTGCGGCCAATTTTCGACCCCACCGGGGCGGAACCGGTAGCGCGAAAGCCGTCTTTGGTCAGGTCGACGCGGGCTCGCGGCGGACGTACACCTCGGGCAGCAAAATCGCCCCGATTGTGGTCACCAGCCACACCACAATCGTCGCGGCGGCCCAGGATGCCGCACCGTGAATGCTGAGTTCATGCGTGATGACCGATGCGAGACTCATCGCAACCAGGGTCAACACCAAGCCGGTGCCCCCGAGCAGCAGTGACGCGTAGCCGTGGGGCAACTTCAAGATCCACGCCGCCGGGATCGCTTGCGCGACCGAGAACAAGAGCGCGGCGACGACCACCCCCGACGCCGAGACCGAAACATTGGGCACCGCCCATGCCGCCAGAATCATGCCGACTGCCCACGACGCCAGCAGCACAACGGCCCGCAGCAGAATTTGCATCATGGCAATAAGCGTATGTCTCGGCCGTGGCGGTGTGAAGAAGCGCCGGCTGACCACGCCAGCGGCGAAGAAGGCCCAGCCGTTGATCGGCTGGACCTTCCTCATCAGAAAAGCGTGTCGCGCCGTCAGTTGTCGGTCTGATTGGACTTCTGCCGCTGCTCTTCGACCGCCGCGTTACCGCGGGCCTGTTCGGCCTGGGCTTCCTTCTTCGCGGCCTCGCGTTCGGCTTCGGCCTTGTCCTGCTGGGCCTGGCCCTCGCGGATCAGGTCGTCGCGGCCGGTGACGGTGCCGACCGCCTCCTTGGCCTTGCCCTTGACGCCCTCGACGGCGCCTTTGATGGCTTCTTCGGGTCCACTGTTCTTCTCGTTCTCGGCCATAGCCTGCCTTTCGCTCTAGTGGTTACGAAGCTTCGAGATGAGCTTGCTTTTGTTCAGCTTCGAATAGCCGGATATACCAAGCTCTTTCGCCCTCTTCTTGAGCTCCGGGACAGTCCAGTCCTGGTACGAACCTGACTTGCCACCGCTTTTTCCGACGCGTGAGCGACCGCTGGCCGCCGCGGCGTTGGAGATCCGGGCGGCCTTTTGTTTCGACTCGCCGCGGTCGCGCAGGTCTTCGTAGAGACGCTCGTCTTTGATCGACGGATTCGGCATCTCCGTCTCCTTTCCGCGCGCAATGCCCGACCCTTCCGCAGGCTTCCCGCCGCCGTCGGCCGTCAAACCTGCCAACATCACCCCGGGTAGTCGTCGCGGCCGTCGTCGTCGACGCCCACGACTTCGTGGAGCTGCTCCTGCCAATCGGGCGCGTCGGCCTCCATCGGCGGATCCGGTCGGGTGGGCGAAGCGGGCTCCGGCGCGGTTTGTTGGTCCTGCTCGACGGCGTCGGCAACCGGGATTTCATCGGGGTTCTTACCGGTGGGCATCGAGACCGCCTACCCGTGAGTCAGCCGAACAAAACCAGGGGTTATCCGGATGAACAATTGGGTAGCCCGCCCTAAGTTATGACCACTATCCCGATAACCTGCAGTGGCGCCGGGCGGCCGTTACCTCGCCATCCTCGGTGCGAGAATGATAAATGCAGCGCTGTAGACACCCGGTGGCTGTCGTGATCAACCGGCTCGGGCGCAGCGGTAGTCTCGGTCCGATATCGCCGGGAGGACACGTGACTGATACAGGAGCCGACAGGGCGGGGCAGCGGCACGGCGAACGCGCCGTCGAGCTGCGGGTCGCCCCCCGGTTGGAGAACCTGGCGGTGCTGCGCACCCTGGTCGGCGCGGTCGGCACCCTAGAAGACCTGGATCTGGATACCGTCGAGGATCTGCGGTTGGCGGTCGACGAGGCCTGTACCCGGCTGATCCGGTCGGCCACCCCGGACGCCACCCTGGTGGTGGTCGTCGACCCGTGCGACGACGAAGTCGTGGTGCACGCGTCCGTGGCCTGCGAAAGCGCGGACGTGCTGACCCCGGGCAGCTTCAGCTGGCACGTGCTGACCTCGCTGACCGACGACGTGAAGACCTTCGTTGCGCCGGACGGGAGCGGCGATGTCTTCGGGGTCACCTTGACGGCACGGCGGGCGGGCTAAGTGACTGAACGCGCCGCCGGGGGTTCGGCATCGCGGTCGAGTTCTGAATATGCCGACGTACCGGAGATGTTTCGCCAACTGGCCAGCTGTCCGGCCGAGTCGGCGGAGTTCCGCCGCCAACGCGACAAGATCGTGGAGCGGTGCCTGCCGCTGGCCGAGCACATCGGCCGCCGCTTCGAGGGCCGCGGCGAGTCACGCGAGGACCTGGTCCAGGTCGCCCGGGTGGGTCTGGTCAACGCGGTGATCCGGTTCGATGTCGATGCCGGCTCGGACTTCGTGTCGTTCGCGGTGCCCACCATCATGGGTGAGGTACGTCGGCACTTCCGGGATAACAGCTGGTCGGTGAAGGTTCCCCGGCGGCTCAAGGAATTGCATTTGCGGCTCGGCTCGGCGACCGCCGAGCTGTCCCAACGCCTGGGGCGGGCGCCCACCGCCTCCGAGCTCGCCGAGGAAGTCGAACTCAGCCGCAGCGAGGTCGTCGAAGGGCTGGTGGCCGGTAGCTCCTATAACACCCTGTCCATCGACTCCACCAGCGGCGGCTCCGGCGACGAAGAAGTGCGGGCCATCGCCGATACGCTCGGCTCCGTCGACGCCGGCCTGGAGCGGATCGAGAACCGGGAGGCGCTGCGCCCGTTACTCAACGCGCTACCCGAGCGGGAGCGCACGGTGCTGGTGTTGCGGTTCTTCGAGTCGATGACGCAGACGCAGATCGCCGAGCGGGTCGGGATCTCGCAGATGCACGTCTCCCGACTGCTCGCGAAATCGCTAGCTCGGCTCCGTGACCAGCTGCAGTAGCCGGCTGCGGCTTTGCACCGTGGCCAGCGCGGCGGCAACGGACTCGGTGGTCGGCAATGCGCTGTCCGGGTCGCAGATTCGCAGCAGGCGGGTCACCGCGGAGCTGGGAACCATCGCCCAGTAGATCTTGCCGTGTGTGCAGCGGGTATTGATCGTCTGCAGGGTGGAAAAGCCGGCGGTGCCGATGAACTCCAAGTCGTGTAAGTCGAGCACCAACCACTCGCAGTAATCGGCGCAGCGCTGCACATAGTCGGCGAGCTGGCCGGCGTTCGCGGCGTCGAGTTCACCACCGACACTGATCACCGCGCCGGAACGCCCCCAGCGGGCGGTCGAATGTGCGGTGTGGCTCTCCCAGGTCTGAGGCGGGAAGGCCGTGTCCGTCCGGGGAGGCGGAAGTGCGGACTCGGCGGCTCTGATAGCGGACATTCTTGTGGCTCCATCAGTCGATAAATCGTGCTGTTGGACTCACGTCAATGTGATTACAACCCTCACGGGTAGAAGCCAGGGAGTGGGCCCCCTGGTCACGTCTTTGACGCTTCTTCCGGGTGGCTGTGAACTCAACCTGTTCGCTGACGCTACGCCTCTAGGTCGCGGTTCACAACAGTTCGGTAACGGACCTCTGTGATTCTGTCCAACCCCTTATGCCACCGCCGGTGGCTGCCGCGCAGCGAAGCCGGGTTTGGCCTGGACAGGCTCAGAATCGGCGGCGAGCGGGCGGGTCGGCCAGTTTGCCGGGTGGCCTTAGCCGCGACTGAGCCTGCGCACCTCGACGTGGCCGTTGTTCTCGCGGGTCTGGAAGGTCGGCTGGGCGGTGATGGCCGGCCCCCGGCGCACCGACCCGTCCCGGATGTCGAATTGGGAGCCGTGGCAGGACCGACTGCGATTGTCCGTCGGTGAGTTCGCCCGCCGCCGCCACCGGCGTCCACTCGGTGGGTCCGGGGTCGAACACGGTTTGGTTGACGCCCACCCCCCGCACGAAGGACAGGTGACCGCCGAGGTAGCCACCGGCTTGGAGCACCGCGGCGCCGGCCAACCCGAGCAGCACGCCTTTGGTGCGTTTGCCTCGGCATCGGGCGACCAATGAGGCGCTGTAGAGCAGCAACGCGACATCGTTGACGCCGGCGTGCACCAACCCGACGCGGCGGACGGTCTCATCGGACAACTCCGTGTCGGCCCAGTCGTTGACCCCGGTTACCGCGGTGGGGATCGCGGCACCGATGCCCAGGGCGATCAACCGCCGTGCCGCCCGCTCGCCGGCGCGCGGCGCGACCAGGTCCAGCAACGTCGCCGACGTGAACGTGCCGATGACCAGGTCGGTGAGCGGCGGATGCGTCGGGTGACCCAGCCGGGTGCCGCTCACCGCCTCTTTGAGACCCTGCGGCGCCAGCAGTTGACGCGCCTTTTGCGCGATCGCTTGCGCCGGCGCGTCTAGGGCCTCGGCGTGCTCAACGCGGTCGGTCAGCGCGCGGGGTGGAATCGATGCGGGCATGGTTACTGCATTACCCGACCGGGTGTCGATCTACACGGGCATGTACGGGTGTCGCGATCGGGACGAAATGAGGCAGAAGATTCAGGTTTCAGCGCCGCTTCGACGGGTATGCGGACTCGGTCCGGAGATCAATCGAGTTAGGAACCGACATGATCGAAGACAAAAACACACACCGCAATCCGTTAGGCATGATCGGCGCAGGTATGGCTGCGCTGGCCGTTAGTGGGGCTATGGCTGTGGTAGGTGTCGCCCCGGCGGCGGCGACAACCAGCGCCGGCGCGCCAGGACTGAGCTTTGCACCGTTCGAAGAGCCGCCGCCTGGACCTCCTGGGCCGCCCGGACCGCCTGGACCCCCGGGACCGCCCGGAGATGTGGGCGCACCTGGCGTTCCGGGCCCGGTGGGCCCGCCGGGTGGCCCCGGTGCTCCCGGTCCGCTCGGCCCGCCCGGTGGGCCCGGCGCACCCGGCCAAGTCGGTCCGCCCGGTGGCCCCGGCATTCCCGGTCCGCCCGGTGGGCCTGGGATCCCCGGTCCGCCCGGTGGGCCTGGTGCACCAGGTATGCCTGGAGCCCCTGGCGCTCCAGGGCCGGTAGGCCCGCCTGGGGCACCCGGGGCCTAACCCGCAATAGCGTCCGACCGCAGCAAACCCGGTGGTTGCTGCGGTCGGCGCCGTGCGGTCTGCCCGTTGTCAGCCACCGCGGATCGGAGCAAAATGTCAGCATCTCGATCGGAAGCCCACGATCGGAGTGAAGACATGGTGGTGAAACGCAACGACATCATGTGGGACGTCGCCGAGTTGGTGCAGGCGTTCGAACACCACCCGGCAACCGAAGCCGACACCATCCTCGATGAGCTGACCGCCAGTTCGCTCAGCTCGATGCCGACTGCTCAGCATGCGGGCATCACCGTCGCCTCACCGGATGGCAGTGTGCGCTCGGTGTCGACGACCGATGGTTACCCGGTGTTGCTCGACAAGATTCAGGAGCGTCACCGGGAAGGACCGTGTCTGGAGGCGGCCGCGGAGCACCAGTTCGTTCGCGTCAACGACGTCGGCCAGGAGCGGCGCTGGCCGAACTACTGCCGCGACGTACTCGAACACACGCCGATCCGGTCTGTCTTGGCGTTTCAGTTATTCGCCGCCAACGGAACCACCGGCGCGCTGAACTTTCACGCCGAACAACCGCACGCTTTCGACGACGACGCGGTGGAACTCGGCCTGATCTTGGCAACCCATACCGCGCTGGTCTGGCACATGGTGCGTCGGGATGCGCAGTTTCGCAGCGCGCTGGCCTCCCGCGACATCATCGGCCAAGCCAAGGGCATGGTCATGGAACGGTTCGACATTGACGCGGTGCAAGCATTCGAACTGCTCAAGCGGTTATCGCAGAACTCGAATACACCGCTGATCGACGTCGCGCGCAGGCTGGTGAGTCGCGAAGGCCGGTGAGGGCGCGGCTAGGAGCTGAGCCGTGCCCACGGCGGCAGCGGGACGGTGAGCAAATCCGCGGCACCGGGCGCGGTGGTGAGTGCCAGCAGCGCGGCTGCCAGCCGCTCGGCCGGCAGCACAAAGTCGGTGCAGCCGGTGGCGATCGCATTGGCGGGCATGCTCGACGCGCGGGCGGTGACCGGATCTTGAACCAGGACACGGCCGCCGCCCCGCTTGACCGCCCGGCAGCCGTCGGAGCCATCGGCGAGCGAGCCGGTCAAGATGACCGCAATCGTCGGCGTGTGGCCCGCCGAACTGGCCAGCAGCGCATTACCGGGCCACGCGCCGACGGCGGTCTCGGCGAGTTGCCATTGTCCGCCGTCATCGATGGTGGCCGAGATCTGTGCGGGCACCACCGTGACTCCGCGAAGATCAGCCGGTGCGTCGGCCTCGGCGATACGTACCGGTAATGGCGTTCGGCGGGACAAGATGGCGGATAGCAGATCGTGGCCATCGGAGGTACGACGGCGGTGCAGTACCACCGCGATGGGTACCGGGTAATCCGCCGGAACACCGGTCAACACGGTGGTAATGGCCTGCATCCCGCCCAGCGAAGCGACCAGCACGACGCGTCCGAATACCGGAACGGTGGTCGTATGTCGGGTCGGGAACATACGTGCCAACGATACGCGTATGTCAGGTTGCGGACATAGACGCCGGTGCACTGGGTATCCGCAAAACCATGAACGACGACGACTTTCGGCGCAACGTGATCCTGGCGCAGCTGCCGGAGCGCGAGTTCGGCGCACTTCGGCCCCACCTGTGCCTGGAACAGTCGGAGATCAAGCGCCCGGCCTACGAGCCAGGAAAGCCGATTTCCGATATCTACTTTCCGCTGACCGCGGTGTACTCCCTGGTGGCGATCGCTGACGGCAGGGTCGTGTTGGAAGTCGCCACCATCGGCTACGAGGGCATGGTGGGCCTTCCGGTGTACCTGGGCGCCACCAGCAGTCCGCAAGCGGCGTTTTGTCAGGTGCCCGGTGCCACCGTTCGGATCAGCGTCGACGATTTTCGTCGGGCGCTGGGCCACGACGGCGTGTTGCATGCGCTGATGAACCGATTCACCCAGGCGACGATGGTGCAGGTCGCGCAGAACGTGGTCTGCAACCGCAGCCATCCCACCGAGACCCGGATGGCACGCTGGTTAGCCACCACCGCGGACCGGGTCGGCCGCGACGAATTCCCACTCACCCAGGAATTTCTCGCGCAGATGCTCGGCGTGCATCGGCCGACGGTCTCGGAGACCGCACAAAAAATCCAGGCCCGCGGCCTTATCCGTTACCGCCGCGGCGTGATCACCGTTACCGACCGACCGGAATTGGAACGGGCGGCCTGCGAGTGTTACCACATCATCCGGGCAGAATTCGAGGATCTGCGCCGCCACCGCCGCAACCAGTGACTACTACTGGGCCTCCATCAACAGCAGCGCCCCTTGCACCCCGCCCTCGGCGGGCGGCTGAAAGCCGGTGCAGGTCACCCGGACCTTGGTGGGCCGGCCCCGCCGGTTGACCGCCTCGACGAGCGCCTCACCCGGGTTTTCTGGGTCGACGAATGCGTTGCCGATCAGCGGTCGGACATTGTCCATCGGCAGCCCGATGTCCAGCGTGGTCAAGACGGTGCCCACCGTCTCGTCGGAGCGCAGACCCCACAGCTCCTCGCAGCCGCGGTTCCACACCACCACCCGCATCTCCCGGTCGACCACGACCATGCCCAGGTACACGGAGTTGACCAGTGAATCGAGGAAAGTGCGTGCGTCGTCGAGTTCGACGCTGCGCTCCCGCAAGGTGTCGTTGATGGTGTGCAGTTCGTCGTTGGTCGATTGCAGCTCCTCGTTCATGGTCTCGAGCTCTTCGTTGGTGGACTGCAGTTCTTCGTTGGTGGTCTCGAGTTCCTCCACCGTCGACTGGAGTTCCTCGTTAGTGGTTTCCAGCTCTTCGTTGGTGGACTGGAGTTCCTCGTAGGCCGCTTCGAGTTGCCGATTGGTTTGGACCACCTTGTCCAGCAGCGCCCGGGTGGCGGTGACGTCGAAGAATACGATCGAGACGCCCAACAATCCGTTCTCCGCGTCGACCAGCGGGTTGACGTGGATCTCGAACCAGACGGTTTCCGCGCCGGGGCGCTGCCAGCTGACGTCTTGGATCCGGGCGGAGCGGCGTTCCACCTTGGCTTGTTCGAGGTAGGCGCGTAATTCCACTGGCCGGTAGGAGACCTCCAGGTCGCGCAGTAAGCGGCCGATGTCGCGGGCCGACAGCCCGAACATGGTTTCGGCCTGTTGGTTGATCATCGCGACGGTGTCCTCACCGGTCACAACGATCTGGGCGACCGGGCTGGCCCGAAATGCCATCTCACGCACCGTCATCAACCCGGGCACCTCCCCATGCCGGTCGTACATGGATGCTGCCGGGTCGTAGCGGTCCAGACCGCTGTGTGAGCCGGCCGCTTTGCGGAAGATCCGGTGTTTGAGGCTCAACGGCGTGAACTGGTCGCTGTGGCTCAACAACATCTCGGCATGGCCGAGGAATAATGTTCCTTGCCCGGCAAGAGCAAAGTGCAAGCGGCCCAGTACGTTTCGCTGCGTTTCCGCGTTCATGTACATCAGGGTGTTGCGGCACACCAACAGATCCACCCGCGAGATCGGTGCGTCTTTGACCAGGTCGTTGCGGCCGAAGATCACCCCGCGGCGCAGATCTTTGTGAAATACGTATCGGCCGTTGAGCTGGTCGAAGTAAAGGTCCAGGTAATCGGGCGGCACCGTCTCCAGTGCTTTGGCGTCGTAGGTGGCGGCACGAGCCTCGGTGAGTGCGTCCTCGTCGACGTCGGTGGCATAGATCTTCACCCGCTGCCGAAACCTGTCCGCGCCGAGTGCTTCGGCCAGCAGGATGGCCAGCGTATAGGCCTCCTGTCCGGATGCACAGCCTGCGCTCCACACCCGGATCGGATCGTCGGGGCCACGGTCGGCCAGTATCCGTGGGATGACATCCGTTCTGATGTACTCCCAGGACTCGGGGTCGCGGAAGAACGCGGTGACGTTGATCAGGATCGTGTTGAACAGCGCCGAGAATTCATCCGAACTAGCCTGGAGTACGTCCAGATACTGCTCGAAGGTCTCGTAGCCGGCCTGGCTCATCCGGTGCCGCACCCGCCGCATCAGCGACGCGCGCTTGTAACCGGTGAAATCGAAACCCCGCGAGTCCCGCATGTACCGCAACAGGGCCTCGAATGATTCATCTATTTTCGCGTCCATTTGGTCCCGTCCGCTGGCAACACGTCGCGAACCGAAACACTACTCGCCGGTTAAAGCGGGCTTTCCGGGCCGATGACCGCCCACACGGTCTTTCCGGTCGGCGTGGGGGTGCTACCCCAGGCGCATGACAGCGCTGCGACGACCGCCAATCCGGATGCGTGCGCGACACCGCCGGCGGGAACCTCGCGGCGTACCGCCGCGGTCGAACTGGCGTCCTGGACGGCGATGGTGACCGTCGAGCCGGCGGTCTCCGCCACCACCACCGGTGAACTGTCGGTGTGGTGTAACACATTCTCCACCAATACGTCGACGATCACCTTCGCCACCGGGATCAGGTGGTCGTCGGACCAGGCCTGCAGCCACTCGGCCACCAGCTCGCGGGAACGGCGCAGGCTGCTGAGCGTGGGGGGCAACTCCGCGCGCGCTCGGCGGCGCCCCGGTGCAGCACCCGTTGCCACGCCTTGCAGCGCGGCGTGCACCGTCGGAAATACTGGCACATAGCGGGCGATACCGTTGCGGGCGATGGCGTCGGATACCGCACTAGGCGGGCACACCAAGATGATCGGAATGTCGGGCCACGTGCTGACATGCCAGCGCGCGCTGGTGAACACCGACAACGCGGACAGCGCTGGGACCTTCAGCGCGGCGATATCAACGAGCACAGCGGGCGGCTCGTCCAGCGCGGCCTTGATGATGGCGTCGCGCAATCGCAGATAGGTGGTGCTATCCAGCACACCGTTCACCGTGAGCAGACACGTTGGGCCGGCGGTGTCCGCGGACACCGTCAGGTGGCTAGCAGGCCTAGTCACGGTGGTGGTCCTGCTTTCCGTACGCCACCGCCAGTCGCTTGCCCAGCACCGACATCGCATGCTCGGCTTCATCGGCGAGCGCATGGTAGCGCTCGCTCAACATCCCGGGCGCGACTTCATCGGCCAGCCGGCGGGACAGTTTGGCTTTCTCTTGCAAGCTCCGCACCGCGACCCACAGCGCCCCTTCGACCTCCTCGTCGCGGGCGCGCAGCAACGCGTCGGCGGTCCAGGCGTGACCGACGTGACAGCGGTAGTTGCCGTCGCTCACGGCGATCAGCGCGCCGTTGCAGTCCGGGCAGGTATAGCCGGACGGCGGCCCCAGCGCCTCGGTATCAAACTCCGTTGAGAACCGCCGCGCCATGGCGATGCGGTTTTCCAGCTCCATGCGCGAGTCGGGTTCCATCTCATGTTCCTTGAACACTCGGGCGGTCAACTCTTTGAGCAGACCGCCCATCTGACTTGCGGGCGCTTGGTGGTCGATCACCTCGGCGTCGATGGCGTTCTGTGGCATTGCCGGGAACAACGCATCCGTGGGTGCCTGAGCGACCGTGGTGCCGCCGCGGGACCGAATGGCGGCCGATCCCAGCACCCCGTCGTCGAGCACACCGGAGAGCAGCACGCCGACCGCGCGTTGGCCGTGGGCTAAGGCCACCGATCGAAACAACGCGTTGATGGCCGGTCGGTGCCCGTTCTCGGTCGGCCCCTCAGAGAGGACGACCTGGCCGTCGTGTACCAGCAAATGGTGGTTGGGGACCGAGACATGGATGGTGCCATGCTCTAGCCGCCTTCCCGGTGTGGCGGTAACCGCCGGAAGTGGACCGTTGCGGTCCATGATGCGGGCCAGCACACTGGGCGCACCGGCCGGCATATGCAAGGCGACCAGGATTGCGCACGGCAAATCGGGTGGCAGCCCGGCGGCAAAGCTGGTGAGCGCTTCAACCCCACCGGCAGAGGCACCGACCGCGACCACGTTGAGGGCGTTGTTTTCGTCTGCCATTACGCTCGCCACCTTCTGGTGATTACCCACCGGCGTACGCAGGCAACCTGTCCCGAGACCTCTGGGACATTTCCCCAGCCTAGTCTTCTTCGCCGTGACCCGACAGGGCGTGACCGCGATGTTTGGGATGCGTGCGGTGGTGTTTTCGGCCCTGTGCGTTAGCCGAACGCTCCGGATAGGTGCAGTACCAGCAACACTGCCGTTGCCAGGAAAACGAGTGCGAAGACGGAAATGGCAATCAGAGCGGCGACCGTGGTGGGCGTGAGCCGGCCACGGGGGCGGGGTTCGGGTTCCGAGAGTCCCGACGTTTGTGCCGAGTCGGGGGGAGTGGCGCCGGGCGCGACGCCACCGCCTGGCTCGAGGTCGGGCGTCTGCGCCGGATCGGGATCCGGGGGTGAGGCGGTCATGGTTGCTGCGAGTCCTTCATCGCGTATCTGCCAAATCCGTTGAACTCCGCGTACCCGATCCCGTTGCTTTCACACCCCAGAACCGCGTTCGGCGGTCAGACCGTCGGTGGCCGGCCCTTCCAGCAGCGTCCCGTCCGGTGCGAACCGCGACCCGTGGAGCGGGCACTCCCACGCCTGGTCAGCATCGTTCCAGTTCACGATGCCACCAAGGTGCGGGCACACCGGCGACACCCGGTGCTCGGCACCGTCGACCCGGCACCGCGCCTGCAAATGCCACGGCGGCCCACTGACCACGCCCGCCCCGTCATCGCCGGGGTTGGCGCGGCCGGTGCGCAGCGCGGGGGTGATCCAGCCCTTGGCCAAGTTGATGCCGACCTCCAGATTGGCCTGCGCCGCGGTGGGCAGCCCGGACACCTCGTGTGGACTCCAGCTGGCGAACGCGCCAGCCCAGTCCATCCGCCCGCCCAGCATTCGACTGGACAATGCCAACGCGGCGGCTGCGCCGTTGGTCATCCCCCATTTGTTGAAACCCGTTGCGACGAAGACTTGGTCGTTGTTCGGCAGGATAGAGCCGACGTAGGGCAGTTCGTCGATCGGGGCATAGTCTTGCGCCGACCAGAAGTGGGTCTGCACCGCGCCGGGGTAATGGGTGCGCGTCCACGACGACAACTCCTGCAACGCCCCGGACGGGTGCGGCTCGCGTCCCACGGTGTGGCCGGCCCCGCCGACGATCAGCCGCTCGCCCGCGCCGAACGGTGCGTAGCGCACCGAGCGGGTCGGTGAATCGGCGGAGATCATCATCGCTCGGGTGATGTCGCCGGGCACGTCGAAGGCCAAACAGTAGGACCGGTTGGGTTTCACCCGCGCGAAATAACCGCCCCGGTCCAGGACCGGGATGCCGGTGGCGAGCACCAGCTGCCTAGTGTGCACGGTGATCTCGTGCCCCGCGGTGTCGGTGGCGTGCACCCGCAGGCCCTTGCTGTCACCGGACACCCGCCGCACGCGGGTGTGCTCGACCAGCCGTCCGCCGCGCTCGAGCAGCTCGGCCAGCAACGCGTCCAGAAACCTCATCGGGTCGAACTGGGCCTGGTCCGGCAGCCGAACGCCGCCGTGGTAGGGAAAGGGCACGTTGGCCTCGGCGTG
The DNA here is from genome assembly GCF_041287095.1 of Mycobacterium sp. pUA109. Lineage (NCBI taxonomy): Bacteria > Bacillati > Actinomycetota > Actinomycetes > Mycobacteriales > Mycobacteriaceae > Mycobacterium > Mycobacterium sp. pUA109. The sequence goes on along the minus strand of NZ_JBGGKS010000001.1, from coordinate 94,835 downwards.
CCACTCCGCGGCCAGCCCGACCGCCTGGCACGCCTCCAGCTCGGCCCGGGCCGTCCCGACGCCCGTAGCGGATTGGGCGTAGGTGTAGGCGTCTTCGCGTTGCACCGCCACACCACGTTCCGCGCAGTACTGCAGCAGCCACTGCTGGCCTTCCCGGTTCCCGGCCGCATAGGCGCGTGCTACGCGCACGCCGTGCTTGCTCACGATCTTGGACAGGTGGCTGGCCTGCAGCAGGCTGATCTTGCCGGTGGTGTTGCCGGTCGCACAGGCGCCGACGGTGCGGGCTTCCAGCACCAGCACTTCTTTTCCGGCGCGGGCCAGCAGGACGGCCGTCATCAGCCCGACGATCCCGGCTCCCGCCACGATGACTTCGGGGGTTAACCGCCCGTCGTCCAGGGTGTTCGAGGCTGGCGGCGTTTCCGCCCGGCCGTCCTGCCACAGAGAAGTCATGATTGGGCTGGTCACTGGTCTCACAGGATCGGCCGGCCGCCGGTGACGGCCACCCGCGCCCCGGAGATGTAGCTGGCGTCGTCGGAGGCCAACAGCACATAGGTCGATGCCAACTCGGCCGGCTGACCGGCCCGCCCCAACGGCACATTGTCGCCAAACGAGGCCACCCCGTCCGGCGGCAGCGTGGACGGAATCAACGGGGTCCAGATCGGGCCCGGCGCCACGCTGTTGACCCGGATTCCCTTGTCGCCGAGCAGCTGAGCCAGGCTTGCCGAGAAGTTCGCGATCGCCGCCTTGGTGGCCGCATAGGGCGCTAGCGTCGGATTGGGGGCATCGGAGTTGACCGAGGAACTGCCGATGATCGATGCGCCGGCGCCCATGTGCGGCAGCGCCGCCTTAACCAGATAGAAGTATGCCCCGATGTTGAGGTTGAAGGTGTAGTCCCATTCCTCGTCGCTGATCTCCTCGAGGCTGTGATGCGTCATCTGGAAGGCCGCGTTGTTGACCAGCACGTCAATGCCGCCGAACTCCTGCGCGGCCCGGTCGACCACCGCGCGGCAGTGCTCCGGCTTGGACAGGTCACCGCGCACCAGCACGCATTTGCGGCCGGCTTCCTCGACGTAGCGGGCCACCTCGCGAGCGTCGTCATCCTCGTCGAGGTAGGAGACGAGGACGTCGGCGCCTTCCCGCGCAAACGCGATCGCGACGGCGCGACCGATGCCGCTGTCGCCGCCGGTGACCACCGCGCGCTTGCCAGCCAGCTTTCCGGTGCCGCGGTAGCTGGTTTCCCCGCAGTCCGGAACGGGCTGCATGTGTCCCTGAACACCGGGCGGGGTTTGCTGTTGCTTCGGAAAACCCATGGGCTGCTCCTTGATTCACGCGGCGGCTGGGGCTGCGGACCGGCCGCCGGGCCATGCCTGCATCGCTATGCAGCGCGTACCCGAAGCAGGGGGCAGGTAATCCTTATTCCAGGGTGAGCAGGGTGTGGTCGATGTCGGAGAGCACATTGGCCGGCAATTTGCCGGACAGGGCGGACAGGAAACGGGCGGCCAGGTCGCGAACCTTGACGTTGGTCTCCTGGGAGCGCCACACCAGGATGTCGAAGGCCCGGTCGGCGGAGATGCTGTAGGCGACCATCAGCACACCCTTGGCCTGTTCGATGACCGCCCGGGATTCGGCGGCGTCGGAGACGGCAGTGCTGACGTCGGACTGTAAGACGTCGGTGACATCGGTGTAAAAGCCGGCGGTGCCGATCACCGTGCCGGCGTCATCGAGCATGCGGTCACCCACCACGATCACCCAGTGGGTGCGGCCGTTGGTGTCGATGATGCGGTGTCGGCTGCTGAACGGTTCGCCCTGCCGTACCCGGTCCAACACGGCCGCCACCTGGGGCCGGTCCTCGGGGTGTTTGTGCTGCAGCAACAACTCGGTGGTGGGTTGCACCGCTCCTGGCTGGTAGCCGTGCATGCGGGCTACCGCGTCCGACCACTCCCAGCGCTGACCGTCGAGAAAGAAGCGGAACCGGCCGACCCGTTGCGGCTCACCCTGGCCGACGACCAGATCCAGGCCGCTGTGGCCCGCGGCGTCGTCACCGGTTTGCCCGGCGAATCGAGCATCGACATCCCCGACCACCCGCGTACCCGCCTTCTCGCGCCCAGAGACTTTCGTGGATTCAGTTAGCTAGCGGTTAACACCATCGTCTGACGATGCCAAGCGGGTACACCCTGACATCGACGTTGTCGGGGTCATGCCGGAAGCGGCCTACCAGACCGGCGCTTGCTGCTGAACGCCCGAGCCTGCCGTTAACCACTGATAAGTAAAGCACAGCATCCGGGCTGCTGCGTTTTAACAAGCGGAAGTGAGTAAATTGCCCGTTAGCTCACCCGGAACCGGTCGAGATCGGCGCGCTTGACGGTCAACCCGTGGCCCGGCGCGCTGCGGTCCGGGCGCAGCACCCCGCCGGGCTGCGGATCAAGAACGCCGTCGAACGCCATGCCCTCGATCCGAACGTGGTCATGGAAGTACTCCAGGTGCCGCAGGTGCCACACCGCGGCGCCGACGTGCGCGCTGATCTGCGGGGCGCAGTGCAACGACACATCCATGCTGCGCGCGTCGCACAGCGCGGCCACCCGCAGCACACCGCTGATGCCGAGGCAGCGGGTGACGTCGACCTGCAGGCAGTCCACCGCCCCCGCGTCTAACATCCGCTGAAAGTACGGCAGGTCGTAGCCGTACTCGCCGGCCGCGATATCCATCCCCGCGGGACCGTGCTCGCACAGCTGGCGCAGACCCTCCAGGTCATCCGAGCTCACCGGCTCCTCGAACCACCGGACGTCGTGGTCGGTGAAGCGCTGCGCCCACAGCCGTGCCTGCTTGCGGTTGTAGGCACCGTTGGCGTCGACGTACAGCTCGGTGCCCGAGCCGATGGCCGCCCGCGCGGCCCCCAGCCGGGCGGTGTCGACGTCGGGATGGCGGCCGACTTTGATTTTGACGCGGGGGATCCCGGCGGACACCCAGCCGCCCAGCTGTGACCGGAGCGCGTCGTTGTCATACGAGGTGAATCCGCCGCTGCCGTAGATCGGGGTGCTCTCATGGACCGCGCCCAGCGCCACCACCAACGGCTCACCGAGCAGCCGGGACCGCAAGTCCCACAACGCGATATCGACCGCGGCGATCGCCTGGGCGGCCAGCCCCGGCCGACCCAGGTTGCGCACCGCGTGCAGCATCTGCGCCCACCGGGCCGCGGGCTGCAGCGCGTCCTGACCGGTGACGACGCCGGCCAACTTGTCGCGGATGACCGCGGCCACCGCGGTACCCGCATAGGTGTAGCCGACCCCGGTGGCCTCGCCGGCGCGAACGGTGGCCAGCACCAGCGTGGTCGAATCCCAGGCCAGGGTGCCGTCAGATTCGGGGGCATCGGTGGGAATCGTGTAGGCCGCCGCCTCGACGGCGTCGACGGGAACCGGTGCGGCGGCGGTGATCGTCATGGTCGCGGACTACCCGCCCAGCGCACCACGTATACCTGGCCGCGGCCGGGGTGCGTTTGTTGCCAGCTGGGCCGGGGTATCTAGCTCTGGTGGGCACATTGGTCATCCGATCGTGGCGGCGCCTTTGGTCGTCGCCCGTGCTGACACTCAACGGGTGGGTTGCCTTCAATCTGCCGCGGACCGTGACCGCAGTGGGGGCCACGCTGTTGGTGGCCGTCGTCGCGTTGCACGGCTACCTGCTGGCCGCCCAACCGGCGCTACCGATGTACTTCGCCGTCTACGCGGCGGTATTGGCCGCCGGCTGCCTGGCGGCCGCCGCGGCGACGGCGTGGGGGAGGACCGGGGGCTGGTATCTGGGCAGCCTGGTCTGCCTGATCTTTCTCGGCATCTACCTGATCAGTCGGTTCGTGACACTGCCGGGCCTCGAGGCGCTGACCGGCCGTTGGGACGTGGCCGCCGGGACGTTCGCGATGGCGTTCGCGGCGGCCTTCATCGGTGTGCACGCCACCGTGCTGTCCGGCATCAATGTGGCCTATCCGCAACGGCAGCACTGGCGGGACTGATCGGAGAACACGGGTATGACAACGCTGGACTATCCGGTGTGGCTGCGGGTGGATCACTGGCTCAATCTGCTGTTCGTCACGTTGATCATCCGCAGCGGAATCGAGATCCTCGGTACGCATCCCAAGCTGTACTGGCACGAGGACAGCAAGCCGGGCACCGAGTGGGCCCGGTTCACCCCCAAGGTGATGCCGACCGACAAGATCTACGACACCCTCGATGAAGAGGAGCACTACAGCTCGCTGGTCGCGTTGCCCGGCCACAAGAAACTGGGCATGGGGCGGCACTGGCATTTCTTCTCGGTGATCGGCTGGATCCTGGTCGGATTGTCCTACTACATCTTGTTATTCGCGACCGGGCAGTGGCACCGGTACTGGCCGTATTCGTGGTCCATCTTCGCTGAGGCGTGGAACGACATCGTCACCTATATGACGTTCAACCTGCCGCCGCTGCTGCCCGGGGAACCCCTGGACGCCGTGCAGAAACTGGCCTACGCGGGGGTGATCTTCCTGCTGGCGCCGTTCATGATCTTGACCGGGGCCGCGCAGTCACCGGCGATCGAGGCCCGATTCCCCTGGTATGTGCGGCTGTGGGGTGGCCGGCAGTGGGCGCGCAGCCTGCATTTCGTCGGCTTGGTGGCGTTCTTGGTGTTCATCGTGATCCACCTGTCGATGATCTTCTTCTGGAGCTGGGGGCAGCTGACCGCGTTGATGATCTTCGGGTCGGTCCGCAACATCTACTGGTCGACGGCGCTGTCGTTCGTGATCATCGGGGCGGTGATCGCCATCCACGTGGCCGCCACTCAGTGGAGCCTGCGCCGACCCGTGCAGGTGCACCGCGTCCTCGGCGCGGTCGTCACCGGGGCGCGGCGATTACTGTTGCGGCCGTTGGACTCCCGGCAGAACTACCCGGTCGAGAAGCTGTCCGCGGAGCACCGGGTCAACGGCAAACCACCGTGTACCACTGAGTACAAGGTGATGGCGGTGCACAACTTCGTCGACTGGCGGCTGCGGGTTGGCGGCCTGGTGGAAAACCCGGTGACCCTGGATCTTTCGGCGCTGCGGGCGCTGGGCGAACCGGAGACTCAGCGTGTCCTGCACAACTGCGTGCAGGGCTGGAGCAGCATCGGTGAGTGGAGCGGAATTCATCTGAGTCGGCTGTTGGCGGAGGTGCGGCCGCTGCCGCAGGCACGCTACATCTGCTTTCTGACCATGCAGGACACCGGCCGCGACGAGCCCAGCGCGGACGGGACCGGCCAGTTCTATGAGGTGATGGACCTCGAACTCGCCTACAAGCCGCAGACCATTTTGGCCTACCAGATGAACGGTCAGCCGCTGCCGATCAAACACGGCGCGCCGCTGCGGCTGCGGGTGGAGACCCAGGTGGGTTTCAAGATGGCGAAATGGATCAACCAGATCGAGTTGGTCAACGATTACGCCGGCATCGGACACGGGTTGGGCGGCTGGCGGGAGGACAACATTCACTACGACAAGGACGTGGAGATCTGAGATGCCTCGCGTGCACGACGAGGTGATGGTTCGCCCCGAACTCATCGAACTGGATTCGCCTGAGCGCCACCGCGTTCTCGACCAGATCGCCGCGAAGGGCGGGCACTGCGACAGCTGCGGCGGCGCGGAATTCGATGTCGGCGCCGCGCTATATCTCGGGTTCCTGTTCCTCGACGAAGACACCGACGCCTACATGATCGCGCTGACCTGCCGCAACCGCGACTGCGCCCAACCACGCACCGGAGTCGTCTTGCACGAAAACGAGTTCCGCAGGTTGTAGCCCGGCTAGGGGTCATCCTCGGCGTCGTCTTTTTTGTCGCTGTCGTTGTCGAGCAGTTCCTCGGGGTGATGGATGTGATTGATTTGGGGTGGTGTGGTGCCGTCGGTCCAGGCCAGGCGGTAGTCGGTGGTGACGATGGTGGTGTAGTGGCCGTTGGTTTCGCCGGCGTGGTCGTCGCCGCAGGCGAAGTAGAGTTTGTCGGCGTCGGTGCGGCCGCCGCGGGCCCACGGGTCGGAATGGTGAACCTCACAGTGATACCCGCGTTGGGTGCAGTTGGGTCGCGTGCAGCCGCGGTCGCGGGCGTAGCAGATGATGCGGTGGTCGAGGGTGGCGATGCGTCGGCTGCGCCCGAGATATAACGGCCGTTCGGAGTGGTTGTCGAAGACAGCCAGGTAGTGCACGGAGTTGGCGGCCATCCGGATCAGGTCGCGCATGGGCAGCCGGGAGCCGCCGCCGGTGCGGGCGGGCGGCGGCATCGGGATGCTGGGATCGGTCATGGCGCGGAGGGCTTGTTCGAGGTCGGCGAGTTTGGCCATGGCGATGACGGTGACCGGCACGCCGCGGTGGGTGCCGAGCCTGCCGGATTCGATGGCATGGCGCAGCGCGAGTTTGAGGGCGTCATGGTCGCGCTGCTGGCGGGTGCGGACGTCGCGGGCGCCGGTGTCCTCGGGGTCGGGGGTGTGGTGGCCGGGGCGGACGGCGGCGAAGATGGCTTCGAGGTAGGCCCGGGTTTCGGGGTCCACGCAGCCGGTGAGGCGGCTCATGCCGTCGGGGCCTTGCCGGCCCAGGGTCAGGCTGCGGCGGCGGGCGCGGTCGTCGTCGGTGAAGTTTCCGTCGGGGTTCAGACAGTCGTTGATGTAGTGGCCGATTTCGGTGACGAAATTGGCGTCCTGTTCGCCGGCGTAGTCGACCAGGGTGCGCTCGGCGTTCGTGTAGTCGGTGGGGCTGGTGTTGGCGGGTAGGCGGTCGAGGGCTTTGGTGATTTCGGCGAGGTGGTCGTCGCCGAGGCGGCCCTGTTCAACGGCTTCGGCGACGGCGGGCAGCGGCGGGGGCAGCGGGGGCCCGGTGAGATTGCGGCGGGGCCGGACGCGGGCGGCGATGCGGAAACGGCGGTTGATTTCGCCCTTGGTGAGGCGCAGCCGCTCCCACAGCAGGTCGCGGATTTTTTTGTCGGCGGGCAGCGCGGGGTCCTCGAATCCCTCGGGTGGGTCGGCGATTTCCCCGAACATGCGGTAGGACAGGCCGCGGTTGACCCGCGCCTGGGTTTCGAGGCGTTCGGCGACCTGGACACGAAAGGCGTTGCCCACCAGATCGGTGTCGGCGGCGCGTAGCCGGGCCTGGGCGGCGTCGATGAGGTCGAGGTCCGCACGGATCTGGGCGCGTGCCGCTGGTGCGGGAAGGAGCACCTGATCCGTGTGAGCCATACCACTGATCCTACCGAACAGATGTGCGAATGTCAGCTCGGTTTGGCCAATTTGTGGATGAATCGGCAACTGTGGATGAGCGCCAAACCCGCACTGCGGCAACCTGATACCGCCGGTGATAGCAATTACGGTCAGCCGGGCACCGGTCAGCCCGGCGACGCCGCCGTCAGCGGTTAGATTGTTCCGATAGTCGGGTATCCCCCTGCGAGACGCACGCAGAAAGGGGACGCAATGTCCACACCGCTACAGGGCCGTAAGGTCGCGTTTCTGGTGGCACCCGAGGGCGCCGAACAGGTGGAGCTCACCGATCCGTGGCAGGCGGTCACCGCCGCCGGCGGGGAAGCGACGCTGGTGTCGACGGATACCGGGACCATCCAGGCGTTTAACCACCTCGATCGCGGAGACCAGTTCGACGTCGACCGGATCGTCGACGACGTGTCCGCCGACGATTTCGACGCGCTGGTGTTGCCCGGCGGGGTGGCCAACCCCGACGCGTTGCGCACCGCTCCGCGCGCGGTGGCCTTCGTCAAGGAGTTCTTCAATGCGGGTAAACCCGTGGCGGTGATCTGCCATGGGCCGTGGACGCTGGTGGAGGCGGACGTCCTTGCCGGCCGCCGGATCACGTCGTGGCCCAGTCTGCAGACCGACATCCGCAATGCCGGCGGGGACTGGGTCGACGCGGAGTTCGTCCGCTGCGACGCCGGCCCGTCGACACTGCTGTCCAGCCGCAAACCCGATGACCTGCCAGCGTTTTGTTCGGGCCTGGTGCAGGAGATCGGGGCGTCGCAAGTCCAAACAACCGGGTGACCGGCTCACTGTCGACCGCTGCGCACAGCGGATGTTTACCGGCCGACGGTGCCGGGAAATTCGAGGCTATGACCATCTGTGCAGTATGCGGAAACGACTACGACAAGGCGTTCACCGTGACGTGGCAGGGTCGTACCGCCACGTTCGACAGCATCGAGTGCGCGGCCAGCGAGGTCGCGCCGCGGTGCGCACACTGTGGATGCCGGATTCTGGGCCACGGCGTGGAAACCGCGGACGCCGTCTATTGCTGTGCGCATTGCGCGCGGGAATCGGGGGACCAATCGTTGATCGATCGCCAGTTGCAATTCGGGCAGTGACCAGCTAAAGGCCGGTAGCCTGTCAATCGGGTGCTCGCAGGTGTTGGGCGGAGACCGGGTCCCATCGGAGGTGAGCCGACATGTCGACCTGCTGGCCGATCATTGTCGTGAATGCCTCGAGGACCGGAGCTCCCGAGCTGTCGGTGCATTCGCTGCGGGTGACGACGATGTCGGCGCCGAATCGTTCATCGACGGAGTGGATGTAGAGCGTTCCGCGTAGGGCGTCACCGGCGAGGATCGGTCGGTGGTAGAGGAATTTCTGGTCGACATGCAGGATTTGCAAGGTTTCCATGCCGATGTCGACGTGACGCAAGAAGTCCTGCTGGATCAAAAAGGCGAACTTGCAAGCGAAGGTCAACGGCGCCACCACCGCGTGGTACCCCAGGGCGGCGGCGGCCTGCTCGTCGAAACTGGCGGGGTCGCCGGATTTGACGGCACGTGCGTACTCGCGGATCTGTTCTCGACCGGCCACGTAGAGGTCTGGGTACTGCCAGACCATCCCGCGGATATCGGTTTTTAACGCCACCGCTATCCCAACCTGGCGACCGCGGTGGCGTCGGCGACTTCGCCGACATCAGGCATCTGCATCCGGTGTACGCCACGCTTCCGCTACCGAGCCGCCGGCCTCGTCGGCGTGTTGACGGCTCAGGTCCGGCTCGGGCTGCTGGGGTTCGTCAACCCAGACGTCGGTCTCCTCCTGCTGCAACCGCTGCTCCAGGCTTTCGCCGTTGTGTTGCTCATCGGCGCTCACCCCGAACCGGTCGCTGCCCGTCCAGCGTTCCGGGGGATCCATCCCGTCTTCGAGCGGGTCGAGCCCGATCCGTTCCTCGTCGACGTCCTCGGCGCCGACGCCCGCGGCGACATCCGGGTTGACCGCATCGCCGGGGTCGGGCTGGTACGGAGACGACTCGTCGTGTGGTGTCATCGGTGTTTCTCCCTTCGCTCAGTCCGCGGAGGCGCTCGGCGTCTCCGGCAGGGCGGGGCGAGCCAGCCCCAGCCTGGTGACCAGCGGCGTCAGGGCCGAAAGTTCGTCGCACAGTTGCTGAAACCGCCGCCGATCGGCATCGCCGAGCGCCCCGAGCGAGCTGTAGTAGACCAGCCGCGGCAGCCGCCCGGCCAACGCCGTCCCCCACCGGATGCTGATGTCGTAGATCTCCTCGTCGCTCACCGAGACCTGATCCGCCAGGCGTTGGAGCGCAGCGATCTGCTCGGTGAGCACCGCCACGTCCTCGTCGATGCTGATCGTGGCCTCGTTCTGCTCGGGAGCGGCGCTCATAACCGTGGCTTGGTCACGCTGACCAGATGCGGCTGCCCGGCCAGGGTCAGGTACACCCGGTGCGGGCCAATTGCGATTCCGGACAGTGGCGCCGACTTCGCCCCGGACGGCAGCCCGCTGCGGTAGTCGATCACCGAGATGATCGGGATGGTGTGCTGCCGGTAGCCGGTGACGCTGGCCGCCTCGAACACCACCACATCGTGGTCGGTGGCCGCGTACACCCGGGTGTCATCGGTGCCCAGATACCGGATCGGCGTCGACGGCAACCGGGCGGTGCCCACCACCTCCAGGCCCTCCCCGCCCCGGCCCGAATCCACGGCGTACAGCACCCCCTGGTCGCGGGCGGCGACGTAGCTGCGGGTCACCTTGGTGCCGTCACCGGCGGCGGCGACGACGTCCATCGCCAGGCTGCCGCGCTCCTCGGGCGGCGACGACGGCCCCTTGAAGTAGTGGATCCCCGCCGGCCCGTACAGGTGGTAGTCGATGGCGCGGCCGCGGTTGGCGCCGTCGACGAACTCTGCGGGGGCGCCGTCGATCGTCGCGGTCGGCAGTTTCTTCCAGCCGTACTGATCCACCGGCGTCACCGACGATCCGTCGGCGGCCAACGCCAGCAGCACCCGCTGCCCGGCGTCCTCGGAGAGGTAGGCCGGCGCCGGCCCGGCATCGAATTCCTCCAGGACAGCCAGGCTGGCCAGGTCGACGACGGCGACGGTGCCGTGCTGGGGCTGCGGCACGAACACCGTCGCGTCGTCCTTCTGGCTGATCTGCAGGTTGCGCCCGGCGTGCATCGGCGCCGACACCCGGGTGCGGACCGCGTCCGGTCGGGCCGGGTTGGCGACCTCGGCCACCCGGTGATCATCGGTGAGGCCCACCAGGGTATGTCGGCGATACGACCAGACCGGGTCGTGCAGCGGCGCGTCGAGCGCGGTCACCACCACCTCGGGGGAGCGCTCCAGCGTGGCGCCGGGCGACGAACAGCCGGTGGCCCCCACGGCGGCCGCCGCGGCAAACGCGGCACAGCCGCGCAGCCAGGGCTCCCGTCTTCGGTTCGGCATGCTGGTCAGCCGCGCAGCCGTTCGGTCAGCAGCGACTTGCCCTCTTCGGCGCCCTTGCGGCTGGCGTTTTGGGCGCGCCGGAACAGGTCGGCCAACGCGGTGTCGCCGGTGCGGTCCGCATCGGCGATGTAGGTGTCCATCCGAAGTGCGTTGTCCAGGCAGGTCTCGACGAACCAGATCAGGTCGTAGTCGCGGTCCTTGGTTCCGGTGACGTGACCGGTTTCTGCGGTCATCGCGTCTCCCATCGGTTGCGGTGTTTGTCGGACGTCCCTGGGCTACCCGCGGGCCGCGGCGATTAATCGCGCGCACGCCGGGTATGCCCGAGGTCATGACGACTTTCGGCTACTTTTTGTCCTGCGAGGAATTCCATCCCAACGAGTTGGTCCGTCAAGCGGTTCGGGCCGAGGCCGCCGGGTTCCAACGGCTGTGGATTTCCGATCACTTCCACCCCTGGACCGACCGGCAGGGCCACAGCCCGTTCGTCTGGTCGGTGATCGGGGCGCTGTCCCAGGCCTGCTCGTTGCCGGTCACCACCGCCGTCACCTGCCCGATCATGCGGATCCACCCCGCGATCATCGCCCAAGCGGCCGCGACGGCCGCCGCCCAGCTCGGCGGCCGCTTCGCGCTGGGCGTGGGCACCGGGGAGGCGCTGAATGAGCACATCACCGGTCAACACTGGCCGACCTCGGCGGTGCGACGCAGCATGCTCGAGGAAGCGGTGTCGGTGATCAAAGAACTGTTCACCGGCGAGCAGGTCAACCACCGCGGGCGCTACTTCACGGTGGAAAACGCCCGCCTGTACACCTTGCCGCCCGAGCCGGCGCCGATCTACATCTCCGGGTACGGACCGGCCGCCGCCCAGTTGGCCGGGCGGATCGGCGACGGGTTTGTGTGCACCATGCCCTCGGCCGAGCTGGTCGGTCAGTTTCGCGACGGCGGCGGGGCCAACAAACCCACCCAAGCCGGCTTCAAGGTGTGCTACGCCGACAGCAAGGACGACGGCGTGCGCACCGCGCACGACCTGTGGTGCACCGAACAACTGCCCGGCGAGCTTGGCCAAATTCTGCCCACCCCAACGCATTTCGATCAGGCATCCAGCCTGGTCCCGGCGTCGGCGGTGGAGCAGGCGGTGCCGTGCGGTCCGGACGCCAAGCGCTACCTGGACCGGATCCGCGACTTCACCGACGCCGGTTTCGACGAGGTGTACGTCCAACAGATCGGGCCCGACCAGGACCGGTTCTTCGACTTCTGGGAGTCCGAAGTCGCACCCGAGTTCGCCGCGTAAGCCGAGGTCTGAGGATGGCGACCAGCACAGTGCCGGGGGCGGGCCGCTACCTGCCGGAGACGCGGACGCTCGGGGCGCTGCGGCACGCCGCCAGCGGCTGCCGGGGCTGCACGTTGTATGAGAACGCTTCCCAGACCGTCTTCGGGGAAGGGCCCCGCGACGCGCCGCTGATGCTGGTCGGCGAGGAGCCGGGCGACCAGGAGGACCGGCAGGGCCACCCCTTTGTGGGTCCGGCCGGGCGGCTGTTGGCCCGCGCCCTGGACGCTGCCGGTATCGACCCGGACCGCACGTATCAGACCAACGCCGTCAAACACTTCAAGTTCACCCGCAAGGAGACCAAGCGGCGGATCCACCAGAAGCCCAGCCGCACCGAGGTCGTCGCGTGCCGGCCCTGGCTCATCGCCGAGATCGAGGCGGTGCGGCCGCAGGTGATCGTGTGCTTGGGCGCGACGGCAGCCCAAGCCTTGCTGGGGACGGCGTTTCGGGTCTCCACCGGTCGCGGCGAGGTGCTCGACCTGCCGGCGGAGGTTGCGCTGCGGGTGCGGCACCGGCCGGTGGTGGTGGCCACCGTGCACCCGTCGGCGGTGGTCCGTGACCGCAGCGAGCGGCGCGAGGAAGCTTTCCGGCGGTTCGTCGCCGACCTGCATACCGCGCGCACCGCCGGCCGTCGGGTGGCCCGACGGGCTGTTTGAGGGGCGCGACGGTATCGCCGAGTTGGACGCAATTGGTCTAAGTCCACCGCGTTGTGGGTAATACCCCCTTGAACGTCCGCCCGCTGTGGAAAGAGGTGTGTAATGGCCAGCGCTTTGGTTTCCGACTTCGTATTGGAACGGCTGCGCGATTGGGAGATCGACAAGGTTTTCGCCTACGCGGGCGACGGGATCAACGGTCTGCTGGCCGCCTGGGGACGCGCCGACAACAAGCCGAAGTTTGTGCAGGCCCGGCACGAGGAGATGTGCGCGTTCGAAGCGGTCGGTTACGCGAAGTTCAGCGGTCGGCTCGGGGTGTGCGCCGCGACGTCGGGCCCGGGCGCGATCCACCTGCTCAACGGTTTGTACGACGCCAAGCTCGACCGGGTGCCGGTGCTCGCCATCATCGGGCAGACCAACCGCAGCGCGATGGGTGGCTCGTATCAGCAAGAAGTCGATCTGATGAGCCTGTACAAGGATGTGGCCAGCGAGTACGTGCAAATGGTGACGGTCCCCGAGCAACTCCCCAATGTGCTGGACCGCGCCATCCGCACCGCGCTGACCAAACGCACGGTCACGGCGGTCATCATCCCCGCCGATGTGCAGGAGCTCGAATATTCGCCGCCGACGCACGAGTTCAAGATGGTGCCGTCCAGCCTCGGGTTCGAGTGGCCCGACATCGGGCCGGCCCCCGACGGGCTGCAGCGGGCCGCCGAGGTGCTCAACGCGGGCCAGCGGGTTGCCATGCTGATCGGCTGCGGCGCCAAGGGGGCGGTCGCGGAAGTCACCGAGCTGGCCGAGCTGCTGGGTGCGGGGGTGGCCAAGGCGCTGCTGGGCAAGGACGTGCTGTCCGACGAATTGCCGTGGGTGACCGGCGGAATCGGGCTGCTGGGCACCCGTCCCAGTTACGAGATGATGCGCGACTGCGACACGCTGCTCACCATCGGCTCGAGCTTTCCCTACACCCAGTTCCTGCCCGGCTACGACCAGGCCCGCGGCGTGCAGATCGATATCGACCCCGCGCTGATCGGGATGCGCTACCCCAACGAGGTCAACCTGGTCGGTGACGCGGCGGCCACGGCGCGCGCGCTGATCCCGTTGATTCAACGCAAGTCTGACCGCTCCTGGCGGGACACCGTCGAGCAGAATGTGCGGCGCTGGTGGGAAACGATGGCGATGGAAGCCGAGGTGGCCGCCGACCCGATCAACCCCATGCGGTTGTTCCACGAACTGTCCCCAAAGCTGCCCGACGACGTGATCGTCACCGCCGATTCGGGGTCCTCGGCGAACTGGTACGCGCGCAATCTGAAGTTTCGCGGCAATATGCGTGGCTCGTTGTCGGGCAACCTCGCCACGATGGGCCCCGGCGTGCCGTACGGCATCGGCGGTAAGTTCGCCCACCCGGACCGCCCGGTGATCGTGTTCAGCGGTGACGGCGCGATGCAGATGAACGGGATGGCCGAGCTGATCACGATCGCGAACTACTGGCAGGAATGGGCCGATCCGAGGCTGATCGTCGCGGTGCTGCACAACAACGACCTCAACCAGGTGACCTGGGAGATGCGTGCGATGGCGGGTGCCCCGAAATTCCCCGAGTCGCAGACTATTCCGAGCGTGGACTACGCCAAGTTCGCCGACAGCCTGGGCTTGGCGTCGGCGACGCTGACCGATCCGGCCCAGATCACCCCGGCGTGGGACCGGGCGCTGAGCGCCGACCGGCCCACGCTGCTCGACGTGCATTGTGACCCCAACATTCCGCCGGTGCCGCCGCATGCCACCTTCGAGCAGATGAAGAGCGCCGCCACCGCGGTGCTCAAGGGTGATGAGGACGCGTTCGGTCTCATCAAGGAAGGCATTAAGGTCAAGATCCAGGAGTTCATCCCGCGCCACAAGGCCCGCACCTAGCGGATACGCCGGTCAGAACGCGGTCAGCGGCGTCCGGCAGCGGGCTGAAGGTAAATCACCCGCACCGCCGGGACGGCGGCGCGAACCTCAACTTCGGCGGCGTCGATCGCCTCGGTCACGGTCGCCATTCTCATCCGCGGGTCGAAGACGACTTTGGCGGCCACCAGCAGTTCCTCCGGGCCCAGGTACTGGGTTCGCATATCGACCACCCGGTCGACCTGATCGACCGTTTCCAGCGCGGACCGGATCGTCGTGTACTGCGCACGGGTAGCGCCTTCGCCGATCAGCAGGCTGTGCGTCTCGATCACCAACAGCGTTGCGACACCCCCGATCAGCACACCGATACCCACGGTGCCGACCCCGTCCCACACCGCGTTTCCGGTGATCGCGGTCACCGCCACCCCGCCGAACGCGAGGCTCAGACCGATCAGCGCCGCGCTGTCCTCCAGCAGCACGACGGGCAGTTCCGGGGTACGGGTGGTGCGGACAAAGCCCCACCAGCTACTCGAACCCTTCAACGGACGCGACTGGGTGCGCGCGGTGCGCAGACTGTAGCCCTCGAACAGCGCGGATACCACCAGGATCACCACGGCAGCCAGTGGGGTGGACAACGGCTCGGGATGGGTGATCTTGCGGCAACCCTCGTACAGGGTGAACGCCGAGCCGAGCGTGAACAGCAGCAACGCCACCACAAACGAATAGAAATATCGACTTCTGCCGTAACCGAACTGATGCAACGCATCTGGACGCCGGCGCGCTTGGCGTTTGCCGACCATGAGCAACAGCTCGTTGGCGGCGTCGGCGACCGAGTGCACCGCTTCGCCGAGCATGGCCGAGCTTCCGGTTAACAGGTAGCCGACGAACTTCGCGACGGCAATACCGACATTCGCGCCCAACGCCGCGGTGATTGCCCGCGTGCTGCCGCTGTCGGCCATGGAGGGGATCTACCTCTCGCGCTTCACCACTCAGGACGTGGCGTGACGGGCTCCCCGGTATGACGCCGCCACCGCCACGGTCGTCAGCAGGCCAGCGCCCAGCAGCGAGCGCCGATGCCGGCTGGCCCACAGCTGGGCGGAGCGCGAATGAGACCGGTCATCGAAGACGCCGTGCGCGCCGTAGTCGGCGCGGCCGTCCACCGGCTCCCACAGGTTGGCGGGCCGATCCGGGCTCACCGGTTGGTCGGTCTGCTGCGAGTCGTACCCGGTCCGGGCCAGGTAGCGGTCCAGCAGCGCCGGCGCCAGCCGCTGACCCGCAATGGTGCCGACCGTGCTGGCACCGACCCAGTACTGTTTGCGCCGCGGATGGTCGAGGGCATGCAGAACACCGCGGGCGGCGACCTCGGGCTGATAGATCGGCGGCACCGGCTGGGGATGGCGGTCCAGCCGGGAACGCACCCAGGAGAACTGCGGGGTGTTCACCGCCGGCATCTGCACCACCGTGATCCGGACCTTGCTTTTGTCGTGCAGCAGTTCGGTCCGCAGCGATTCGGTGAACCCGTTGACCGCGTGCTTGGCGCCGCAATAGGCCGATTGCAGCGGGATCGCCCGCACCCCCAACGCCGAGCCGACTTGCACGATCACCCCGGCATCGCGCGGGCGCATCCGCTGCAGCGCGGCCATGGTGCCGTACACGAACCCCAGATACGTCACATCGGTGACGCGCCGGTATTCGTCGGGGCCGATCACCGCGAACGGCGCAAACAACGACGTAAACGCGACGTTGATCCAGGCATCGATGGGGCCGAACCGTTCCTCCACCTCAGTTGCGGCCGCATCCACCTGGTCGTAGTCGGCCACGTCGGTCGGGATCGGCAGCGCTTCGCCGCCGGCCGCACGGACCTCGCCGGCCGCGGCGTTCAGGCCGGCGGCGCCACGGGCCAGCAAGCCGATGCGGGCACCGCGTTGGGCCAGCAGCCGCACCACCGCCCGACCGATTCCCGCGCTCGCACCGGTGACCACCACCACTTGCGGTTTGCCCATAGGGGCTCTCTACCCGTTGGGGGGACGGGTAAACCGTCCGCCGCTGTTTGCTTCGCATCGCCACCGGGTAATCCGGCCGGGTGACTACGCTGACCACTGGTCCCCGCTGGTGCGACATCCTGGCCGTCGACGGTGTTTATGCGCCGCAGCAAGATTCACGGCTGTTGATCGCCGCGATGGAGCATGCCGACCTGGCTCGGCAGCGCCGCGTGCTGGACCTGTGTACCGGCAGCGGGATCGTCGCGATCGCGGCGGCCGAACTGGGGGCGGCCAGCGTCACCGCCGTCGACATCTGCCCGCGGGCGGTGCGGTGTTCGCGCAGCAATGCCCGCAACGCCGGCGTCGACGTCGAGGTCCGGGAAGGGCCGTGGACCCGCGCGCTGGGCGACCCGCCGTATGAGGTCATCGTGTCCAACCCGCCGTATGTACCCACCCCCGCCGACGCCGGACCGGTCCCGGCCGCCGGCGGCCCGGAGTGGTCGTGGAACGGCGGCGTCGACGGCCGCGCCGTGCTCGACCCGCTGTGCGTCTCGGCGACCCGGCTGCTGCGTGATCAGGGATCCCTTTTGCTGGTGCAGTCGGTGTTCGCCAACGTCCCCCGGTCGTTGGCGTTACTGCGGTCGACCGGCCTGGAGGCGGAAATTGCGGCATCGCAGGTGATTCCGTTCGGCCCGGTACTGTCGGCGCGGGCGGTGTGGCTGGAGCGCACCGGCCGCATCCAGCGCGGCTGCCGGGAAGAGCAGCTGGTCGTCATCCGGGCGGACAAGCCATGACGGACATGACGCAGGTGCGGGTGGTGCGTAACGGCCCGGTGTTGGTGTCCGGTCCGGTGCACATCGAGACCCCCGACGGCGTCGTCGAATCCGACCGCTTCATGGTGGCCATCTGCGCCTGCGGGCGCAGCAAGAACTACCCGCTGTGCGACACCAGCCATCGGCGGTGCCGGTCAGTTCAGGGGACTCCGTAACGCGGTGTTCCCCTCCCGCCACGAGGTCAGCATCTTCTCGGCGAGGCGGTCCTCGACCGCCGCGGCGGCCCGGATCCCGAACACCACATCGGTTTCCAGCTGCGGCTCCCGGGCGATCAGGTCGCCGACCACGTCGGTACGCACCACCTGTTCATGCACCGCGTCGGCTTCCACGTGCTCGCGGTAGAACGCGACGCACGGTTCCGGCGCCCGCATCCGGGTCAGGGCGGCGACCAGCCGGCGCGAACCGGGCGGGGAGGTGATCTCCGTGGCCGCGAAATGCCCGATCGCGGCGCCGCGCCAGCGGCGGTGCAACCCGAACAACGACATCAGGTTCACCACCGCCAGCGACTCGGCCGGCGCCGCGTCGAGATAGGCCAGGTAGTTCGGATCCAGCCCGGCCGCGGCCATCAGGTCGGCGAACAGCTGCTGATGAAGTCGCGGGCCGCGCCCGGCGCCGTATTCGTCGAATTCGACCGCCACGAACGACGCCTTGGCCTGGCCGGTCAGCCGGGGGATGGTCCACGCGTGCGGATCGCCCTCCTTGAGGTGATACAGCGACCGGTGCACGAAGTATTCGCGCATCTGCTGCCAGGTTCCGCTGTCCCGCAGATACCAGGACAGCCCGGTGCCGTCGACGGGTTCGATGCTCAGCGCATCCATTTCGTCGGCGGCGGTGGCGCGCGGCGGGATCCGTCCGACGTCACGACGCACCCCGGTGAGGAATACCTGCTCGAGTTGACCGCGCAGCTGCAGCAGGCTCGGATTCCACTCCCAGGTCGGGTCGACCCCGGCGAACCCGCGATAGTGCAGCTCATAGCACAGATACAGCGCCAGCTGCAGATCCAGACCGTAGGGGTCGGCGTTGCTCGCCAGCCCGTCGAAGTCGCTGATATGGGGCGCGGGGCCGGTCAGCCAATTGCGCACCGTCGTCGACAGCGGTCCGTAGGCGGCCGGCAACGCCGGTTCATTCCGAATCGGTGCAAGGGTCACGCCGGCGGGTACCCCGGCGGGGCCGCTCACCAAACCGGTGAGTGCAGTTCGCATAACCGCGGCCGATGCGGGGTAGTCCCACCGGGACGACGAAGGGAGCGGCGGGCGGTGCAGGTCGACGTGGCGCGATTGGAAAGCATGCTGGTTGACCGGGTCGACGGGGAGGTCAGGTTCGACGACGGCAGCCGCGCGGCCTACGCCACCGATGCCTCCAACTTTCGCCAGGTGCCGATCGGTGTGGTGGTGCCGCGCACCCCGGAGGCGGCCGTCGATGCGGTCGCGGTCGCCCGGCAGTGCGGCGCACCGGTGTTGGCGCGCGGCGGCGGCACCAGCCTGGCCGGCCAATGCACCAACACCGCGGTGGTGCTCGACTTCTCCAAGTACTGCCACCGGTTGGAATCCGTGGACGCCGACGCCCGGCGCTGCGTGGTGCAGCCCGGCATCGTGCTCGACGAACTCAACCGGCAACTGGGTCCCACCGGTCTGCGCTACGGTCCGGAGCCGTCCACCCACGCCAACTGCGCCCTGGGCGGCATGATCGGCAACAACGCCTGCGGTTCAACGGCGCAACGCGTCGGCAAGGTGGTCGACAACATCGCCCGGCTCGAGGTGCTGCTCTATGACGGCACCCGGTTTTGGTGCGGTGAAACCAGCGACGAGGAGTTTGCCCGCATCGAGGCGCGCGGCGATCTGCGGGCCGCCGTGTATCGGCGGTTGCGGCGGCTGCGCGACGAGTTCGCCGACGACATCCGGTCCGGCTTTCCGCAGATCCCGCGGCGGGTGTCGGGCTACAACCTGGATTCGCTGTTGCCGGAGAACAGCTTCAACGTGGCCGGGCTGCTGGTCGGCAGCGAATCCACCTTGGTGACGGTGCTGCGCGCCGAGCTGCAGCTGGTGGAGGTGCTGGAGAAGCGGACCCTGGTGGTGCTGGGCTACCCCAGCGTGGATAAGGCCGGCGACGCGGTGCCGGCGGTGTTGAAGTACGAGCCGACCGCCCTGGAAGGCTTGGACGCCAAACTGATCAAAGACGAAAAGATTCAACACCTCAACCCGCAGGCCCTGGAAAAGCTGCCCAAGGGCCCGGCGTATTTGATGGTGCAGTTCGGCGCCCACGACCAGGACGAGGCCGACGCGCAGGGGCAGCGGCTGCTGGACGGCCTGCATGAAACCGAGCACGCCCCCGACGTGTCGTTCCTGGAGGACCCGGCGATCGAAGACGAGCTGTGGCAGGTCCGGGAGGGTGGGCTCGGCGCCACCGCACACGTCCCGGGACACCGGGACACCTTTGAGGGATGGGAGGATTCGGCGGTCGCACCGGAGCGGCTCGGGGAGTACCTGCGCCGGCTGCAAGCCCTCTACGAGGAATTCGGCTACAGCAGCGACACCGGGCCCAGTCTCTACGGGCATTTCGGGCAGGGCTGTATCCACACCCGGATCCCGTTCGACCTGTTCACCGCCGACGGGGTGGCCGCCTACCGCCGGTTCCTGGAGCGCGCCGCCGATCTGGTGTCCGAGCTCGGTGGGTCGCTGTCCGGCGAGCACGGTGACGGGCAGACCCGCGGGGAACTGCTCCCCCGGATGTACGGGCCGCGGCTGATGGCCGCGTTCGGTGAACTCAAAGACATCTTCGACCCGCAGAACCGAATGAACCCCGGCAAGGTGGTCGACCCGCGTCCGCTGGACGCCAACCTGCGCCTGGGCGCGAGCTGGGCCCCGGCGGCGCCGCAGGACCTGCACTTCGGTTACCCCGACGACGACGGCTCCTTCGTGCGGGCCGCCAACCGATGCGTCGGGGTGGGCAAATGCCGCCAGCACGACACCAGCGGCGGGCAGGTGATGTGCCCGTCCTACCAAGTGACATTGGAGGAACGGCACTCCACCCGCGGCCGGGCGCGGCTGTTGTTCGAAATGCTCAACGGGCACGGCGACGGACCGATCACCGACGGATGGCGGTCCACGGCGGTCAAAGACGCGCTGGATCTGTGCCTGGCGTGCAAGGGCTGTAAGTCCGACTGCCCGGTGAACGTCGACATGGCCACCTACAAGGCCGAATTCCTGGCGCACTACTACGCGGGTCGGCCGTGGCGCCGCCCCCGCGCCGACCTGTCGATGGGGTGGCTGCCGGTCGCGGCTCGGCTGGTGACCGCGGCCCGGATGGGGCGCCTGGCCAACGCCGTCACCCATGCGCCCCTGTTGCGGCGCGCCGCGGTGGCCGCCGCCGGCCTGGAAAACCGGGACATCCCGCGGTTCGCGCCGCAAACCCTGCGGCAATGGTTCGCCGCCCGGCCGGAGCCCGGCCCCGGGGGCCGCCACGGCAGCGTGCTGCTGTGGCCGGACACCTTCACCGACTGCTTCCATCCGCAGGTGGGCCGGGCCGCGGTCGCGGTACTGGAGGACGCCGGGTGGCGGGTGACGTTGCCGCGGCCGCGGCTGTGCTGCGGACTCACCTGGATCTCCACCGGCCAGTTGCGCACCGGCAAGGCGGTGCTGGCCCGCACGGTGTCCGCGCTGGCCCCGCACCTGCGCTCCGGCGGGCTGGTGGTGGGGCTCGAACCCAGTTGCACGGCCGTATTCCGTTCCGACGCTGCCGAGTTGTTCCCCGACGACCAAGACGTGTTGCGGTTACGCGGCCAGACCGTGACGCTGGCGGAACTGCTGACCCGGCACACCCCCGGCTACCGGCCGCCGCGCGGTGACGGCCCGATGACGGCGTTGGCGCAGGTGCACTGTCACCAGCACGCGGTGCTGGGCTGGGACGCCGACGCCGACCTGCTGCACGACGCGGGCGTCGAGGTCGAACAGCTGGGCGCTGGATGTTGCGGCCTGGCCGGTAATTTCGGCTTCGAGCCGGGCCACCTGGAGGTCAGCAAGGCCTGCGCGGAACGGGTGCTGTTGCCGACGATCCGCGACGCCGACCCGCGGGCGGTGGTGTTGGCCGACGGTTTCAGTTGCCGCACCCAGATCCACGAATTCGGCGGTGGCGACAAGGAAGCCGTGCACCTGGCCGAACTGCTGGCCGCGATGGCGGGTCAGCACGTCTCGTCGGTCAGGCGAAGCTGAGCCTGCACGGTGGTGCCGTGCGGGGTGATATGGGCACGCACCAGATCGGCGACGGCGTTGACCACGAAGAGCCCACGCCCGCGCGCGCTGTCGCGGTCCATCGGTCGGCGTCCGGCCAGCGGATCGTCGAGGTATCCGGGATCGCGGACCTCGCACACCACATGGCCGTCGTGCCGCCACAGCGCCAGTGTGCACGGCCCGGGGGTGTACTGCACGCTGTTGGCCGCCAATTCGGTGACGATCATCTGCAGATCGGCGATGCCGTCCGCGCCCAGGCCGAACCGGCGGGCGTACCTGGCGGCGAACGCGCGCGCCTCACTCAGATCCGCGAGCTGGTTAATCGCGTAGCTGACCGCGGCGGGATTCCGCGGCAGCGGCTGGTTATACCGGGACCACACCGCCTCCGGGGCGAAGGCGGGGCTGTCCTGCTCGCGGAGACCCACTTCCCAGAGCACCGGGTGGGTGCCGTGAGCATCAGCAATCACGTTGGACGGCAACGCTGTTACATCGTACGGGCACACGATCGCCACATCCTGGCCGGCGAACGCCCTATTGATCAGTGCCTCGTGTTGCACGCAGGCCGCATATTCGTCCGCAGACCGGCCGGCCCAGATCGGCTCGCCGATCATCCGCACCGGCCGGGGCGCGTGCTTGGCGGCGAAGGTGCCCAGCACGCCGCCGAGGATATGGCCGGGGTTGCGGCCGCCCCGCGCCATGTCGACCAGGGTGATAGCGGCCGCGGCGTCACCCAGCGCCTCTCGCAGTGCCGAAAGGTTGGGTTCCGGGACCGCCACCAGGACGGGATAGTCGGCCCCCAGCGCGCTGCGGATAAACGGCACCAGGCAATCCAGGTAGTCCTGTTGCGAGCGGTAGCACAGCGCCGGGTGCGCGAAGGCGCCGGCGGGACTGGTTGTGGTTGTTGTCATACCGCTGCTCCCAACGAGGCGAGACCGCTTCCAGCGTAGCCCCGACCCACCCGACGTTTGAAGACGCCGGTGCCGGGGAATCGGATGACGGAAAGGGGTGAATGTGGCTCGCGATGATCGCGTCGACCTTCTTGCGGCATTCCCGCCGCAGGTCCTGCGGCAATACGCGTTGTTGGCCGACGGCGAACGCGGCGCCCTGATCGGTCCGCACGGTGAGGTGACGTGGCTGTGCGCCCCGCGCTGGGATTCCGACGCGGTGTTCGCCACGTTGATCGGCGGCGGTGGCGGCTACACCGTCACCCCGAAACAGGGTCGGCATGTGTGGGGCGGCTATTACGAACCGGGCAGCCTGATCTGGCACAGCCATTGGGTCACCAACGACGGCGAGATCGAATGCCGGGAGGCCTTAGCGTTTCCCGCCGACACCAGCCGGGTGGTGGTGCTGCGCCGCATCGTCGCGGTCCGCGGCACCGCCGACGTCACGGTGATGCTGGAGCCCCGCGCCGGCTTCGGGCACTACGCCAGCGGGCATCTCGCCTGCCACGACGGGGTGTGGACCGGCCGCAGCGGTCCGCTCCGCTGGCGGTTCGCCGGGTGTGCGGCGGCCCGCCCGCTACCCAGCGCCGATAGTGCCGGTGCGGTATTGGTCGCTGAACTGTGCATCCCGGAAGGCGACCATCAGGACCTGGTTTTCGAAGTTTCCGAGCGGGAGCTGCCGGCAGGCTTGGTCGACCCGGATCTGGCGTGGGAGGCAACGGCAAATGCGTGGTCGCGACACCGACCGAACTTGGCCGACACCATTGCGCCCCACGACGCCACGCAAGCGTGGGCGGTGCTGCGCGGGCTGACCAGTTCAAGCGGCGGTATGGTCGCCGCCGCGACCACCAGCCTGCCGGAGCGGGCTTACACCAACAAGAATTACGACTACCGCTATGTCTGGATCCGTGACCAGTGCTACGCGGGGCTGGCGGCCGCCGTCGCCGGCGCTTCCGACCTGTTCGACGCGGCCACCGAGTTCGTCACCGCCCGGGTCCTTGACGACGGGCCGCATCTCAAACCCGCGTACACCGTTTCGGGCGGGCCGGTCCCCGATGAGTCGACCCTCGACCTGCCCGGCTACCCCGGCGGCACCGACAAGACCGGCAACGGCGTCAATAACCAGTTCCAGCTCGACGCGCTCGGCGACGCGCTGCAATTGCTGGCCACCGCGGCACGCACGGACCGACTGCCCGCCGACGGCTGGCGGGCCATTGACCTGGCAGCGGCCGCGATCGACGCGCGGTGGCGCGAAGCGGAGGCAGGGATCTGGGAGTTGGGTAACCGCAACTGGACTCACTCGCGACTGACCTGCGTCGCCGGATTGCGTGCGGTGGCGGGATTGTCTGACCGCGTCACGGGCCTGACCACACATGCCGTGCTGGCCGACGCCATCCTCGCCGAGACTGCGCGCGGTGGTCTGCACCCGAACGGCTACTGGCGTCGCAGCCCAGAGCTGGGCGGGGTGGATGCTGCGCTGGTGCTCCCGGCGGTGCGCGGCGCCGTGCCGGCCGATGATCCCCGCACGCTCGCGACGGTGGCCGCGGTCCGCGAGCAACTCGCGGTGGAGCAATACGTGTACCGGTTCCGCCACGATGAACGCAAGCTCGGCGAAGCCGAAGGCGCGTTCTTGTTGTGCGGGTTCATGATGGCACTGGCCGAACACCAACAAGGCAACGATTGGGCGGCGGTCCGCTACTTCGAACGCAACCGGTCCGCGTGCGGGCCGGCCGGCCTGTTTTCCGAGGAGTACGACGTCAGCCAACGCCAGCTGCGCGGCAACCTGCCGCAGGCGTGCGTGCATGCACTGATGCTGGAAACCGCTGCGACCCTTAATGGTTCTGGCTCGTTGTCGCACCGAGATTGACGTGAGCGCGCAAAACCGCGAGTAGCGGCCGCGCTAGCGTCCATCTCGGCGACCTAGCGAATCTCCGCAACCCGGCGAACCGCTGCATGACTTCGTGCGTCCTCGGGTATAGGCACCGGGACCCTCACCCAATGCGACGAAGTTCGGGGATCCTCATGAACGAAGCACGTGACCGCCGACATAGGAAAGAGGTCACCGCCCGGCTGCGCAGAAAAGCCGACCGGGGCCACACCGAGGAGCAGCGGCGTCGGATCCGCGCCGCGACACGATGCTGACCGAGGCCCGGTTTGGGCGGCCGCCGCTCGGGTACCCGTGCTGGTATGACGCGATTTGGTTACACCCTGCTGACCGAACAGAGCGGGCCCAAAGACCTTGTCCGTTATGCCGTTGCTGCCGAACGACGCGGCTTCGACTTCGAGGTGTGCAGCGACCACTTCAGTCCCTGGCTCACCTCCCAAGGCCATGCGCCCAACGCCTGGGCGGTGCTGGGCGCGGTCGCCCAGGCGACCGACCGGGCGGACCTGTACTCCTACGTCACCTGCCCGACCGTGCGCTATCACCCGGTGATCGTCGCGCAGCAGGCCGCCACCGTGCAGATCCTGTCCGACGGCCGGTTCACCCTGGGGTTGGGCAGCGGCGAGAACCTCAACGAGCACGTCGTCGGCCACGGCTGGCCCACCGTGCAGCGCCGCCAGGACATGCTGCGCGAGGCGATCGAAATCATCCGGGCGTTGTTCGACGGCGGCACCGTGAACTGGCGCGGCGACTACTTCCAGGTGGATTTGGCGCGGCTGTGGGACCTGCCCGACGTCCCGGTCGGGGTCGCCGTCGCGATGGCCGGCGAGAAGGGCATCGCGAAATTCACCACCCTGTCCGATCATCTGATCGCTGTGCAACCCGATCCGGAACTGGTGCATGGTTGGCACACCGCGCGCCAGGCGGCCGGGCTGGCCGGCAGCGGCCGGGTGGTCGGTCAGGTGCCGGTGTGCTGGGATCCCGACCGCGACGCCGCCGTGCAGCGCGCCCATGACCAATTCCGTTGGTTCGGCGGCGGCTGGCAGGTCAACGCGGACCTGCCGACACCGGCCAGTTTCGCGGCCGCCACCCAGTTCGTCCGGCCCGAGGACGTCGCGGACAGCATTCCGTGCGGACCCGACCTGGAGGCGATCGTCGACGCGGTGCGCCCGTACTGGGACGCCGGCTTCACCGATATCGCGCTAGTCCAGATCGGTGGGGACGCACAGAACCTATTCTTGAAGGAAGCGGCCGAGCCGCTGCTGGCGGAGTTGCGGGCGGCCGCGAAGTAGCCGTCATGACCGCGACGACCCCCACCCCGGTGCAGCCGCGGCGCCCGTTCCCGGCGCGCCGCCGCCCGTTCGGGTCGGCGGTGTATCAGCTGATCAGCACCACCGACCACAAGCTGATCGGCCAGATGTACGTGGTGACGGCGTTCGGTTTCTTTTTCACCGCCGGGCTGATGGCGCTGCTGATGCGGGCCGAACTGGCCGCCCCGGGTCTGCAGTTCCTGTCCAACGAGCAGTACAACCAGCTGTTCACCATTCACGGCACGGTGATGCTGCTGCTGTATGCCACCCCGATCGTGTTCGGGTTCGCCAACCTGGTGTTGCCGCTGCAGATCGGTGCCCCGGATGTGGCGTTCCCGCGGCTCAACGCCTTCTCCTACTGGATGTTTCTGTTCGGCGGGCTGATGGTGGTGGGCGGGTTCATCACCCCCGGCGGGGCGGCGGACTTCGGCTGGACCGGCTACACCCCGCTGAGCGACTCGCTGCACTCGGCGGGCCCCGGCGCGGACCTGTGGGCGATGGGTCTGATCGTGTCCGGGCTGGGCACCATCCTGGGTGGGGTCAACATGGTCACCACCGTGGTGTGCATGCGCGCCCCCGGGATGACGATGTTCCGGCTGCCGATCTTCACCTGGAACATTGTGGGCACCAGCGTGCTGATCTTTTTGGCCTTCCCGATCCTGACCGCGGCGCTGTTCGCGCTGATCGCCGACCGGCACCTGGGCGCCCACGTCTATGACGCCGCCAACGGCGGGCCGATCCTGTGGCAGCACCTGTTCTGGTTCTTCGGGCACCCCGAGGTGTACATCGTGGCGTTGCCGTTCTTCGGGATCGTCACCGAGATCATCCCGATGTTCAGCCGCAAACCGATCTTCGGCTACACCGCGCTGGTCTATTCGACCTGGGCGATCGTGTTTTTGTCCGCCTCGGTGTGGGCGCATCACATGTTCGCCACCGGCGCGGTGCTGCTGCCGTTCTTCTCGGTCATGACGTATCTGATCGCCATTCCGACCGGCATCAAGTTCTTCAACTGGATCGGCACCATGTGGAAGGGCCAGCTGACCTTCGAGACCCCGATGCTGTTCTCCGTCGGCTTCCTGGTCACCTTCCTGTTGGGCGGGTTGACCGGGGTGCTGCTGGCCAGCCCTTCGCTGGATTTCCACGTCCACGACAGCTATTTCGCCGTCGCGCATTTCCACTACGTGCTGTTCGGCACCATCGTGTTCGCCACCTTCGCCGGCATCTACCTGTGGTTTCCGAAGATGACCGGCCGGCTGCTGGACGAGCGGCTGGGCAAGCTGCACTTCTGGTTGACGCTGATCGGGTTTCACACCACCTTCTTGGTGCAGCACTGGCTCGGTGACGCCGGGATGCCGCGCCGCTACGCCGACTATCTGCCCACCGACGGCTTCCAACCGCTCAACGTCGTCTCCACCGTCGGGGCGGTGATCCTCGGGGTGTCCATGCTGCCGTTCGTCTGGAACATCTTCCGCAGCTACCGCTACGGCGAACCGGTGACCGTCGACGACCCGTGGGGCTACGGCAACTCGCTGGAGTGGGCGACCAGCTGCCCGCCGCCGCGGCACAACTTCACCGAGCTGCCCCGGATCCGCTCCACCCGCCCGGCGTTCGAACTGCACTATCCGCACATGGTGGCCCGGTTGCGGGCCGAGGCGCACGTCGGCCGTTAACCACCCAAGGCGGCGGCGAACCGGCGCACCGAGGCTTCGGCCGCCGCGGCGGCATCCGCGTGACCGGCCCGCGCCCGGGTGCCGGTGTGGCCGGTCACCGGGTCGAGGGTCACTTCGGCCAGCAGCTCACCGGTCGTCGGCTCACACACCGCCCAGCTGTAGCCGGTGTCGGCCGCCCACCCGGCGGCGCTGCCCGCGACGTAGTCGGGGTCGGTTTCGCCCAGGTCGGCCAGGGCCGGCCGGTCATCGACTCGGTCGTCGGCGCGCAGCGCCCGCAGGTACCAGGCGCCGGCATTGATCTCGACGGGGTCCATAATTCACCGCGAACGTGCGCAGAATGCCAGCCTCAGCGGGTCTTTCCTGTACATCTGCGCACGCTCGCGGCGTCAGCTAAGCCGGAACTACTTGATCTCGGCGAGCACGGTGCCCTGGGTGACGGCCGCGCCGGGCTCCACCGCCAGGCCGGTGATGACACCGTCCTTGTGCGCGGTGACCGGGTTCTCCATCTTCATGGCTTCCAGCACGACCACCAGGTCACCGGAGGACACCTCTTGGCCCTCCTCGACGGCCACCTTCACCACCGTGCCCTGCATCGGCGCGGTGACCGCGTCCCCGGAGGCCGCCGCGCCGGCTGCCGCGCCGCGTTTGCGGGGCTTGGGCTTCTTTCTGATAGCCCCGCTGACGCCGCCACCGCCGCCGCCGTTGAGCGCCAGGTCGCCGGGCAGCGACACCTCCAGCCGCCGGCCGCCGACCTCGACGACCACCTTCTGCCGCGGCAGGGTGTCCTCGATGTCGATCGGCTCGCCCCCGGTGAACGGCTCGATGGTGTTGTCCCACTCGGTCTCGATCCAGCGGGTGTGCACCGTGAAGCCGTCCTCGTCGCCGATGAACGCCGGGTCGGACACCACCGCACGGTGGAACGGGATGACCGTGGCCAGCCCTTCGACGTGGAAGTCGTGCAGGGCGCGACGGGCGCGCTCCAGCGCCTCGGTGCGGGAGGCGCCGTACACGATCAGCTTGGCCAGCATCGAGTCGAACTGGCCGCCGATCACCGAACCGGACTCCACCCCGGAATCCAGCCGCACCCCGGGCCCGCTGGGCGGGTCGAACCGGGTCACCGGGCCGGGCGCGGGCAAAAAACCGCGGCCGGCGTCCTCACCGTTGATCCGGAATTCGAAGGCGTGGCCGCGGGGCTCCGGGTCCTCGGTGAGGTCCAGCTTCTCGCCGTTGGCGATGCGGAACTGCTCGCGCACCAGGTCGATGCCGGCGGTCTCCTCGGTGACCGGGTGCTCCACCTGCAGCCGGGTGTTGACCTCCAGGAACGAGATCAGGCCGTCCTGCCCGACCAGGTACTCCACCGTGCCGGCGCCGTAGTAGTGGGCCTCTTTGCAGATCCGCTTGGCCGACTCGTGGATCTCTTTGCGCTGCGCGTCGGTCAGGAACGGCGCCGGCGCTTCTTCCACCAGCTTCTGGAAGCGGCGCTGCAGCGAGCAGTCCCGGGTGCCGGCGACGACGACGTTGCCGTGCTGGTCGGCGATGACCTGGGCCTCGACGTGGCGGGGCTTGTCCAGGTAGCGCTCCACGAAGCATTCGCCGCGGCCGAACGCCGCGACCGCCTCACGGGTCGCCGACTCGAACAGCTCGGGGATCTCCTCGATGGTGCGGGCCACCTTCATACCCTTGCCGCCGCCGCCGAACGCCGCCTTGATCGCGATCGGCACCCCGTACTCCTTGGCGAAGGCCACCACCTCGTCGGCGTCCTTGACCGGGTCGGGGGTGCCGGGCACCAGCGGCGCCTGGGCGCGGGCGGCGATGTGGCGGGCGGTCACCTTGTCACCCAGGTCGCGGA
The DNA here is from genome assembly GCF_041287095.1 of Mycobacterium sp. pUA109. Taxonomy (NCBI): domain Bacteria; kingdom Bacillati; phylum Actinomycetota; class Actinomycetes; order Mycobacteriales; family Mycobacteriaceae; genus Mycobacterium; species Mycobacterium sp. pUA109. The sequence goes on along the minus strand of NZ_JBGGKS010000001.1, from coordinate 65,619 downwards.
TCGACTGCGGGCTCGGCCCGATCCAGATCAGCCCCGCGTCGATGACGGCCTGCGCGAAGTCGGCGTTCTCGGAGAGGAAACCGTAGCCGGGGTGAATCGCGTTGGCGCCCGACTTCGCGGCGGCGTCCAGCAGCTTGGCGAAGTCGAGGTAGGACTCCGCCGACGTCTGACCACCCAGCGCGAAGGCCTCGTCGGCCAGCCGCACGTGCGGCGCGTCGGCGTCGGGTTCGGCGTATACCGCCACACTCTGCAGTCCGGCATCCCGGGCGGCCCGGATCACCCGGACCGCAATCTCCCCGCGGTTGGCGATGAGCACCTTGGAGATCGTTGAGCTGGCATGAGTCGCCACTGGGCCTCCTGAAGCAATGTTTCTAAGAAAGGTCTTTAAGAATGTATCCCGCAGCAGTTTAAGGTGCGAGCACCCGGGTGGGTTAGGTGGCCCGCAACCGCCGTTTGATCCTGGTCAGCATGGCCGACATGCCGCGCAGCCGCAGCGGGCTGATCAGCGCGGCCAGGCCCAGGTCGGCGTAGAAATCCTCCGGCACCGCCAAGATGTCGTCGGCCGGCTGCTCATCGAGGCCCGCCGCCAAAATCGAGGCGAACCCGCGGGTGGTGGGGGCCTCGGCGGGCGCGCTGAAGAACAGCCGCACCCGCTGCCGATCGGCGGCGTCGACATGCAAAAACAGCGGTGACTGGCATTCCGGCACCGGCTCCATGGCCGCTTCCTCCAGCTCCGCGGGGATCGGCGGCAAATCGTTGGCGAACTCCAGCAGCAGCGCCAGCTTGTCCTGGCCCTGGACCTCGGCGAAGTCCGCTACCACCTCGGCTAGCGGGGCGGGCATGCTCATCAGGTCGGTGCGCCTCCGGGATCTTGGCCGTCGACGATGGGCACCCGCACGGCGTTGCCCCATTCGGTCCAGGAGCCGTCGTAGTTGCGCACCCCCTCCATCCCGAGCAGGTGGGTGAGCACGAACCAGGTGTGGCTGGAGCGCTCCCCGATGCGGCAGTACACGACGGTCTTGTCGTCCGGCGTCAAGAAGCCGTAGATCTCCTCCAGCTCCTTGCGGGGGCGGAACCGCCCGCTGTCGTCGGCGGCTTTGGCCCACGGGATGTGCACTGCGGTCGGGATGTGGCCGCCGCGCAGCGTGCCTTCCTCGGGGTAATCGGGCATGTGGGTGCGTTCGCCGGTGTACTCCTGCGGCGAGCGGACGTCGATCAGCGGCTGCTTGCCGAGGATCGCCAGCACGTCCTCCTTGTAGGCGCGGATGGGGGCGTCGTCGCGCTCGACCACCGGGTAGCCGGTCGAGGTCTGGGCCGGCACCTCCAGCGTGGTTTCCCGGCCCGACGAGATCCACAGGTCGCGTCCGCCGTCGAGCAACCGCACATCGGGGTGACCGAACAGGGTGAACACCCACAGCGCGTAGGCGGCCCACCAGTTGGATTTGTCTCCGTAGATGACGACGGTGTCGTCGCGGGCGATGCCCTTGCGGTCCATCAGTTCGGCGAACTTGGCGCCGTCCAGGTAATCGCGGACCGGGTGGTCGTTGAGGTCGGTGACCCAGTCGATTTTCACCGCGCCGGGAATGTGGCCGACGTCGTAGAGCAGCACATCCTCATCGGACTCCACCACCGCCAAACCGGGGCGACCCAAATTGGCGGACAGCCAGTCGGCGGTCACCAACCGTTCGGGGTGGGCGTAGGACTGCAGGACTGGGCTGGGATCAGCGGGCACGGGCACGTCATTGAGCCTACCCATGTCGCCGCCGGTAGTGGCGTCGAGACTGACGTTACGCAGCAAAAGAGCGAGCGGCGGCCGGCACAACGTCGATCTCGGCGGAGCCGAAATCGACATCTCCTATCTGGTGCCCGACGGCGCCGATCCGGCTGCCGGCGAACCGAATTCGCGGCCCAGGAGCGGCTGCGAGGTCATCCCGAAGGTCGGTGGTGTCGGCACCGACCGGCTCACCGTCGACTTGCGGCTGTACTGGTCGAATCCGTACGGCTCTAGCACGCCCGCCGCCGAACAGGCGTGCCGGTTGAGCGGCGACTGGTCACCGAACGTCGGCACCATGCGCCTGGCCGAGGCCTCGATGGACGCCACGATTCTGACCGGCGGCGGCATCGTCGACCGCGACGGCACGGTGTTGCTGCCCGCCGCGCCCGGCAACGCGGTGCCCAAGCTGGACCGGGGTCAGACGCTGAGCGCGACCTCGTAGGCCACCGCGAAGCGTCGGGCGTCGACCTTCGGGCGGAACAATGCGCCGCCGTTGGGGCACCAGGTGACCACCCGCAGCAGCCGTTTGCCCGGCGACAGTTGCTTGCGGACCACGTTGGCCAACTCGGCGCGCAGCCGCTCGGTGTCGTAGCGGTCGATGTCCCGGGACACTCGCACATCCCACATGGTTTCTTCGACTGGCATCGCCCCAGTGTGCGGCGCGGTACGGCATAACCGGGCAACGTGTCCAGCGTGCCGGGTTGCAGTTCGATTGCGATCGGGTCACGGAGCACGGCCTCGCCTTGTGCGCGGTCTTGCGCGCCGAGATCGATGCGAGCGTGAAGAATCGCGAGAAGGCGTGACGTTAGCGTCGATCTCGACGCATCAGGGGCCCGTGCTGGCTGCCCACAGCTTCGCGATCGGCAGCCCGACGCGCCCCAGCAGCGACCGCAGCAGCGGCAGGCTGATCCCGATGACGCTGGACGGGTCACCGTCGACCCCGTCGATGAACCAGCCGCCCAGCCCGTCCAGGGTGAACCCGCCGGCGACCTGCAGCGGTTCGCCGCTGCCCAGGTAGGCGTCCAGGTCGACCGCCGCCGGAGTCCCGAAATGCACTGTGGTCACGACGGTTTCGCACTGCCGATCGGTGACCTCGCCGTCCTGCAGCCGGATCAGGCAATGGCCGGTGTGCAGGTGGCCGGATCGGCCGGCCATCGACCGCCACTGCTCGCGAGCGGTCGCGACGGTGTCCGGCTTACCGCGCAGTTGCCCGTCCAGCAGCAGCATCGAATCGCAGCCGACCACAACGCAATCGGCGGCCACCTCGACCGGAAGCTGACGCGTCACCGCCTCGGCCTTGGCCGACGCCAGCGCCGCCACGATGGCATCGGGCGCGATGTCGGAACCCAGGCCCGCCATGACGGCGTCCTCGTCCACGCCCGACACCACGACCAGCGGATCGACGCCGGCCTGGCGCAGCACCTTGAGCCGGCCGGTGGACGCCGACCCGAGTACCAGTCGGGTCACTACCGGCGCCGCTGAATGGCGCCGTTCCTCAGCATCGCTGCGCTCTGCATCGTCACCGGCGCATGTGGGTGCGCTCCAGCAAGGTGACGCGCTGCCAGCTGAAGATCGAGTACCGCAACTTGTCGACCGGGTGCCCCCACAGGTTGCGGTCGACGGGTCCGGGCTCGGGGGTGCCGCCGCCGGCGCTGCCGACCACGGCGATCAGCGCGGCCAGCTCCTCATCGCTGGGGTTGCCCTTGAGCACCTCGATGTGCGGCTGGTGCACCGCCTGCTCGTCACTCACGGCGTCCTCGCTCACAGTGGAATGTTCCCGTGCTTCTTGGGCGGCAACTGGACGATCTTGCGTTCCAGCAGCCGCAGCGCGTTGGCGACGTATCCGCGGGTGTGCGACGGCGGGATGACCGCGTCGACGTAACCGCGCTCGGCGGCCACATACGGGTTCACCAGGGTGTCCTCGTACTCCTGCTGCAGCTGCAGCCGCAGCGCGTCCACGTCCTCACCGCTCTTGGCGGCCTGCGCCAGCTGCGAGCGGTAGACGAAGCCGACCGCGCCGGAGGCTCCCATCACCGCGATCTGCGCCGTCGGCCACGCCACGTTGACGTCGGCGCCCATCTCCTTGGAGCCCATCACGCAGTACGCACCGCCGTAGGCCTTGCGGGTGATCACGGTTATCTTGGCGACGGTGGCCTCGCCGTAGGCGTAGAGCAGCTTGGCGCCGCGGCGGATGATGCCGTTGTACTCCTGGTCGGTGCCGGGCAGGAACCCGGGCACGTCGACCAGCATGACGATCGGGATGTTGAAGCAGTCGCAGGTCCGCACGAAGCGGGCGGCCTTTTCCGAGGCGTTGATGTCCAGGCAGCCGGCGAACTGGGTGGGCTGGTTGGCCACGATGCCGACCGGCCGGCCCTCGATGCGGCCGAACCCGACCACGATGTTGCCGGCGTAGCCGGCCTGCACCTCGAGGAACTCGTCGTCGTCGAGGATGCGGGTGATCACCTCGTGCATGTCGTAGGGCTGATTCGGCGAGTCGGGGATCAGCGTGTCGAGCTCGAGGTCCTCGTCGGTCAGGTTGTCCTCGATCGGGCCCTCGGCGACCGGCGCGGCGTAGCGCGGCGGGTCGGCGTAGTTGTTGGGCGGCAGGTAGCTCATCAGGTCCCGCACCCAGTCGAAGGCGTCCTGCTCGCCGGAGGCGACGTAGTGCAAGGTGCCCGACTTGGCCATGTGGGTGTGGGCGCCGCCCAACTCCTCCATGGTGACGTCCTCGCCGGTGACGGTTTTGATGACGTCCGGTCCGGTGATGAACATCTGGCTGGTCTGGTCGACCATGACGACGAAGTCGGTCAGTGCGGGGGAGTAGACGTGCCCGCCGGCGGCGGCGCCCATGATCAGCGAAATCTGCGGGATCACGCCCGAGGCGATGATGTTGTTGTGGAAGATCTGGCTGTACAGGCCCAGCGACACCACACCCTCCTGGATGCGGGCCCCGGCGCCGTCGTTGATGCCGATCAGCGGCCGACCGGTCTTGATGGCCAGCTCCTGCACCTTGACGATCTTCTCGCCGTAGACCTCGCCGAGGCTGCCGCCGAACACCGTGGCGTCCTGGCTGAAGATGCACACCTCGCGGCCGTCGATGGTGCCGTAGCCGGTCACCACCCCGTCGCCGAGGGGACGCTTGTCACCCATGCCGAAGTTGGTGCTGCGGTGCTTGGCCAGCGCGTCGAGCTCGACGAACGAGCCCTCGTCGAGCAGCGCGTAGATACGCTCCCGGGCGGTCAGCTTCCCTTTGGCGTGCACCTTCTCCACCGCGACCTCACCGACCGGGTGCAGGGTCTCCTCGGTGCGTCGCCGCAGGTCGGCCAACTTGCCCGCGGTGGTGTGGATGTCGATGGTGTGCTCGGCGGCGGGCTCGGCAGAGTGTGCGGAGGGCTCGGTAACGCTCGTCATGGGTGTCGAGCTTAGCGGCTCTTACCGAATTGCCAAGAATGGGTGGGGCCTAGGCGCGGCGCGGGTTTGCCGCACCACCGCCCGCGGGTACGCGACAACTATGAGCCTTCGCGAATACCGGCACAAACGACCGGCCGGGCGCAGCCCCGAGCCGCGCGGTCGGCCGGTACGCAACCGCGCCCTGGACGAGCTGCGATGAGCATCAAGGTCGAGGTCACCCACCCGGATCGGGTGCTGTTCCCCGCGGACGGCCTCACCAAGGGCGACCTGGTCGACTACTACACCGAGGTGGCGCCGGTGATGCTGCCGCACCTGAAGGGCCGCCCGCTGACGCTGACCCGGTTTCCCGGCGGCATCGACGAGGAAGGCTTCGTCCAGCAGAACTTCGCCGCGTCGCTGCCGGACTGGATGAAGCGGGCCGACGTCGCCAAGAAGAGCACCAAGGGCGCGACCGTGGTGCACCCGGTCGCGCAGCGCCGCGAGGCGCTGGTGTGGGCGGCCAACCAGGACTGCATCACCCCGCACATGTGGTTGTCCCGGCAGCCGCGGTTGCACAGCCCGGATCGGTTGGTGTTCGACCTGGACCCCTCCGACGGCGGGTTCGCGGTGCTGCGGGCGACGGCGCGTGCCGTGGCCGACATCCTCGAGGACCTCGGCCTGGCGACGTATGTGCAGACCACCGGTTCGCGGGGCCTGCACGTGGTGGCCCCGCTGCGCGGCCACACCGACTTCGACACCGTGCGGCAATTCGCCCGGGACGTCGCCGAACTCGTCGTCGCCGACGACCCGGGGCACCGCACCCTGGAAATCCGTAAGGACAAGCGCGGCGACCGGGTGTATCTGGACGTGCTGCGCAACGCCTACGGGCAGACGGCGGTGGCGCCGTATGCGGTGCGCGCCCGCCCCGGCGCACCGGTGGCCACCCCGCTGGACTGGGAGGAGCTCAGCGCCCGCGGCATGCGGGCCGACCGGTTCACGCTGCGCGACGTCCCCAAGCGGATGTCCGAACGCAGCGATCCGTGGGGAGACCTGCGCCGACATGCCCGCTCGCTGAGCCGCGCCCGCCACCGGCTGGCCAAACTGCGCGGTTAAGCCGCGGCGGCGCCCGCGGCGGTGACCTCTTTGACGAAATCGCCGAGGTAGCGGATCGCGCGCCGGCCTTCGGGCACCACGTCGGCGGCCAGCGGAAAGTCGTGAATCTGCCCATCCCACAGGTGCAGCTCGCAGCGGACGCCGGCCCGGTCCAGGCGCTGCGCCATCAGCTCGGCGTCGGGCAGCAGCAATTCGTCCGAGCTGGCGTGGATCATCACCGGCGGCAGCGGGGACAGGTCCGCGTCCACCGGGGAGGGCACCTGCGGGTGGCGCAGGTAGCGGGCGAACACCGACAGCGCCCCGCCGGGAAACATCGCACACCGGCGGGCATTGCGGTGACCAAGCTTGGCGTCCGGGTCCGCGTCGGTCAGCGGCGACACCGTCGCCACCCCGGCCGGCGTGGCCAGGCCGCGCTCGATCGCGGCGAGCGTGGTCATGAAGGCCAGGTAGCCGCCGGCGGAGTCGCCGCCGATGACGATCTGGTCGGCGGCGTAGCCGCGCCGCAGCAACCAGCGCAACCCGTCGAGGCCGTCGTCGATGGCGTCGGCGATCCGATGCGACGGCAACATCCGGTAGGCGACATTGAGGACGCCGGCGTCGGCGGCCCGCGACAGCCGGGTCACCAACGCGCGGTGGGTGTTGAGTCCACAGGTCAAAAACGCGCCGCCGTGCAGGTAGAGGATCGCGCGCCGCGACGACCGCTTTGCCGGCCGGATCCATTCGGCGGCGCAGTCGTCGAGCCGGACGGTTTCCACCTTCGCTGACGAGCGGTACGGCAGCAGCCCAGCAAACCGGTCGACGGACTCGAACGGCCACCGCAGGTCCGGTTGCACCGCCCACGCGCGCACCGCGTTCTTCACCACGAACCGGCTGGCCAGCGCCACCGCAACCGACTGGGGGCTGTGCCGATGGTGCACCCACCGCCGCATCGCCGGAGTGCGGGCGATCATCTCGATCAACTCCTTAGTGTTTGCTGACTGGATACCCGGTGGCCGCCGGCCGGGCACGTGCGTAATCTCACGTTTGCCCGGGCCCGGAATCGGCTATCCGTCTACTGAATTGCGTGCAGCGCCACGCCCCGGCGGTAGCCTCCGCTGGTGGGTGTTGGTGGCTTCCCGGAGCTGGGCCCCGAGGCCGCGGCCGCGCTGCGGATCGTCGCCTACTTCGACGAACTCGACGAGTCGGCGGCCGGCGCCGAGACGGTGCTGGCGTCGGCCGCGGCGCTGGCCGACTGCGCGGTCGGGGCGCGCTGGGCGTCGGGCACGGTGATCCGCTGCGACGCCAACGGATCCCTGGACACCCCGACCGAACTGCCGCCGCTGCACGACGACCCCACGGTGTGGCTGGAACGCGGCGGCGCCGCCCAGCGGATGGACCCGGTGCTGGTGGACCGGGTGCGCCGCACGCTGCGGCGGGTCGCGACGCGTCCGGCGTCGCTGCAGCTGGGGGATCCCGCGCTGCTGGAGGTGGTGCTGTCCGACAACGAATCGCCCGCGGAACGGGCACGCGCGATCCGGCTGCTGGGCCTCGATGAGAGCCGCGAGGTCCGGGTGCTGGCGGTGTCGGCTGGTTCGCCCGCCGAGGCGCTGCGCGTCGTCGTGCGCGAACTGGGTGACCAGCCGGTCCGCTCGGTCGTGATCGGCGCCGACACGGCGTTGCTGTGTTACAGCTCCGAGGATGCCCGGACCCTGTCGGATCGGCTGGACGCGGCGATCATCGCGGCGTTCCCGCCGCCGCTGCCCGCACACGTCGGCCGCGGTCCGTGGGTCGGGATCGGCGCCAAGACCACCGCGTTCGGGGCGGCGGCGTCCTGGCGGCAGGCGCAACGGGGACTGCGGTTCGCCTCCTCCACCCACTACGGGCGGCGCGCGGTCGCCTACGAACGCCTGAGCGTGCTGGAGTTGCTCGCCGACCTGCCACTGGAGCAGGTGCTGCGGCACCACGATGTGGCCCGGATCAACGCGATCGCGGCGACGCCGGCCGGTGCGCACGACGTCGACACCACCGAGGCGTTCTGCGTGCTCGGGTCGCTGCGCCGCACCGCCGCCCAGCTGCACTTGCACCACAGCACGGTGGCCGCGCGCATCGCCCACGTGGAGGCGGCGATGGGCTGGGATCTGGCTGACCCGATCGATCGGTTCACGGCCACGCTGGTGCTCTTCGTGCGGCGCATCGCCCTCTCGTCGGCCGAGCTCACCGGCGCCGAGCCGACAGTTGTCGGCCGAAACCGCTAAGCCAGCCGACGTATGGCGGATGACCGGGGTTGCGGTGGCGGTGATGATGATCACTGGACCGCCCAGCGACAAGGAGTTTGACCGTGGCCGTGATCGACCCCAGCCGGACCTGGGCCCCGTTGGAGCAGCGGTTGGCCGTGACCACCAACGAGCGCCATCGGGCTGCGCTGGAAGCGGTGATCGAGCACATGAAGGGTGAGGCCGCGCCGGACCTCGACCAGGTGATGGGCACGCTAGCCGCCGAGCCGGATTACCACTTCTGGATGGGCGGTCAGGATGTCGGACCGAAAACCACCGACGGCGTGCGCACCTACTACGTGAACTTCATGGCGACCCACACCAACGTGTTGGAGTTCGCCATCGACCGGCTGGTGGTCGACGACGACTGCGTGGTGACCGAAGGCGACATGAAGCAGCTGTACCCGGGTGCCCTGGCGACCGCCATCCTCGGCGTGGATGTCGACGATCCGGACGGCGACTACCTGGTGGTGTACCGGCAGGTGCTGCTGTGGCCGATCGATGCCAGCGGGAAGATCGTCGGTGAGGACTCCTACTTCGCCGGCGTGCGCAGCGTGACCCCGGTGGCCCGGGAGGACCTCCCGCAGCAGTACCTCGATCTCGTCCACGCGCCGGCCTGAATGCGTACCGACATCGCGACGATGCTGCTCGACCGGCTCGGCGACGCGCACCTCGGGCTGCGCACCCGGGACCGGGACTGGACCTGGGACGAGGTGGTCCGCGAATCCGCCGCCCGCGGCGCCCTGGCGGCCGCGCTGCGCCGCGACGGGCCGTTTCACGTCGGGGTGCTGCTGGACAACGTGCCCGACTTCGTGTTCTGGCTGGGCGGCGCGGCCCTGGCCGGCGCGACCGTGGTGGGCATCAACCCCACCCGGGGTGCGGCCGAGCTGGCCGCCGAGATCGCCCACGCCGACTGCCAATTGATCGTCACCGACACCGCCGGGATGCGGTGGCTGCGTGACCTGGACCTGGGGCTGGGCCCGGACCGCTTCCTGGTCGTCGACGACCCCGACTATCGGCGGTGTCTTGACGCCCACCGCGTCGAACCCGCGGCGACGCCGGGCGTTGGCCCGGACTCGCTGCTGTTGTTGCTGTTCACCTCCGGGACCACCGGCGCGTCCAAAGCGGTCAAGTGCAGCCAGGGCCGGCTGGCCCGGATCGCGCACACCGCCACCGACAAGTTCGGCCACGTCCGCGCCGACGTCGACTACTGCTGTATGCCGCTGTTCCACGGCAACGCGCTGATGGCGCTGTGGGCGCCGGCGCTGGCCAACGGCGCCACGGTGTGTTTGACGCCGACGTTCTCGGCGTCCCGGTTTCTGCCCGACGTGCGGTACTTCGGTGCCACCTTCTTCACCTACGTCGGCAAGGCGCTGGCGTATCTGATGGCCACCGACGAGCGCCCCGACGACGCGGACAACACCCTGGTCCGCGGGTTCGGCACCGAGGCGTCCCCGGACGATCAGGCGGAGTTTCGTCGCCGGTTTTCCGCCGAACTGTACGAGGGTTACGGCTCCAGCGAGGGCGGCGGGGCGGTCGCCCACGACCCCGACGCGCCGCCCGGCGCGCTGGGTCGCCCCGCGCACGCCGGGGTGGCGGTGGTGCACCCGGACACGTTGACCGATTGCGTCCCCGCGGTTTTCGACGAGCACGGCCGGATCCGGAATCCCGACGCCGCCGTCGGCGAGATCGTCGACAAGGCCGGCGGCCTGTCCTTCGAGGGCTACTACAAAAACGACGCCGCCGACGCCGAGCGGATCCGCCACGGCTGGTATTGGACCGGTGACCTCGGCTACCTGGACGAGTCGGGATTCTTGTACTTCGCCGGACGCCGCGGCGACTGGATCCGGGTCGACGGCGAGAACACCTCGGCGCTGACCATCGAGCGGGTGCTGCGCCGCCATCCGGCGGTGATCGCCGCCGGGGTGTACGCCGTGCCCGACCCCCGCTCGGGGGATCAGGTGATGGCCGCCGTCGAGGTCACCGACCCCGACGGCTTCGACACCGCCGCGTTCGCCGACTATCTGGGCGCCCAGCAGGACCTGGGCCGCAAGGGGATTCCGCGGTTGCTGCGGCTGTCCAAGCGCCTGCCGGTCACCGGCTCCAACAAGGTGCTCAAACGCGAACTGCAGGCCCAGCGCTGGCGCACCGACGAACCGGTGTACCGGTGGGCCGGGCGTGGCGCACCGGGGTATCACCGGATGACCGATGACGATAAACGCGCGCTGGACGCCGAGTTCGCACGGCACGGCCGGCAACGCTATGTGTAGGGAGACCATGATGGGCGACCCCGTGATCCGGGACATCGACGGCGGCACACCGATGACCCGCTTCGCCCGCGGCTGGCACTGCCTGGGTCTGGCCGAGACGTTCCGCGACGGGCGGCCGCACGGCGTCGACGCGTTCGGCACCCGGCTGGTGGTGTTCGCCGACACCGCCGGGGCCCTGCACGTGCTGGACGGCTACTGCCGGCACATGGGCGCCGACCTGGCGATGGGCGCCGTCAAGGGCGACACCCTGGCGTGCGCGTTTCACGACTGGCGGTGGCAGGGCGCGACCGGGCGCTGCGTGCAAGTGCCGTACGCGAAGCGGGCACCGCGGCTGGCCCGCACCCGCCGCTGGCCCACCTGCGAGGTCAACGGTCAGCTGCTGGTGTGGCACGATCCGGAAGGCTCGGCACCGCCGCCGGAGCTGACCCCGCCGCAGATCGAGGGCATCGACGCCGGCGTGTGGTCGCCGTGGCAATGGAACTCGATCCTCATCGAGGGTGCGCATTGCCGCGAAATCGTCGACAACAACGTCGATATGGCGCACTTCTTCTACATCCACCACGCCTACCCGACGTACTTCAAGAACGTCATCGAGGGCCACACCGCCAGCCAGTTCATGGAATCCAAACCCCGCCCCGACAACCCGGGCGCCGACAAGCTCTGGGAGGGCACCTATCTGCGGTCGGAGGCCACCTACTTCGGGCCGGCCTACATGATCAACTGGCTGCACAACGACCTGGGACCGGAATTCACCGTCGAGATCGCGCTGATCAACTGCCACTACCCGGTCACGCACGACTCGTTCGTGCTGCAGTGGGGCGTCGCCGTGCAGAACATGCCCGGGCTGCCGCCGGAGAGGGCCGCCAAACTCGCCGCGGCGATGAGCCGGTCCTTCGGGGATGGCTTCGGAGAAGACGTCGAGATCTGGAAGCACAAGGCCCGCATCGACAACCCGCTGCTGACCGAAGAGGACGGCCCCGTCTACCAGCACCGCCGCTGGTATCAGCAGTTCTACGTCGACGTCGCCGACGTCACCGCCGACATGACGGACCGGTTCGAGGTGGAGGTCGACACCACCCACGCATTCGGGGTGTGGGAGCAGGAGGTCGCCGCGAACCTGGCGGCGCGCAGGTAGGCCCGGGTGCGTCCCGCGTTGAGATTGCGTACCGGGTTGCGCTTCCGCCGAAATCGCGACCCTCACCGCAGTCTCAACGGTGGTCGAGGCAGTAGGCTGGCTGGCCATGGAGGACCGCCCTTCCCTTGACGCGGCCGCGCTGCGCGAACAGCTGATCGGGCCGTGGCGCCAGCTGGATGTGGTCGAGGAAACCGGATCCACCAACGCCGACCTGCTGGCCCGGGCCGCCGCCGGGGAGGGCATCGACGGCGCGGTGCTGCTGGCCGAACACCAGACCTCGGGTCGGGGCCGGCACGGCCGGCAGTGGTCGACCCCGCCGCGCACCCAGGTGGCGCTGTCGGTCGGGGTGGATGCGGCCGCGGTCCCCACCACCGGATGGGGCTGGCTGACGCTGGCCACCGGGGTGGCGGTGGCCGACGCGCTGCGCCGGGTGGCCGGGCTTGAAACCGGCCTGAAATGGCCCAACGACGTCGTCGTCGGGGACGGCAAACTGGCCGGGATCCTCGCCGAGGTGGCCGCGCCCCACCCGGTGATCGTCGTCGGGCTCGGGTTGAACGCGACGATGACGGCCGCCGAGGCGCCGGAAAACACGGCGGCCACCTCGCTGACCATGCTGGGCATCTCGGCCGACCGCACCGCGGTGGCGGCGGCGGTGCTCGATGCGCTGGGAGCGCGGATCGACGCGTGGCGCGCCGCCGGCGGCGCCGACGAGGCGCTGCGGGCCGACTACCGGCGCTACAGCGCCACCCTGGGCACCCGGGTGCGGGCCAGCATGCCCGGTGACCGGCAGATCGAGGGCAGCGCCGAGGCGATCGACGAGCTGGGTCGGCTGCGCATCGACACCGGCGCGGGCGTGGAGACGGTGTCGGCCGGGGACGTCACGCATCTGCGCCCCGACGTTTAAGGTGCGGCCGTGGGCTATCCGGAGAACGTCCTGGCCAACGACGAGCAGGTGGTGCTGCACCGGCATCCGCACTGGAAGCGCCTGATCGGCGCGGCGTTGGTGCTGCTGCTAATCACCGCGCTGGCGGCGTTCGCCGCCGGGTTCGTCAGCACCCGGGCCTGGGACCCGACCGCCAAGAACGTCATCTACGCGGTGATCGGGGCGATCTGGCTGGTGGTGGTCGGCTGGCTCGCGCTGTTGCCGTTTTTGGGCTGGCGCACCACCCACTTCGTCATCACCGACCGGCGGGTGATGTATCGGCACGGGGTGTTGACCCGCAGCGGCATCGACATCCCGCTGGCCCGGATCAACAGCGTGGAGTTCACCCACCGCCTCATCGACCGGATGCTGCGCACCGGGACCCTGATCATCGAGTCAGCGGCGCAAGATCCGTTGGAGTTCCACGACATTCCGCGGGTGGAGCAGGTCCACGCGCTGCTATATCACGAGGTCTTCGACACGCTGGGGTCCGAGGAGTCGCCCAGCTGAGCGAACCGATTCCGGCGCGACCGCCAGCCCCGCAGCAGGGTGACCGTTCCGCCGTCGTCGAGGTTGTCGTGCAGAACCTCGGCCATGCCGCCGGCGGTCAACGACGACTCCAGCGCCTTGTCCGGGTTGCGGGCGAACTCGTCGGGGAACACCCACCGCCTAAACGCCCAGAACCGGAACGCCATCTGCAGCAGGTTGCCGATGATGTACGCCGAGATGAAGTCGGCGATGTTCTCCACCGTTAGCGACACCGTCGGCACCCGCAGCTGCAGGACGTAGCTGGAGAACCACAGCGGGGCCATGGACAGCAGCACGCCCACCCCACTGAACGCGAAGAACAGCAGCGCCTCGTGATGGCGTTCCCGGCCGCCGCGATCCTTGAAGCTCCACTCCCGGTTCAGGATGTAGGAGGCGATCACCGCGACGATGCCGGAGATGACCTTCGCGGTGACCGGCTTGGGTTCGAGCACCGTCAGCTTGAGCGTGTAGAACAGCGCCGAGTCGATGACGAAGGTGGTCCCGCCGACGATGGCGAACTTGATCAGCTCATGATGACGCTCGGCCAGTGGGCGGATCGGCCCTGGCAGGCGTGCGATCGTGGCGTCGGTGAATGACACAACACGCCATCCTACGTACTTCGGCCTACCGGTGCGTAACAACGGTGTCACCGTCGTCAACTAGCCGTGGCCGTCGACGGTCGGGGCGCCATGACACCATATTGGCGTGTCGCGTCCCCCCTCCGTTCCGCCTTTGGTCGCCATGATCGGCGGCGGTCAGCTCGCCCGGATGACCCACCAGGCCGCGATCGCCCTGGGTCAGACCCTGCGGGTGCTGGCCGTCGACGCCGACGACCCCGCCGCCCAGGTCACCCCCGATGTGGTGATCGGCTCCCACACCGATCTCGACGACCTGCGCCGCGCCGCCGACGGGGCGCACGCGTTGACCTTCGACCACGAGCACGTCCCCACCGAGCTGCTGGACAAGCTGGTCGCCGAGGGCGTCAACGTGGCGCCGCCGCCGCAGGCGCTGGTGCACGCCCAGGACAAACTCGTCATGCGCCGCCGGCTGGAGGCGCTGGGCGCGCCGGTGCCGCGCTACGCCACCGTCGAGCGTCTCGACGACCTGGACGCGGTGGAGGCCTTCGCCGCCCAGGTCGGCGGACCGGTGGTGGTCAAGGCCGCCCGCGGCGGGTACGACGGCCGCGGGGTGGCGATGGCCGACGACGCGGCGGCCGCCCGCGAGATCGCCGAACGCTACCTGTCCTCGGGTGTCGCCGTGGTGGTCGAGGAGCGGGTCGCGATGCGCCGCGAACTGGCGGCGCTGGTGGCGCGCTCGCCATTCGGTCAGGGCGCGGCATGGCCGGTGGTGGAAACCGTGCAGCGCGACGGCATCTGCGTGGTGGTGATCGCCCCGGCGCCGGACCTGCCCGAGCCCCGCGCCGCGCAGGCGCAGCAGCTGGCGCTGCGGTTGGCCGACGAACTCGGCGTGGTCGGCGTGCTGGCCGTCGAACTGTTCGAAACCACCGACGGCGAGCTGCTCGTCAATGAGCTGGCGATGCGCCCGCACAACTCCGGGCACTGGACCATGGACGGGGCCCGCACCAGCCAGTTCGAGCAGCATCTGCGGGCGGTGCTGGACTACCCGCTCGGCGACACCGACGCCACCGTGCCGCTGACGGTGATGGCCAACGTGCTGGGCGCCGCGGCGACCCCGACGATGAGCATCGACGAGCGGCTGCACCACCTGTTCGCCCGGTTGCCCGACGCCCGGGTCCACCTGTACGGCAAGGGCGAGCGTCCCGGCCGCAAGATTGGCCACATCAACCTGCTCGGCGCCGACCCGGCGGACCTGCCGAAGCTGCGTGAACGCGCCGAACTCGCGGCACACTGGTTATCGCACGCGCAATGGACCGACGGATGGGACCCACATCAATGACCCCGCAGCCGCGCGTCGGCGTGATCATGGGCAGCGACAGCGACTGGTCGGTGATGGAAGACGCCGCGGTCGCGCTGGCCGAATTCGACGTGCCGTTCGAGGTCGGGGTGGTCTCGGCGCACCGCACCCCGCAACGGATGTTCGACTATGCCCGCGGGGCGGCCGACCGCGGCATCGAGGTGATCATCGCCGGCGCCGGCGGCGCCGCGCACCTGCCCGGCATGGTCGCCTCGGCCACGCCACTGCCGGTGATCGGGGTGCCGGTACCGCTGGCGCGGCTGGACGGGTTGGACTCGCTGCTGTCCATCGTGCAGATGCCGGCCGGGGTTCCGGTGGCCACCGTGTCCATCGGGGGGGCCCGCAACGCCGGCCTGCTGGCGGTGCGCATCCTCGGCTCCGCGGACGCGGCGCTGCGTGCCCGGATGACGGCGTTCCAGGATCAGCTGGCCGACACCGTGCTGGCCAAGGACGCGGCACTACAGGGTAAAGTTACCGGCGAGTAGCTAAGGAGGGCCGGATGGCTGGGTGGGCGGGGAACCCGTCGTTTGATGTGTACAAGTTGCCCGAGGAGCACGACGAGCTGCGGGCGGCGATTCGGGCGTTGGCGGAAAAGGAGATCGCTCCGTATGCCGCCGACGTCGACGAGAACGCGCGGTTCCCGGAGGAGGCGCTGGCGGCGCTGAACGCCTCGGGGTTCAACGCGGTGCACGTGCCCGAGGAGTACGGGGGACAGGGCGCGGACTCGGTGGCCGCGTGCATTGTGATCGAGGAAGTCGCCCGGGTGGACGCGTCGGCGTCGCTGATCCCGGCGGTCAACAAACTCGGCACCATGGGCCTGATCCTGCGCGGATCGGAGGACCTGAAAAAGCAGGTGCTGCCGACGCTGGCGGCCGGCGAGGCGATGGCCTCCTACGCGCTTTCCGAGCGGGAGGCCGGGTCCGACGCGGCCTCGATGCGCACCCGCGCCAAGGCCGACGGGGATGACTGGATCCTCAATGGGGCCAAGTGCTGGATCACCAACGGCGGCAAGTCCACCTGGTACACGGTGATGGCGGTGACCGACCCCGACAAGGGCGCCAACGGGATCTCGGCGTTCATGGTGCACCAGGACGATGAGGGCTTCTCGGTGGGGCCCAAGGAGAAAAAGCTCGGCATCAAGGGGTCGCCGACCACCGAGTTGTATTTCGAGAACTGCCGCATCCCGGGGGATCGGATCATCGGGGAGCCGGGCACCGGGTTCAAGACCGCGCTGGCCACCTTGGATCACACCCGGCCCACGATCGGGGCCCAAGCGGTCGGGATCGCCCAGGGCGCATTGGATGCGGCGATCACCTACACCAAGGACCGCAAGCAGTTCGGCGAGTCGATCAGCACGTTCCAGGGCATCCAGTTCATGTTGGCCGATATGGCGATGAAGGTTGAAGCCGCCCGGTTGATGGTGTATTCGGCGGCGGCCCGCGCCGAGCGCGGCGAACCCAACCTGGGTTTCATCTCCGCGGCGAGCAAGTGTTTTGCCTCCGATGTGGCCATGGAGGTCACCACCGACGCGGTGCAGTTGTTCGGTGGGGCCGGCTACACCGTCGACTTCCCGGTCGAACGCATGATGCGGGACGCCAAGATCACCCAGATCTATGAAGGCACCAACCAAATTCAGCGTGTCGTCATGAGCCGCGCCCTGCTGCGGTAATTTGCCGGTATGGCGTCCCAGACCAGCCAAGCCGTGGTGCGGGCGGCCCGCAGCGCATTCCTGGACACCGTCGAGGCGCTCAGCGACGCCGAGTTCGACGACGGTCCGACCCTGTGCGCCGGCTGGTCGCCGCGGGATGTGTTGGCGCACTTGATCGGTACCGCCGAGGTGGGGCCTTACCTGCGCGCGCCGTGGCGGCTGCATCGGATCAACGGCGAATTCGTCGCGGCCGGGCGTCGACAGGACCGGGCGTCCCTCACCGCCGCCGGCCGGGCATGGGCGGATCTACCGAAACCGGTGGATCGCGCGATATGTCGGCTGCTGCTCGGCGATGTGGCGATGCACCATCAGGATGTGCTGCGCGGCCTGGGCCGCACCCGGGTGCTGGACCCGGTGGAGGAGGCCGCGATCTTCTTCGAGGGTGTGTCACTGACTATCCAGAAGGCGCAACCCACCCTGTTCAAATACCGGGTCGAGCCCACCAACGGGATCGGCCGAGCGTTGGGGCGCGGGATCCGGGTGCGCGGCACCGCCGAGGCGCTGGGGTTGTGGCTGGGCGGCCGCGAGGTCGCCGACGTCGAATTCGATCGTTAGCCGGCCCCGTTTAGCCTGGAGCAATGCTGTCCGCGGAACCCGAACCCGATCCGTCCCGCACCTCGAGCATCTACCTGGCCGCCGCGGAGGCCGGTACCGGCAAATCCACCATCGCGCTGGGTTTGGTTCACCTGCTGGCCGCGTCCGCCGGACGGGTCGGGGTGTTCCGGCCGATCGTGCGGTCCCTGGACGAGCCCGACGAGCTGCTGGAGCTGTTGCTCGCGCACGCGACCGCCACCCTGGACGACGACTCCCGCTGTGTCGGCGTCACCTACCAGCAGGTCCACGCCGATCCCGCCGCCGCGCTCAGTGAGATCGTCGCCGACTATCACGCGGTCGCGCGCCACTGCGACGCGGTGGTGGTGGTCGGCAGTGACTACACCGACGTCGTCAACCCCACCGAGCTGAGCTTCAACGCCCGCATCGCGGTGAACCTGGGCGCCCCGCTGCTGCTGGCCGTCAACGGCCACGACCGCGATCTCGACACCATCACCGCGATCACCGAACGCTGCCTGGCCGAGCTGGCCGCCGCGCACGCCCGCCCGGCGGCGGTGATCGCCAACCGGTGCGACCCGGCGCAACTGGACACGCTGACCGCGACGTTGGCCGATCTCGGGTTGCCCGCGTTCAGCGTGCCCGAGGTGCCGCTGCTGGCCGCCCCGACCATGGCCGAGCTGTGCCGGGCGCTGGGCGGCACGCTCTACAGCGGCGACCCCGAGCTGCTGCGCCGCGAGGCCATGAGCGTGATGGTCGGCGGCATGACCCCCGAACACATCTTGGAGCGCCTCGTCGAGGGGCAGGTGGTGATCGTGCCCGCGGACCGCTCGGAGGTGCTGCTGGCGCTGGTGAACGCCCATGCCGCGCACAGCTTCCCGTCGCTGGCCGGGATCATCCTCAACGGTGGCTTGCTGCCGCACCCGGCGATCGACAAGCTGGTCAAGGGTTTGCAGCCGACGCTGCCGCTGATCGCGACCGAGCACGGCACCTACAAGACCGCGGAGTTGGCCTCCCACACCCGGGCCCGGATCCACGCCGGGGCGCTGCGCAAGGTGGACACCGCGCTGGAGGTGCTCAGCCGCCATATCGACACCACCGCGCTGGTGGAGCAGATGCGCGGGCCGGCCCCGACGGTGGTCACCCCGCAGATGTTCGAGTACCGGCTGTTGGAACGCGCCCGCGCCGACCGTCGCCACATCGTGTTGCCGGAGGGCGACGATGACCGCATCCTGCTGGCCGCCGGGCGGCTGCTGGCACGCGGCATCGTCGACCTGACCATCCTGGGGGCCGAGGCGGCGGTGCGGCGCCGCGGCGCGGAACTCGGGGTGGATCTCGCCGACGCGCAGGTGCTCGATCCCGACCGCAGCGGGATGCTGGAGCGGTTCGGCGCCGAATACGCCCGGCTGCGCGCCCATAAGGGGATCTCGCAGGAGCGGGGCCGCGAAATCATGCGCGACATCTCCTATTTCGGCACCATGATGGTGCACCTGGGGGTCGCCGACGGGATGGTGTCCGGTGCCGCGCACACCACCGCGCACACCATCCGGCCGTCCTTCGAGATCATCAAAACCGCACCCGGGGTCTCCACGGTGTCCAGCGTGTTTTTGATGTGCCTGGCCGATCGGGTGCTGGCGTTCGGCGACTGCGCGGTGGTGCCCGACCCCACCGTGGAGCAGCTGGCCGATATCGCGATCTCCTCGGCGGCGACCGCCGCCAAGTTCGGCATCGAGCCGCTGGTCGCGTTGCTGTCGTATTCCACCGGGGACTCCGGCGCCGGCGCCGACGTCGACAAGGTCCGCGCGGCAACACAACTGGTGCATCAGCGGCAGCCCGACCTGCGCGCCGACGGGCCGATGCAATACGACGCGGCGGTGGAACCCAGCGTGGCCGCGACCAAGATGCCCGGTTCGCCGGTGGCCGGGCACGCCACGGTGTTGGTGTTTCCGGATCTCAACACCGGCAACAACACCTACAAGGCGGTGCAGCGCACCGCCGGAGCGGTCGCGATCGGGCCGGTGCTGCAAGGACTGGCCAAACCGGTCAACGACCTGTCGCGCGGCGCGCTGGTCGACGACATTGTCAACACGGTGGCGATCACCGCGATTCAGGCCCAAGGAGGCGCGGCGTGACTGTGCTGGTGCTCAACTCGGGATCGTCGTCGATCAAATTCCAGCTGGTCGATCCGGCGGCTGGCGCCGCGGTGGCTTCCGGGTTGGTGGAGCAGATCGGCGAGTCCGGCAGCGGCATCGCCGACCACACCGAAGGGATGCAGCGCGCCTATCAGATGCTCGACGACTCCGGGGCGGACCTGGCGGCGGTCCAGGCGGTCGGGCACCGGGTGGTGCACGGCGGCCAGCGGTTCTATCAGCCCACCCTGATCACCGATGAGACACTGGCCGAGATCGAGCGGCTCTCCGAGCTGGCGCCGCTGCACAATCCGGCCAACGCGATCGGGATCAAGGTGGCCCGCAAGGACTTTCCAGGTGTCCCGCACGTCGCGGTGTTCGACACCGGGTTCTTTCACTCGCTGCCCGACGCCGCGGCCACCTACGCGATCGACCGCGAGGTCGCGGCCGCGTACGGCATCCGCCGCTACGGGTTCCACGGCACGTCACACGAATACGTCTCCGGGCGGGTCGCCGAGGTGCTGGGCCGCCCGCTCGCCGACCTGAACACCATCGTGCTGCACTTGGGCAACGGGGCGTCGGCGTCGGCGGTGCGCGGCGGGATGGCGGTGGAAACCTCGATGGGCCTGACCCCGCTGGAGGGTCTGGTGATGGGCACCCGCAGCGGTGACATCGACCCCGGTGTGCTGATGCACCTGCGGCGCAGCGCCGGCATGGAGGTCGAGGAGATCGACGAGCTGCTCAACCGGCGCTCCGGGCTCAAAGGGTTGTGCGGGGTCAACGATTTCCGCGAACTGCGGGCCCAGATCGACGACGGCGCCGAGGGTTCGGTGGCCGCCCAACTGGCCTACGACGTCTACATCCACCGGCTGCGCAAATACGTCGGCGCCTACCTGGCGGTGCTGGGCCGTGTCGACGCGATCGCGTTCACCGCCGGGGTGGGGGAGAACGCGGCCAGCGTGCGCGAGGACGCGCTGGCCGGGCTGGACCGGCTGGGCATCGCCGTCGACCCGCAGCGCAACCGCGCCGAGAGCCGCGACGCGCGGGTGATCTCCACCGACGCGTCGCCGACCACCGTGCTGGTGGTGCCCACCAACGAGGAACTCGCCATCGCCCGCGCCGCCTGGCGGTTTGTGTAACCGCCGAATTGGCGAGCGGCCGGTCAACGCGTGCCAGGGCTCACTGCTGGCGCATGGTCTGTTCGGCGAGGTAGCGGGTATGCCAGGACAGTGCCTCGTCGAGCAGGTGCGGCGTGTGCTGGCCGGGGCTGAACCGCAGGGCGCGACCGAAGTAATCGGCGAGCCGGGGAGCAAAGTCCGGATGGGCGCAGCGCTCGATGATGCGCCGTGCCCGCTGCTTGGGGGAGAGGCCGCGCAGGTCGGCCAGGCCCTGTTCGGTGACGATCACGTCGACGTCGTGCTCGGTGTGGTCCACGTGTGACACCAT
This sequence comes from Mycobacterium sp. pUA109, assembly GCF_041287095.1. Lineage (NCBI taxonomy): Bacteria > Bacillati > Actinomycetota > Actinomycetes > Mycobacteriales > Mycobacteriaceae > Mycobacterium > Mycobacterium sp. pUA109. The sequence goes on along the minus strand of NZ_JBGGKS010000001.1, from coordinate 44,468 downwards.
CGGGACGATGGTTGAGACGGCACCGTGTTTGGCGGTAGACGGGGTAACGAACATCGACAGATAGCCGTTGCGGGCGAAATCGCCGGAGCCACCGATGCCGTTCATCATCTGGCTGCCCAGCACATGCGAGGAGTTGATGTTGCCGTAGATGTCGGCCTCGATCATGCTGTTCATCGCGATCACCCCCAGCCGACGCACCACTTCGGGGTGGTTGCTGATCTCGGCTGGCCGCAGCACGACGGTGTCGCGGTAGTCGCCGGCGCGGAAGCGTTCGATGGCCTCGGTGCTCAGCGACAGCGAGGTGGCCGAGGCCACCACCATGGTGCCGGAGTCAATCAGCGCGAGCATGCCGTCCGAGATCACCTCGGTGTAGGCGGTCAGGCGATCAAACGGTCCGTCCTGCAGCCCGGCCAGCACCGCGTTGGCAACGTTGCCGACGCCGGACTGCAACGGCGGCAACGTCGGCGGGATACGGCCGGCGGCAACCTCTGCGCACAGGAAGTCCAGCACGTGCTCGGCGATGCGTCGCGACGCCGCATCCGGCGGTGTGAACGCGCCGTTGCCTTCCGGTGCGTGGGTTTCCACCACCGCTATCACCTTGTCGGCGGGGCAGTGCAGGTGGGGAACGCCGACCCGGTCGCCGGGTGCCGTGATCGGGATGGGTGCGCCGTTGCCGCAACAGATATCGTGCACGCCGTCGAGGTTTTCCGAATGCCAGGAGTTGACCTCCAGGATCACCCGGTCGGCCAGCTGCAGCCAGGTGTCATTGTTGCCGACCGAGGTAGCGGGGATCAGTTCCCCGGCCGGCGTGATGCCGGCGACTTCGATCACCGCGACATCCAGGTGGCCCAGCGCGCCGTGCCGGGCCATCGGTGCCACGTGTGCGATGTGCAGGTCGAGGTATTCCATGGCGCCGGTGTTGATCTTCGTCCGCTGCACCGGATCGGACTGATACGGCAGTCGCAGCCCGATGCCGTCCACCGCCGCCAGCGCGCCGTCGAGCTCGGGGGCGGTGCCGGCGCCGGTCCACACCCCGATCCGCAGCCGATCGCCGGCGGCGATCCGATCGGCCAACGCCGTCGGAACCGCCTTGGGATGACCGGCACCGGTGAATCCGCTCATGCCCACGTTGTCACCGTCGGCGATCATCGCGGCCGCATCCTCGGCCGAAGAGATCTTGCGGGCGAGTGCGGGATCCGCGATGCGGCCACTCACGTGTGTGGCCGCTGGGTCAATATTGCGGTGCAGTAATAATTTTCGTTCGTTTTTGCCGTGCTGTCGCTTTGCGGCGGCACCGGGAGCCCGCTGTCGGCCAGCAGTTGGCGAAAGTAGCTGCGGGTGGTGCGCCAGCCGCGGTCGTCGAGGTAGCTGACGATGTCGTTCCGTTCGCCCGGGTAGCCCAAACCGTCCAAGCGCACCTGCAGACCGTGCTGGTACCAGCGTTGGTTCGCGGCCTGCATGGCCTGTTGGGAGTCGGGGGTGTGCAGGAACATCTCCGCGAACAACCGGCTTCCGTCGGCACTGAGCTCGGTGATGTTGTCCAGCAGGCGGTCCTGGGCGTCGGCGGGCAGGAACGCCAGCAGGCCCTCGGCGACCCAGGCGGTGGGCTGCGCAGCGTCAAACCCGGCCGCCCGCAGCGCCGACGGCCAATCGTGGCGCAGATCCACCGGCACCGCGCGCAACTCGACGCTCGGCCGCGCGCCGAGCCCGGTCAGCGTGGTCGCTTTGAACGCCAGGACCGCCGGTTGGTCGATCTCGAACAGCGTCATGTCCGCCGGCCAGGACAACCGGTATCCCCGGGCGTCCAGCCCGGACGCCAAGATGACGGTCTGGCGGATCCCCGCGGCGGCGGCCTCGGCGACGAAGTTGTCGATGTGGCGGGTCCGCACCGTCAGCAGGTTGGTCATCGGCTGCATCCCCCACGGGTGATCGGGGATATCGGTGTCGGCGGCGTCGAGCTCCCCGGCCGCCCAGCGGGTGAAGAAGTCGATGCCGACCGCCCGCACCAACGGTTCGGCGAACCGGTCGTCGATCAGCCCGGCGCGGGTGGCGCGGGCCCGGCCGGCGGCCACCATGGTCGCGGTGGCTCCCACGCTGCTGGCCAAATCCCAAGTGTCGTTATCGCTGCGGGTCATGCTCGCCAGCCTACGAGCCGGTGCCGGGGCCGCCAACCGGATTACTCGCCGGAACCGGCGCTGACCTGCCCGTTACCGCGATCGGCGGCCGTGCCGGGAGCTGCCGGAGAGGCGGGTCGGCACCGATTGCGGATACCATCGCTGGGTGGAGATCGTGAGCCCCGCTAACCGTGCCGAGTTGGTCGACGCCGCCTGTGGGGCATCCCACGGCCACGACCACGTGCACGCCGCGCCGGTGGTGCACGACGCCGGCTGGCATCGCGCCGCCCGCTGGGCGCGGCGGCTGGCCTGGATCAGCCTGGTGTTGGTGGCGGCCGAGGGCGCGGTCGGACTGTGGCAGGGCTTGGCGGCCGGGTCCATCGCGCTGACCGGCTGGGCGCTGGGCAGCATCCCGGAGGGACTGGCCGGCGCGATGGTGATCTGGCGGTTCACCGGCGCGCGCACCCTGTCGGACACCGCCGAGCGGCGAGCCCAAATCGGGGTGGCGGTGTCGTTTTGGCTCAGCGCGCCCTACATCGTCGCCGAATCGGTGCGGCACCTGTTCGGGGAGCACCACGCCGAGACCACCCTGATCGGCATCGCGGTGACCGCCGTGGGGGTGGTGGCGATGCCGATCCTGGGCCGGGCGCAACGTCGGCTGGGGGCGCGGCTGTCCTCGGCCGCCACCGCGAGCGAGGGCGTGCAGAACTACCTGTGCGCCACCCAGGCCGCCGCGGTGCTGCTCGGCCTGGCCGTCTCCGCCCAATGGTCCGGCGGCTGGTGGCTGGACCCGGTGATCGGGCTGGGTGTGGCCGTCGCCGCGGTGTGGCAGGGCGTTCGGGCCTGGCGCGGCGACGACTGCGGCTGCTAATTCGCTTAGTTGGCGACCGCGTCGACCGGGGACCCGTTGGTCTCCAAGTCCATCCCGCTGAGCTCTGAGTCGGTGAGCCTGGCGAGGTCGGCGTCGTCGGGGCCGGTGATCCCACCCAGCGCCTCGATGAGCTGTTGCACCTTGGCCGCTTCGTCATCGCTGGGGGTGCCGCCGGCCTCGAGCTCGTCGGGCAGCTCGGGCCGCAGGCCGGCGCCGCTGGCGGCCTCGGCGGCCGACAACTTGGCGCGGATGCGCACGGTGTAGAGCTGTTGACCCAGGGTCGCGTTGGGTGCCGCGGCCGCGCGGGCCATCAGGTTGTCGTATTGCCGACGCACCTCGCTGAGGGTGGTGATCACCGTCGCGGTGGAGCGGCTGTAGCACGCCGCCTCGGTCAACGAGGCACGCAGTTTGCGCAGCCCGGTCAACACCACCTCGGCGCGCTTCGGGAACTTCTTGTCCTCGGGGAACGGCAGGGATTCGATGGCCGCCCGATACATGTGCATGGCCGCGTCGGCGACACCGACAATCACATGTGCTTCACCGTTTTTGGGATCAAACTGGTTCACGGGTGCTCAATTCTGTGCTGCTGTCCAAGGGCGCGAAGGTCACGGTAACCGCGCCGTGGAACGTTACAGTGTGGGCCGGTCGATGACAATGGGCGTCGGCGTGTTCAGCGCCCCGGCCCGGCCAGAAATTCGTGGTTGTGCTGGCCCGCCGCCGGGGGCGGATCCGTGGCCGCCGCGGTGAACGACGCGTAGCGCGCCGGGGTGCGAATCACCGTGACGGCGTCCTCGCCGCCGCCGACGGTGAGGGCCAGGTCGTTCTCGCCGAACAGCGGGGTGCCCACCACCTGCTTCCAGGTGTACGGCAGGCAGGCCATAACGCCGTTGCGGCGCAACACCTCGACCCATTCGGCGGCGGGGCGGGCGGCCAACGCGGCCTCCAACTCGTCGGTGAGTTCGGCGTAGTTGATCGACCGCGACCGCTGGTCGGCGAACCGCTCATCATCGATCAGGTCCGGGCGCCCGATGGCGTGACACAGCAGCTGCCAATGTTTGGGCACGTACGCGCTGAGCACCAGATAGCCGTCGGCGGCCCGGAACGCGTCGGACGGTTGGGTGGCAAAACCAACACTTTTGCGCCGCTTGGTGTTCGATGCCGGCGTGGCGTCGGTTCGGCGGTTGAGGTGCACGGTCAACTGGTTGGTCTGCAGGCCCACCGCGACGTCGTACATGGCGACCCGGACGATGTCGGCGACCCCGTGCCGCTCCCGGTTGAGCAGGGCGGCCAGCACCGCTTGGGCCAGCACATGCCCGCTGGCGTTGTCGACCAGCTGAAACGGGATGATCTGCGGTTTCCCGTCGGCGGTGCGCATCCCGGTGGTCATGCCGGCCTCGGCCGCCACCATCAGGTCGACGCCCGGGCGGTCGCCGTGCGGGCCGTTGCCGCCGAACGCCGACAGCCGCGCGTAGACCAATCGTGGGTTGCGCGACTGCAATTCGGTGGGGCCCAGGCCCAGCTTCTCCATCACCCCGGGCCGGAAGCCCTCCAGGAGCACGTCGGTGGTGTCGACCAGCCGCAGGATCTGGTGTTGGGCGTCGGGGGTGGTCAGGTCCACCGCCACCGACTTCTTGCCCCGGTTGTTGGGCAGAAAGTACGTCGCCAGCGGGGGACGGCCGGGCAGCACCGAGGTGATCTGCCGGGCCGCCTCACCGCCGGGCGCCTCGACCTTGATGACCTCGGCGCCCAGGTCGGCCAGCACCTGCCCGGCCAGCGGGCCGGCCACGTTCTGGGTGAAGTCGAGCACGCGAAACCCGTCCAGGGGCTTAGGGCCATCCGCCATACCTGGGCAGCCTAGCGAGCCGGTGGGGAAGCCCGCGTTGACTCTGCGCTGAGGGCGCGAATTAGGCGCAAAAGTGCGCCCTGAACGCAGAGTGAACGCGGAGACTGCGTCAGGTCAACGCGACGACGGCTTCTTAGACAACGCGCAGTCGCCGCAGAGCCCGCCGCCGGGGGTGCGGTAGTACAAACAGCAGCTCAGTCGACGGTAGTCGGTGTCGGTGTCGAAACGCACCGCGCCGGCCAGTCTTTCGTCGGCGCACAGGCGTCGGGCCAGCTGCCAGCCGGAGCCGGGCCCGCGGTCCGCGCCGCGGCCGTCGAACACCCGGGCGGCGCCGAGGAGCGCGGATGCCGCGTTGCCCCACAACAGTTTTTCCGACATCGGGTGCAGTGCGCGCAGCGCGGCGGCCAGCGGGGCCAGGTGCGCATCCAGCACGTCGGCGGCCAGCGCCGGCTCCAGCTCGTCGCCGCGCCAGCAGACCGGATCCGGCAGGTGCAGCCGGATCTGGCCGTCGGCCTGCTGAAAGAGCAGCGGGTCCAGGTCGACCAGCAGCCGGTGCCCGGCCAGCGCGCCGAGCCCGATCGACCACAGCCGGGCGGCGAAGCCGAGGTGAAACGTCGAGGCCGCGACCCGCTGATGCGGGGTGTTGATCCGTGTCTGCACACCGCGCACGACGCGCGCCAACAGTGCGCGGTCGGTGTAGAGCTGGTGCACCGGCCGCCAGTCGCCGTCGGGGAGCGGGCCGGTGCCGACCGCGAAGTACGGGCTGATCTGGGACACCTCCGCCAACGCCGCGGCCGCGTCGGCCTCCGGCAGGCAGCGCCGCGGGCTGTCCGGCAGCGCGCGCAGCAGCGCGGGCAGGGCACTCAGGGTGGTCGGCGCCGCGGGGCGGGCACCGGCGCGGACCGTGATCGCGGCGGGATCGGTTGCGGTGACGACGATCTCGGCGGGCTCGTGCTGCCGCCACCCCTCTCGGGCCAGCAGCCGGTCCAGCGCGGTGCGCAGCGGTTCGGGTGCCGCGATGCGGGCGCTGCGCCGAATGCCGGTGGCGCGCAAGGCGAAGGTGCCGCTGGCCGGGTCGAAGCCCAGCGTGTCACCGTCGAACAGGGCACCGATCCGCCCAGCCAGCAAGAGTTCTTCGGGGATCGCGTCGACCAGCGTGCCGTCGGGGTGCAGCAGCCACACCCGGTCGGCCACCCGCAGCGCCAGTTCCAGGTCGTGGGTGGACATCACCACGGCCAAGTCCTGCTCGCGGGCCAGGGTACGCAGCAACTCCACCAGACCCGCCCGCGACGGCACATCCAGGAACGCGGTCGGCTCGTCGAGCACCAGCAGCCCCGGCTGCTGGGCCAGCGCCCGGGCGGTCAGCACCCGCTGCCGTTCGCCGTCGGACAGTTCGGCCGCCGGCCGATGCGCCAGGTGCTCGGCACCCACCGCCGCCAACGCCCAGTCGACGACGGCGTCGTCGTCCGGCCCCAGCCGGGCGGACAGGCCCAGGTGCGGGATGCGGCCCAGGCCGGCGAGTTCGCGGGCCGACAACAATCCCGGATCGACGCGGTCGGTCAGCACCACCGCCACCCGGCGGGCCAACTCGTCGAGCGGCAACCCACCGGTTTCGGCGCCGTCCAGCAGCACCTGGCCGCCCAACGGCGGCTGCAGCCCGCACAGGGTGCGGATCAGCGTCGACTTGCCGCAGCCGTTGGGGCCCAGCAGCACGGTGAGTTCGCCGCGGTGCGCGACCGCGTGCAGCCCCCCGGCCACCGTGGTGCGCCGCCGTCGGTGCCGGTAGCCGATGCTCAAGTCGCGCAGCGCGACGCCGGTCGTCATCGCTCCATGCCCAGCCCGCGGCGGCTGCGCAGCAGCACCGCCACCACGATCGGCGCGCCGATCAGCGCGGTGACGGCGTTGATCGGCAGCACGGCGTCGCTGCCCGGGACCTGGCTGACCAGGCCGCAGCCCAGCGCGACCGCCGCCCCCATCAGCACCACCCCGGGCAGCAGCACCCGATGATCGGAGGTGCCCAGCGCCAGCCGCGCCAGGTGCGGAACCGCCAGCCCCAGAAACGCGATCGGCCCGCAAAACGCCGTCGTCACCCCGGCCAGCAGCGACGCCGACGCCACCGTGATCAGCCGCGCGCGGCGCACGTCGATGCCCATTGAGCGGGCGTAGCCCTCACCGAGCAGCAGGGCGTTGAGCGCGCGGACCGTCAGCGCCGCCGCCGCCAGCCCGACCGCCACCAGCGGCAGCAGCAGCCGCACGTCGGCCCAGGTGGTGCCGGCGAAGCTGCCCAGCCCCCACACCAGGAACTGCTGGATGCGCTGCGGGTCGGCGTAGATCAGCAGCACGCTGACGATCGCGGTGCTGGCCGCGCCGACCATCACCCCGATCAGCAGCAGCGTCGCCGCCGACCGCACCCAGCGGGACAACAGCAGCACCACCGTGAGCACCGCCGCGGCCCCGACCGCGGCCGCCGCCACCACCCCGGCGCGGTCGCCGGTGCCCAGCCCGGCGGTGAACCCCGCCCCGGCGCCGACGCCGATCACCACCAGCGCCACCCCCAGGCTGGCGCCGGAGCTGACCCCCAGCACGTACGGGTCGGCGAGGGCGTTGCGAAACAGCGTCTGCATCTGCAGCCCGGCGACCCCGAGGCCGGCGCCCGCGGTGGCCGCGGTCAGCACCCGCGGCAGCCGCAGCGTGCGCACCACCACCTGCCAGCGCGGGTCGGCCGGGGTGGCGCCGACCAGCACCCGCAGGGTCTCGCCGAGCGGCACCCGCACCGGCCCCACCACCAGGCCCAGCAGGGCCAACGCGGCGACACCGGCGACCAGCGTCGTCAGCAGCACCGTCCGGCGGGTCACGCCGCAACCTGGCGGTAGAACACGAAGTGGTGATCGGCGTGCCGGTCGGGATGCAGGATCGCGGTCAGGTCGGCGAGCACCAGGTCCGGGCGGGCCGACCCGCGTTCCCAGTAGTCGTTGCCGCCGCCGGGGCCAATCGCCTTGGCCGCCGCCCAGATGTGGCCGTCGCGGACCGCCGCCAACTCGCCGTAGCGGGGGTCGGCCGCCAGCACCTCGGCGGTGTTCGTCCAGTCGGTGGTCACCAGCCACAGCGGGGCGTGACCGGCACGGGCGTAGACGGATTCGAAGTTCAGTTGCAGGCTGCCGGTGCTGGGGTCGGCGGCCCACGGGTAGCGGCCGCCGGCGTCGAGCACCAGCCGCCCCGCGTAGTCGCCGCCGGCGGGCATGGACCAGCTGCCCTGATACATGGTGCCCAGCAGCACGTCGACCGGTGGCGCGGCGGCGGCCTGGGCGGCCACCGCGTGGTAGTCGGCGCGGACCCGGTCATAGACCCCGGTGGCCGCCTTCTCGGTGCTGGTCAATGCGGCCATCACCTTGATCCACTCGGCCCGGCCCAGCGGGGTGGCCTCCAGCCATTCGGCGTCGGCGAGCACGCCGATGCCGGCGTCGCGCAGCTTGGGGTAGCTGGGATCGTCGATGCCGCCGGTGATCAGCACCGCCGGGCGCCCGGCGATCACCGCCTCGACGTTGACCTGCTGGCCCGGGGCGTACGCCACGATGTCACCGTCGTCGATGCGCCGCCGGACCTGCGGATCCACCACGGCGGCGGTGTTGGCGACCCCGGTGATCACCTCGGTCTGGTGCAGTTCGGCGATCATGCCCAGATGCGTCGTCGAGGCCGAATACAGGCTGTCGACCGGCACACTGATCCGCGGTGCGTCGGCGAGCTCACCGGTCAGCTGCGGGTCCGGCGCGCCGCAACGCACCAGCACATACGACTCGGGTTTGCCGTTGGGGTAGGGCTGTTTGACGGTCAGCACCTGGTAGCTGCGGTGGTAGCTGAGGGTGAAGTTGGTGGCGTCGGTGATCGTCAACTTGTTCGGGAAGTAGTCGGCGTCCGGGCGGAAATCGGTGATGCAGTCCCGGCGGTCGGTGGCCACGCGGTGGTCGGGACGCGCCGAGCAACCACCCAGGCTCAGCGCCAGGGCGGTGGTCGCGGCGAGGGCCGCGAGGCGCGCGATTCGCACAGGTTTGCTCCCACGTCATGGCTTTACCGGCGTCATTGTGACATCCGGGTTGCGGTCAGCGACGCGCACGCTACGACGGATGCCGAGGATCGGCGAGTCCCGGTACCCGGTTAGCCAGCACCGTCAACACCAGAAAGCATGCAGCGGTGAGCTAGTCCACTCGGGTGGCATGTACCACCCAGATCGGGAGGTGTACTCGGTGGTTTTCCAGCAGGGGTTCCATCATGCGAATCCGTTCTTCCCAGGGTCTGATCAGTTCCGCGTCCTGGGGCCGGTTAGACGCCGCCAGCGCGTCGTACATATGCGCGAAAACCTCGGGGCTGAAAATGGATTGGTAGGTGGCCGTGCCGAGATACTCGATGCGCCACCCTGCTGTCGGCAGTACCCGCTCAAAATTCTCTACCGCCACACCCTCCAACTGCAGCCCGTTGATGTTGCCGCGTCCGTCTTCGAACATGAACAGCCGCGCGCCCGGTTTGGTAGCGCGGTGTAAAGCCTGGGCGTACCGCGTCTGCAGTTCGTCATCGCCGTCGAATACGTGGTAGCAGGCGACGTCCACGACGGTGTCGAATTGATCCTCAAACCCGGCGAGTTCGGTGACGTCACCCACCTGGAAGTTGACCTCAACTCCGGCTCGCTCGGCGTTGCGCCGGGCCCGTTCGATCGCTGTCGGCGATTCGTCAATGCCGGTCGCGGAGTAGCCTTTTGAGGCATAGTAGATCGCGTGATGCCCGGGTCCGGTGCCCGGGTCGAGCACCTTGCCGCGCAACGCACCGTAGGCGACCAGTTGCTGCACCACCGGCTGGGGCCCACCGATATCCCAGGGAGCCAATGCGGGCGACTCCTGCGTGGACCGCGCGCCGCGATAGAGGCTGTCGAAGTCGGCGTCGCCGCTCATAGCGCTGCGTTCTCCTAAGGTTGTGTGGTGGATGGGGAATTCGCGCCTGCCCGGGTCCGACAGATTTATGCGCTGCCAGCGCACTTCTCACGCTACCGTGTGCGTAGCTCGTCCAGCACCGAGCGCAGCACCAACGGCGCAAGTAGCGCGATGAACTGATACGTTGGCTGGCATTGTGCGGCTCTCCGTCCTTGACTTGGTGCCAGTGCGCACCGACCAGTCCACCTCGGACGCGTTGGCGGCCACGGTACGCCTTGCCCAAACCGCTGAACGGTGCGGCTATGCCCGCTACTGGGTCGCCGAACATCACAACATCCCGTCGGTCGGCGCGACCAGCCCACCGGTGCTGATTGCCCACCTGGCTGCGAATACCTCGCAATTGCGGTTGGGTTCCGGTGGGATGATGCTGCCGAATCACGCGCCCTTGGCGGTGGCCGAGCAGTTCGCGCTGCTGGAAGCTGCCGCCCCGGGGCGCATCGACCTGGGTATCGGCCGCGCACCCGGTGCGGACCCGGTGACGTCGATGGTGTTGCGCGGATGGAACGGACGCGACACCGCGGCCATCGAGCAAGATCTGGCGAACTTCCCCGAGTACCTCGACGATGTGGTGATGTTGCTGGGCACCCCCGGCGTCCGCGTGCAACTGCTCAACACCGAGTATGTGCTGCGGGCCACCCCAGCGGCAGCTTCCGGGCCGCGGGTGTGGCTGTTGGGATCGTCGGTCTATTCGGCACAGCTGGCTGCGGCCAAGGGGCTGCCCTACGCGTTTGCCCACCATCTTTTCGGTGAGGGAACCGAGGAGGCGCTCGCGCTATATCGGTCGCAATTCGTGCCCAGCGACCTGGCCGCCGAGCCGATGACATTGGTGACGGTCAATGCCGTGGTGGCCGACACCCGACAGCAGGCAACGGCACTGATGCTGCCTCATCTGCACATGGTGGCCCGGCTTCAGACCGGGGAACCGCTGGGGCCGCTGAATCTGGTCGAGGACGCCGAGGCGGCAACCCTGCCACCGCAGCAGCAACGCGTCGCGGACGAGGAACTTAATCGCGCGGTGGTAGGAACCCCCGCCGAGGCCGCCAGCCAAATGCGGGCACTGGCCGACCGATTCGGCGTCGAGGAGGTCATGGTTAATCCGGTCGCTTCGGCCCGTTTGGGCGCGGATCCGGATAGCGCTCCGGAGCGGGAGGCGACGTTGGAGCGGTTGGCGGAAGCGCTGGTCTGAAACACCGGCCGTAGTCGCTGATCGCCAGGTCGGCCGCGCACCCTACACCCGAGCCCGGTTTCGAGGCGGCGCTTGTCAGGACGTTAGCAGGAAGCCAGCAGCCAATGAACAGTCGGTGTGTCAGGTGAACAGTCGGTGTCCCCGGTAGCGACGGGCGAATCCGAGCCCCTAGCGTCGCAACCGGAAATCTCGTAACACGATGTAATTCCTGACGATGTTGACGCAAGTAGGTTGTTGAGGAGGACAGCAGATGTCATTTGTGACGGCACAGCCGGATGCGCTCGCCGCGGTGGCCGGCCATCTAGCGGGTCTCGGCTCGGCGATGGCCGCCCACAATGCCGCCGCAGCGGCCCCGACCACCGGGGTGATTCCCGCGGCCGCAGACGAGGTGTCGGCGTTGACCGCCGCGCAGTTCGCCGCCCACGCGCAGATGTATCAGACGGTCAGCGCGCAGGCGGCGGCCATTCACGAGATGTTCGTGAACACACTGCACACCAGCGCCGGCTCCTACGCGGCCACCGAGGTCGCCAACGCAGCCGCGGCCAGCTAGGCACCCGGAGGACTGCAATGGATTTCGGAGCGTTACCGCCGGAAATCAATTCTGCCCGAATGTATTCGGGCCCCGGCTCGGGTCCAATGATGGCTGCTGCGGCGGCCTGGAATCAGGTGGCCGCCGAGCTGCATTCCGCGGCTACGTCGTACGGGACGGCCATTACCCGACTGAGCAGTGAGGAGTGGCAGGGTCCAGCGTCGGCGTCGATGGCGCAAGCGGCGGCTCCGTACGTGGCCTGGATGAACACCAGCGGTGCGCAGGCCGAGCAGGCGGCCAGCCAGGCCAGGGTCGCGGCGGCCGCCTACGAGCACGCGTACGCGATGACGGTGCCCCCGTCGGCGGTTGCGGCCAACCGGGCCCAGCTGATGCATCTGGTGCAGACGGATGTGATGGGGGAGAACATCCCAGCCATTCAGGCCGCCGAGGCGCAGTACGGGGAGATGTGGGCTCAGGACGCCGCCGCAATGTACGGCTATGCCGGACATTCGGCGGTGGCCACCCAAATGAAACCGTTCACGCCACCGCCGCAGACCACCAATCCTGCGGGGTCCGCGGCTCAGGGCGCCGCGGTTGCCCATGCCACCGGCAGTGCGGCCGCCAGCAAGACGCTGGCGACCACACCGCAAGCGCTCCAAATGCTTGCGGCGCCAGCATCGTCCACGGCATCACAAAGCGGGACATCCTCGTCAGGCCTGTCCAGCATCTTCAACAACCCCGCGCTCAAGGAGTTCCACAGCGGCTACGCGAACTGGATCCACAGCGTCAACGCCGGCATGCGCGGTATCTGTGCGGTGTGGCGTGGCACCAGTTCAGCGCAAAAACAATTCGACTTTATGTCCAAGGCCGCCGGTGGTGCCGCCAAGGCCGCAGAATCGGTAGCCCCGCCTGCCGCGATACCCAATCTCGGTGGCGTGGGCGGCGGGGGACTCTCGGTGGCATTGGGTCAGGCGAACTCGGTGGGCGGGAAGTTGTCGGTGCCGCCGGTTTGGGCGCCACCGGCCCCGGTTGCCGAGGCGATCGGGCCGGTGTCGGGCGGCACCTGGCAGACAGTGGGCCCCACTGGCCTGTTGGGGGAGGCGCCATTGAGTGCCGCGCCGGGTGCGCCCGGAATGCCGGGGGTCGCTGGGCCGGCCGGTCTGTCGGGCATGGGCGCACGAGCCGGGGCCAGTGGCTTACCACCCCGATACGGACTCAAACCCATTGTGATGCCACGACCTCCGTTTGCGGGTTGATGCAACGACTGGCCATGACGGCTCCGGGCCGGGTGACCAATTTCGGGTGTGATGCTGGTCTGTTGGTGAGCACAGCGGCCAGCCGTCGAGGAGGGGATTGAGTGCTTGATTTCGGGGCATTGCCGCCGGAAATCAATTCGGGGCGCATGTATATCGGTCCGGGAGCCGCGCCGATGCTGGCTGCCGCCGCGGCCTGGGATGGGCTGGCCAGCGATTTGGGTACAACCGCGGCTTCCTACGGTATGGCGGTTACCGGGCTGACCGACGGTCCGTGGCTGGGGCCGGCGTCGCTGTCGATGCTGGCTGCGGCCGCACCGTATGTGGCGTGGCTCGGTGCCACCGCCGGCCAGGTTGAGCAAGCGGCCATCCAGGCCAAGTTGGCTGCCGCCGCCTACGAGGCCGCCTTCGCGATGACGGTGCCCCCGCCGGTGATCGCCGCCAACCGCGCGTTGTTGCTGTCGCTGATCGCCACCAACTTTTTCGGTCAGAACACCCCGGCGATCGCGGCCACCGAGGCGCACTACGCCGAGATGTGGGCTCAAGACGCTACTGCGATGTACGGCTACGCGGGACATTCGGCGGCTGCCTCGCAAGTGCAGCCCTTCGCGTCCCCGCCGCACACCACCAACCCGGGCGGGATGGCCGGACAGGCCGCCGCGGTCGGTCACGCCACCGGCACAACCCCCGGGTCTTCGCTGACACCGCCGCCGTCGACAGCGCCGCACCTGAGTTCGACGGTGCCGCACACGCTGCAAGTGCTCGCGCAGCCGACCTCACCGGCGTCGTCCACAACACCTACGCCGCCCACCCCGGGTACGACGCCCGCAGCACCGGGTGTTTCGGGCGTTCTGAACGCTTGGCAGTTCGTGAACAGCTACACCGGCGGCGCCACCATGCACAGCCTGTGCGCGGTTTTGCGAGGTACCGACGATGTCATCGGCGATGGCCGACCGGTGCTCAGCAAGCTTGCCGAGATGGCCGGCAAACCCGCCGGCGGGGCCGCCAAGGCGCTGGGTGCCGCACCCACCCTGGCACCGAGCATCGCCGGTGGCGGCGGTCTGCCGGTGACCGCGGGGATGGGGCAAGCGGCCCAGATCGGTGGGGTGGCGGTGCCGCCAGGTTTCCCCGGAACCGGCCCGGGGGTGGGGCCCGCCGCGGCGGCAATGGAGGCGGAAGCGGTCGCGGCCGAGGACACCGCTGCCGCCAGGGAAGCCGCTGCGGTCACCGAAGTCGACGAAGCATTGGCAGGCGCACCGGGATTACCCGGCACACCGGGCCGGGCCGGCTATAGTCTCAGATTCGTTCCGCGCTACGGCTACCGCCAGAAGGTGATGCCCCGCCCACCCGGCGGCGGATGAGCGGGGGCCCATCCTTAATTCATCCGGACCCTCGCGAGGAGGGCGAGACCGCCTGTTTAACGCGCACGTCATATTGTTGCCGGCATGGGCCTGCCCGACGACGTCTATGCGCAGTTATTGCAGCTGCGGACCAAATTGCGTGGCTTCGAGCGGTGGAGCGCCGAACAGGCCCTATCGGTCGGGCTGACACCCATGCAGCACCAGTTGCTGCTTGCCGTCCGCGGCCACCCCGATCAGCGCGGGCCAACGATCGGCGATGTCGCCGATTATCTGCTGCTGCGGCATCACAGTGCGGGCGAGCTGGCGGGGCGGGCCGAGGCGGTTGGCCTAGTCCGGCGCGTTCGTGACAATCACGACCATCGGGTGACCCGGTTGGAGCTCACTGATCTGGGCCGCGAACGTCTGGAAGGACTCACGGCCGCACATTTCGAAGAACTGCAACGCCTCACTATCGCGCCGCTCTTACCGTAAGAATCTCGGACCCGCTCGTCATTCCACGTTCGCCAGCGGCGAGGTGACAGCGCACGCCCATCACAGAATTCCATGCGTCGCGTCAGTAACCGCAGCCTTGGCGCCATGAAACTCGCGAGAACGATTGGGCCATCGGGAATTCCACGTTCGGGAAAGCGCCATGCCGCCGCCGGTCAGCAGAATCGATCACAACCTGGTCTCCACGTGTGCTGGCAACTAGCTGACAAGCATGTTCAACCGCCGTTCACGGGTCGTTGGCTGTTGCCACCCTTGGATTGGTCTTTAATGGGGCCGATGCGGACCGATCAGTGTGCGCCGACCACATCTATCAGTGCGGCGCGGCGCTGGTTGATGCTGGCGGTCACGCTGGCGGTCACGTCGTGTTCTTTCCTGTTCATCAACTGCGGTGTCTTCTTGATCCCGGCGTTGCAGACCGACCGCCACACTTCGCTGGCGGCGGCCGGTCTGCTCTCGGCGATGCCCAGCTTCGGCATGGTGGTGACGCTGGTGGCCTGGGGTTATCTGGTGGACCGGCTCGGTGAACGGATGGTGCTGACCGCGGGCTCGTCGCTTACCGCGGTGGCGGCCTTTGTCGCGGCGCCGCTGCATTCGCTGGTGGGGATCGGCGCGCTGCTGTTTTTGGGTGGGATGGCCGCCGCGAGCTGCAATACCGCCGGCGGTCGGCTGGTGTCTGGCTGGTTTCCGGCGCATCAGCGCGGCCTGGCGATGGGAATCCGCCAGACCGCGCAGCCGCTGGGTGTCGCGATCGGTGCGGTGGCGATGCCCGAGCTGACCGAGATCGAGAACGGTTTTTTCGCGGCGTTGTTGTATCCGGCGATCGCGTGCGCGGTGGCTGCGCTGGCCGCCTTCATCTTCTTGGCTGATCCGCCACGGCCGAAGCGGGCGGACGCCACCGAAGAGCAACTCGCTAACCCGTACCGGAAATCGACGGTGCTGCGCCGCATCCATCTGGCTTCGGCGCTGCTGATGGTGCCGCAATCGATGACCATCACGTTCATTCTGGTGTGGTTGATTGTTGACCATCACTGGTCGACCCCGGCGGCCAGTGCCCTGGTGACCGTCGCGCAACTGACCGGCGCGCTGGGCCGCATCGCAGTCGGCCGCTGGTCTGATCACGTTGACTCACGGCTGCGACCGAAGCGGTTCGTCGCGGTCGCCTGTTTCCTGGCGTTGCTGGTGTTGGCCCTCAACGATCACTTCGACTCTCCCCTCGCCGAGACCGCCATGGTTGTCGCATCCGTGATCGCGGTCGGCTACAACGGGTTGGCGGCCACCGCGATCACCGAGTACGCCGGGCCGTTCTGGAGCGGGCGCGCACTCGGCGTCCAAAACACCTTCCAACGTTTGACGGCCGCAATCACACCACCCGCGTTCGGTGCACTGATCACCGCAGCCGGTTATCCGCTGGCGTTCGCGGTCTGCGCACTATTCCCGCTGGCCGCGATACCGCTGGTGCCGACCAACGACGAACGCTCCAACTGAGTTCGGCTCCGTTACTTACGATTCCGAATGCCGCCGCGACAGCCAGCTGACCGCCCGGCCCAGGATGATCAGCACCAGCACGAACACGATCAACAACAACGCCGCGTCGTAGGACAGCGCCCGAGCCGACGCCGACGGCAAGTTGTAAAACGTCCAGATCGGATAGGTCAGGTAACCGACCGGGGAGTCGGTGAGTTTTCCGGTCGGCGCCGACGTCGACCAGCCCGCGGTGTAGAGCAGCGGTGCGGTCTCGCCCACCGCCAGGGCGAGTGCCACCAGCATGCCGGTGACGATGCCGGGTATCGCCGCCTTGAGCACCACCTTGCGCAGCGTCCAGCCCAGCGGCAGCCCCAGCGCCTCGGCGCCCTCCCGGTAGGAGGTCGGCACCTGGGACAGCGCGGACTCGGTGGCCTTGGTGATGTAGGGGATGCTCATCACCGACAACGTCAACACGCCGGCGGCCAGCGAGAACCCCCAGTGGAAATACACCACCAGGGCCACGTAGCCGACGTAGCCGAGCACGATCGACGGGATACCGGAGAGCACCTCATAGGCGCCGCGCAGCACGGACCGTGTTCGGCCGGTGGCGAATTCGGACAGATAGATTCCGGTCAGCACGCTCACGGTGCCCCCGAGCAGCAGCACGCCCAGACCGACCACCACGGTGCCGATGATGGCGTTGCGTAACCCGCCGCCGTTGCCCTGGGTGTTGGTGACCAGCACATTCCAGTGGAAGACCGGCACGGCGCGGCTGACCACCCCGATCAGCATCCACAACGTCGGACCGATCACCACCACCAGGCAACACAAACATGCCGACCAGGCCAGCGCGTTCACGATCTTGCGGCGGGCCGCGACCGAGCTCATCTCACACCCCCCGTCCGACCGGCAGCGCGGTGCCCGACGTCCGGCGCACCAGGGCGCGCGCGGCCATGTTGGTCAGCAACGTGATCAGCATCAGCACCAAAGAAACCTCGGCGAGGGTCTTCACCGCGAACCCGGTGAAGTCGGTGAACGCCGAATCCAGTTGGGAGACCACGGTGGCGGCGATGGTGGTCATCGCCGAGTAGATGCTGGTGGGCATCGCGCCCAACGCGGCGCCGGACACCATCGCCACGGCCATGGTCTCGCCGAGCGCTCGGCCGAGACCCAGCACCACCGCACCGATGATGCCGCTGGACACCCACGGCAGCGTGACCCGCCGGGCACACTCCCAGTCCGACATGCCCAGCGCGATCGCGCCCTCGCGGGGCAGCACCGGCACCTGTTGGATCAAATCGCGGGTGGTGCTGGCGATGATCGGGATGATCATCACGGCCAACACCAGGCCGGACACCAGCATGCCTTCGCCGTTACCGGTGTCGCCCCGGAAGTAGCTCAGGATCGGCACATCGGGGGCGTGGCGGGCGATCAGCGGGGCGACGTCGTGGGCGATGACCGGGCCGAAGGTGATCGCCCCCCACAGTCCGACGATGACGCTGGGAATGCCGGCCAGCAATTCCAGCGTCATCCCGACCGCCCCCGCGAGACGTTTCGGCAGCCGCTGCGCGAGCACCAGCGCCGCCCCGATCGACACCGGAACCGCGATGATCAGGGCGATCGCCGAGGTCGCCAGGGTCCCGACGATCAGCGGCAACGCCCC
Source organism: Mycobacterium sp. pUA109 (assembly GCF_041287095.1). Classification (NCBI taxonomy): domain Bacteria; kingdom Bacillati; phylum Actinomycetota; class Actinomycetes; order Mycobacteriales; family Mycobacteriaceae; genus Mycobacterium; species Mycobacterium sp. pUA109. The sequence continues at coordinate 26,716 of NZ_JBGGKS010000001.1, read as the reverse complement.
GTAGTCGACGCCGACGGGATGTTCGACGCCGCGGGTGACGACGGAGTCGCCGTAGGTGTTGCCCGGGTTCCACGCGGTGTGGGAGAAGAACTGCAGCCCGTTGAGTTTGATCGCGGGCAGCGCCTCCAGGAACAGCGTGACCAACACGAATATCAACGCGAGCAACGGGACGACCGCGCTGGCCCCGCCCAGCCAGCGGATGGCCAGACCGGGGCGGCCCCCCGCCCGGAGACGGCCCGGCACGCGCCGGGCGACGGTCGCGTCGCCCGGCGCCTGCGCCGTCATCGGGTGCGTCCTCGGCTGTGCATCCCGATCAGCCGGTGATCTTGGCGATCTGGTCGGTGGACAGCTTCGCGACCGGCTCCGGCAACGGCTGGAAGTGGACCTTGTCTAAGAACGTGGGCTTGTTGCCGTCGGTGATGGCCCAGTGCAGGAACGCCTGCACGGTCTGTGCGGTGGCGGCGTCCTTTTGCTGGCTGTTGACGATCGCGTACTCGTAGTTGACGATCGGGTAGCCGTCCGGCGCGTCCCCGTTGATCAGCGAGACCGCTTGGTTGGCCGGGGTTTTCGAGGCGAAGCCGGCGGCGGCGGCCTGGATGCTTTGGGCGTCGGGCAGCAGGTATTTCCCGGCCGCGTTGGCCAACTGGGCCTCGCCCAGCCCCTTCTGGGTGGCCTGGTCCAGGAAGCTGATCCCGATGTAGGCCACGCAGCCCGGGGTGTCGGCGCACGCGGTCACCATGCCGCCGTTGCCGTTCTCGCCCAGCGCGCCGGGCACGTCGGGGAAGGCGACGGTGGTGCCGAAGCCCGGTGACTTGCCCCAGCCGTCGGGATCCTGTTTGGACAGGTATTGGGTGAACAGGAAGGTGTCCCCGGACCCGTCGGAGCGGTGCAGCGGCACCACCGGGGTGTCCGGCAGGTTCACCCCCGGGTTGAGGCCGGCGATCTGCGGGTCGTTCCAGGTTTTGACCTTGCCCTCATACATGGCGGCCAGCACCTTGCCGTCGAGTTTGACGTGCTCGGTGAGCCCGGGCAGGTTGTAGTTGATCTGCTGGGCCGAAATCGCCAGCGCGATGTTCATCAGCCCCTTGTGCTCCTTCATGTCCCCTTCGGACAGGTAGGCGTCGGAGGCACCGATGTCCACCGCACCGGCGGCGGCCTGGGAGATCCCGGTACCCGATCCGGTGCCCTGGGCGGTGACGGTGACGTTGGGGTACTGCTGGCGGTAGGCCGAACCCCACTCGTTGAACAGCGGGTAGAGCAGGGTGCTGCCGGTTTCCGACAACGTGATCTGCGACGTCGCGGGTGTCGTGGCGACCGGACCGCCGGTGGCCTCCGGGTTCGACGAACCCTCGTTGGAGTTCGAACCGCAGGCTGCTGCGGCCAGAACCAGTGGCGCGGTGGCCGACATGGCCAATAGCGCACGCATACGAACCTTCACGTGCCCCACCTTTCTCTTGATTTCCTATTCGCTGCTGACGTTCGGTGAGCCCGCGGTCGGTCGAAACGGGGCGAAGTAGCGGACGGTTTCCTCATGCTTCGGGGAGGAGAACAACTGCTCGGTGGGCCCCTCTTCGATCAGCTTGCCGTCGAAGAAGAAGGCCGTGCGGTCGGCGATGCGGGCGGCCTGGGCGAGGTCGTGGGTCACCATGATCACGGTCAGCCGGCTGGTGAGCGAGGCGATGAGCTGTTCGATCTTCTCGGTGGTGGTCGGGTCCAGCGCGGAGGTGGGCTCATCGAGCAGCAGGACCTTCGGGTTCACCGCCAGCGCCCGGGCCAGGCACAGCAACTGCTGCTGGCCGCCGGATAACCGGAATGGGGAATCGCTGAGCCGATCCTTGACCGCGTTCCACAGCCCCACCTCGGTGAGTCGAGCCTCGGCGACGTTCTTGAATTCCTTGCGCGGCACCATCTTGTGGGCGCGCACACCGGCAATCACATTGTCTCTGATCGACATCGGGAACGGATTAGGGCGCTGAAACAGCATGCCGATACTGCGGCGAAACTCCATCAGGTCGCGGACATTGAAAATGCTGTGCCCGCCCAATAAGACCTCGCCGCTGTGCCGGTATCCGGACACTTTGTCGTTCATCCGATTCAGGGTGCGCAGTAACGTCGTCTTGCCCGAACCGGTAGGCCCGAGCATGGCGGTGACCGCCCGTCCGGGGAACTCGAGATTCACCTGTTCGAGCACGGTTTTAGCGCCGAAACCCAGGGTAAGATCCACCGCCGACATGGCCGGGGCATCGCCGGTTTCGGTATCGGGCTGTTCGGGATGCATTACCGCCATGCTACTTCTTGCGCCGTCCTTCCCATCACGGTTCGCGGCGCCGCTTCGTCAAGCACCGCAAGAATCTTCGTTGTGACCGCGGACATCGTTACTTCTCGCCGGTGATCTTGGCGATTTGGTCGGTGGACAGCTTCGCGACCGGCGCCGGCAACGGCTGCAGGTGCACCTTGTCTAAGAACGTGGGCTTGTTGCCCTCGGTGATGGCCCAGTGCAAAAACGCCTGCACGGTCTGCGCGGTGGCGGCATCCGGTTGTTGGCTGTTGACGATGGCGTATTCGTAGTTGACGATCGGGTAGCCGTCCGGCGCGGAGCCGCCGATCAACGAGATCGCTTGGTTGGCCGGGGTTTTGGCGGCGAAGCCAGCCGCTGCAGCCGCAATGCTCTTAGCGGTGGGGAGCAGATAGCGGCTGGCGGCGTTGCCCAGCCTGGCCTCGCCCAGCCCATTTTGGTCGGTGGCGTCGAGGGAGGAGAGGCTGATGTAGGCGACGCAGCCGGGGGTGGCGGCGCAGCCGGTCACCATGCCGCCGTCGCCGGTTTCGGACAGCGCGCCGGGCACGTCGGGGAACGCGACGGTGGTACCGAACCCCGGTGATTTGCCCCAGCCGTCGGGATCCTGGCTGGACAGGTACTGGGTGAATAAGAAGGTGTCCCCGGACCCGTCGGAGCGGTGCAGCGGCACCACCGGGGTGGCGGGCAGCGGCACCGACGGATTGAGGGCAGCGATCTTCGGGTCGTTCCAGGTTTTGATCTTGCCCTGATACATGGCGGCCAGCACCTTGCCGTTGAGTTGCAGGTGCTGGTGGACGCCGGGCAGGTTGTAGTTGACCTGCTGTGCGGAGATGGCCAGCGCGATGTTCATCAGCCCGGGGTGCTCTTTGATGTCGCCTTCGGACAGGTAGGCGTCGGACGCGCCAATATTGACGGCACCGGCAACCACTTGGGAGATCCCGGCCCCCGAACCGCTGCCCTGAGTGGTGACGGTGACGTTGGGGTACTGCTGGCGATAGGCCGCGCCCCACTCGCTGAACAGGGGATAGAGCAGGGTGCTGCCGGTCTCCGACAGCGTGATCTGCGATGTCGCCGGCGTGGTGGCGACCGGACCGCCGGTGGCCGCCGGGTTCGACGAACCCTCGGTTGAGTTCGAACCGCAGGCGGCCAGAACCAGTGGCGCGGTGGCCGAGAGGGCCAACAACGCACGCACACGAACCTTCACGCCGGCCCCTTAGTCAGTATCGCGATTAGCTACGGATGCTACTTCGTTACGCCGTGCCAGGAGCGTTACTTCGGCCAGGTGAGGTACCTGTCGAACAGCCACGCGCTATCTGGTAGACGGAAATCTTTGGCGGCCACCACAACCCAAATGCCAACCGCGGGTTCCTAGCCGAATTGATCGGCCAGAGCCGACGTGTCGGAACGGGCAATGGCCCGGCGCGATGAGCACCGGCGTGTAATGTGGCTGTCACCTTGGCTTGCAATAAGGAGTGCCGTGAAGTTCAACCGATTTGGTGTCGCGCTGAGCTTGCTGGCCATCAGCGTAATCGTGTTATCGGCATGCGGTGGCGGTTCAACCGACTCGTCGTCTGGGGCCAGCGCGAATGTGGACTGCGGCGGCAAGAACAAACTCAAGGCCAGCGGGTCGACCGCGCAAGAGAACGCGATCGAACAATTCGTCTACGCCTATATCCGAGCCTGCCCGGGCCACACGCTGGACTACGCCGCAATTGGCTCGGGCAAAGGGGTGCAGCAGTTCATCGGCAACGAGACTGATTTCGCGGGCTCCGACGTGGCATTGGATCCGGCGAAGGGTGAGCCGGACCGGGCGTCGGATCGCTGCGGTTCACCGGCGTGGGATCTGCCGGTGGTGTTCGGCCCCATAGCGGTCACCTACAACATCAACGGCGTGAGTTCGCTGAACCTCGACGGTCCGACCACCGCGAAGATCTTCAACGGCGCCATCACCAGCTGGAACGATCCGGCGATCGCCGCGCTCAACAAGGGCACCACCCTGCCCGCGACGCCCATCACCGTCATCTTCCGCAGCGATAAATCCGGGACCTCCGACAACTTCCAGAAATACCTCGACGGCGCCTCTGACGGCGCGTGGGGTAAAGGTGTCAGCGAGACGTTCGAAGGCGGTGTCGGTCAGGGTGCCGCCGGGAATAACGGCACGTCAGCACTGCTGCAGAGCACCGACGGGTCGATCACCTACAACGAGTGGTCGTTCGCGGTGGGCAAACAGTTAACCATGGCCTCGATCATTACCTCGGCGGGTCCGGATCCGGTGACGATCACCACCGACTCGGTCGGCAAGACGATCGCCGGGGCCAAGTTCGCCGGGCAGGGCAACGACCTGGTGCTGGACACGTCGTCGTTCTACAAGCCCACCCAAGCCGGCTCCTATCCCATCGTGCTGGCCACCTATGAGATCGTCTGCTCGAAGTACCCGGATCCGTCGACCGGCCCCGCGGTCAAGGCGTTTTTGCAGGCCGCCATCGGGCCCGGTCAAGACGGTTTGGACCAGTACGGATCCATACCGATGCCGAAGTCGTTCCAAGACAAGCTATTGACGGCGGTGAATGCGATCTCGTGATGAGAGTTCATCGTGGGGTAGTCGCCGGGCGAAGGGAGCCTCGACGGTGAACAACGCCGGACACGGCTCGCGGGTGGGGTCGCAGTTTGGGCCGTACCGGCTGCTGCGGCTGCTGGGTCGCGGCGGCATGGGTGAGGTCTATGAGGCCGAGGACACCCGCAAGGGTCGGGTGGTGGCGTTGAAGCTGATCTCCGAGCAGTTCTCCGGCAATCCGGTGTTTCGGGCGCGGATGCAGCGGGAGGCCGATGCCGCGGGGCGGTTGACCGAGCCGCATGTGGTGCCGATCCATGATTACGGCGAGATCGATGGTCGGTTGTATTTGGATATGCGGCTGATCGAGGGCACCGATTTGTCGACGTTGTTGAAGCGGTTCGGGCCGTTGCCCCCGGCCCGGGCGGTGGCGATTGTCCGCCAGATCGCCGAGGCGTTGGATGCCGCGCATGCCGCCGGGGTGACGCACCGTGATGTGAAGCCGGAGAACATCTTGATCACCGGCAACGACTTCGCGTATCTGGTGGATTTCGGGATCGCCCGGGCGGCCGCCGATCCGGGGTTGACCCAGACCGGGATGGCGATGGGCACCTACAACTACATGGCCCCGGAGCGGTTCTCCGGCGCGGAGATCACCCCGAGCGCCGATATCTATTCGCTGGCCTGCGTGCTGGCCGAGTGCTTGACCGGGGGGCCCCCGTTTCGGGCCCAGAGCATCGAACAAGCGGTTGGTGCGCATTTGACGGCGCCGCCGCCGCGGCCCAGCCAACAACTACCCGGCCGGGTTCCGGCCGCCCTGGACACGGTGGTCGCTAAGGGTATGGCCAAAAACCCCGCCGAGCGCTACCGCAGCGCCGCTGAGTTGGCCGCGGCCGCCCACGACGCGCTGGGCGCCCCCGAGCGGAACCAGGCGACGAACATTCTGCGGCACGGCGAGGACGCCACCCTGCGGGCGCCGGCTGTCGACACGGGGTTCGCTGCCGCCGAGACCGGGATCCAACCGGCTCCCACCACCGGCGGTAGTTGGCGCCAGCCGAGCCCCGTGCAACGTGGCTACCCCGCGGGTCCACCGACAATGAGCCGGTCGCAGCGCACCGACCGGGCCGACTTTGCGCCTGCGCCGGCCCAACCCGACTCCCAGCGCAAGCGGCGGATCCTGCTGGGTGCGGCCGCGCTGGCCATCATCGCCGTCATCGCCCTCGTTGGTTACCTGGTGACGCGACCATCGGGATCCTCGGGGTCGTCGGCGTCCGGGCAGAGCGTGCTGCCGTTCAACGGCCTGAACTTCCGCCTGTCGCCGGGTGCGGTGGCGCTGGACACCGACGGCAACGTGTACATCACCAGCCAGGGGATGTACGGCCGGGTGGTGAAGTTGGCACCGGGGTCGAGCAAGCCGACGGTGCTGCCGTTCAACGGTCTGTACCAGCCGCAGGGGTTGGCGGTGGATAGCTCTGGCGCGGTCTACGTCAGCGATTTCAACAACCGGGTCGTGAAGCTGGCGTCCGGCTCGAGCACCCAGACCGACCTGCCGATCACCGGCCTCAACTACCCCGAGGGGCTGGCGGTGGACAAGGACGGCAACGTCTACGTCGCCGACCGGGGCAATGACCGGGTGGTGAAGTTGGCGGCCGGGTCGAATGCCCAGGTCGACCTGCCGTTCAACGGTCTCAACGACCCGGATGGGGTGGCGGTGGGCGATGACGGCAGCGTGTATGTCACCGACACCGACAACAACCGGGTGCTGAAGTTGCCGGCCGGGTCGACCACCCAGGCCGAGTTGCCGTTCACCGGCGTGTCCGTGCCGTGGGGGGTGGGGGTGGACACCCAGGGCGCGGTCTATGTCACCGAACACGACAACAGCAGGGTGGCGAAGCTGGCGGCCGGAGCGAACAGCTCCACCGTGCTGCCGTTCACCGGCCTCAACACCCCGCTGGACGTGGTGGTGGACAAGGACGGCAACGTCTATGTCGCCGACCGAGGTAACGATCGGGTGGTGAAACTGGCGCCCAGCTGATGCGCTGCGCCGCCGTGGCGTATTGAGGAAGTAGCGGATTGGCTGGATCGGGTGGCCAGGCGAAGGGAGCGTCGACGGTGAGCGACACCGGGCGAGGGTCGCGGGTGGGGTCGCAGTTTGGGCCGTACCGGCTGCTGCGGCTGCTGGGTCGCGGCGGCATGGGTGAGGTCTATGAGGCCGAGGACACCCGCAAGGGTCGGGTGGTGGCGTTGAAGCTGATCTCCGAGCAGTTCTCCGGCAATCCGGTGTTTCGGGCGCGGATGCAGCGGGAGGCCGACGCGGCGGGGCGGTTGACCGAGCCGCATGTGGTGCCGATCCATGATTACGGCGAGATCGGTGGGATGCTGTATCTGGATATGCGGCTGATCGACGGCACCGATTTGTCGACGCTGCTGAAGCGGTATGGACCGTTGAGCCCGCCGCGGGCGGTGGCCATCGTGCGCCAGATCGCCTCCGCGTTGGATGCCGCGCACGCCGCCGGGGTGACCCATCGTGATGTGAAGCCGGAAAACATCCTGATCACCGGCGACGATTTCGCGTACCTGGTGGATTTCGGGATCGCCCGCGCCAAGGCGGACCCGGGGTTGACCCAGACCGGGATGGCGATGGGGACCTACAACTACATGGCCCCGGAACGGTTCACCAGCGACGAGATCACCCCGAGCGCCGACATCTATTCGCTGGCCTGCGTGCTGTGCGAGTGTCTGACCGGGGCGCCGCCGTATCGCGCCGAAACCATCGAACGGATGATCGGTGCGCATTTGACGGCGCCCGCCCCGCAGCCCAGCCAGCTGCGTCCCGGCCGGGTGCCGCCGGCGTTGGATGCGGTGATCGCCCGCGGGATGGCGAAAAAGCCCGCCGAGCGTTACCGCAGCGCCAGTGAGTTGGCCGCCGCCGCCCACGACGCGCTGGACGCCCCCGAACAGAACCAGGCCGCCACCATCTTGCGGCAAGGCGAGGCCGCCACCCTGCGGGCGCCGGCCATCGACCCGGGCGCCGTCGGGGCGTTCACGTCGTCGGGCGAGCGGATCGTTTCGCCGTCGGCGTCGCCGATCGACCAGACCCGGGTGCGGCCGGTGACGCCCCCGGGCGACGCGCCCAGTTGGCGCAGCCAGCCCCAGGCGCCGCCGCCGGCCCGCCAACCCGCCGTGCTGCCGTCGTTCGCCCGGGGCCCCGAGCCCGCGCAGCGACGCAAGATACTGCTGGGCGCCGGCGCGCTGCTGCTGGCGGTGGTGGTGGCGGTGTTCGCGTTCCTGTTGACCCGGCATCCGTCGGGGTCGTCGGCGTCCGGGCAGAGCGTGCTGCCGTTCAAGGGCCTCAACTTCCACCTGTCCCCGGCGGCGGTCGCCCTGGACAACGAGGGCAACGTGTACGTCGCGAGCATGGGGATGTACGGCCGGGTGGTGAAGTTACCGCCCGGGTCGGACACGCCGACGGTGCTGCCGTTCACCGGTCTGTACCAGCCGCAGGGGCTGGCGGTGGACAGTGCCGGCGCGGTGTACGTCAGCGACTTCAACAACCGGGTGGTGAAGTTGGCGGCCGGCTCGAATAACGAGACCGTGTTGCCGTTTAACGGGCTCAACTACCCCGAGGGGCTGGCGGTCGACGCCGAGGGGAACGTGTACGTCGCCGACCGGGGCAATGACCGGGTGGTGAAGTTGGCGGCCGGGTCGAACACCCAGACCGACTTGCCGTTCACCGGCCTGAACGACCCCGATGGCGTGACGGTGGGCGATGACGGCAGCGTGTATGTCACCGACACCGACAACAACCGGGTGGTGAAATTGCCGTCCGGGTCGTCCACCCAGGCCGAGTTGCCGTTCACCAATCTCTCGGTGCCGTGGGGGGTGGGGGTGGACAACAAGGGCAACGTGTACGTCACCGAACACGACAACAGTCAGGTGCTGAAGTTGGCGGCCGGGGCGAACAGTTCGACGGTGCTGCCGTTCACCGGCCTCAACACCCCGTTGGATGTGGTGGCCGACAACGACGGAAACGTCTACGTCGCCGACCGCGGCAACAACCGGGTGGTGAAACTGGCCGCGTCGTCTTAACCTCGCCGGCTCGCCAGCAGGTGCGTGGCCACCACCGCGACCACGTTGATCACCGCCACCACGATGATCAACGTCAACGCCGCACCCCAGACCCGCAGGAACCCGGCGTGTTCGGGGTTGGAGAGCTCGGTGTAGATCAACAGCGGCAGCGAGGCCATGTTGCCGTCGAAGATATCGAAGTTGATCGACCGGCTGTAGCCGACCAGCACCAGCACCGGCGCGGTTTCGCCGATGATGCGGGCCAGCGACAACAAGACACCGGACAAGATGCCCGGCAACGCGACCGGGATGACGATCCGCACGATCGTTTTCCACTTCGGCACACCCAACGCGAAGCTGGCTTCCCGCAGTTCGTCGGGCACCAACCGCAGCATCTCCTCGGTGGCGCGCACCACGATCGGCAGCATCAGCAACACCAGCGCCAGCGACACCGCGAACGCGCTCTGCTCAAAGCCCAGGGTGGCGATCCACAGGCTGAAGATGAACAGCGAGGCCACAATCGAGGGCACGCCGGCGAGCACGTCGACCATGAACGTGGTGACCCGCGCCAACCGCGACGACCCGTACTCCGCCAAGAACACCGCGGTCATCAATCCCAGCGGCACCGCCAGCAGGGCAGCCACCCCGGCCTGCACCAGCGTCCCGTACAGCGCGTGATACACCCCGCCGGCAAACTGTTCGGGCAGCACCCCGCGCAGCGAATGGGTCCACCACCCCGACCGGGTCACCGCGTACCAGCCGCGGGCGATGACCACCCACAGCAGCCAGACCAGCGGGATCAGCGCGGTCACGAACGAGGCGAAAAAGAACCCGGTCGCGGCGTTGTCCTTGATCCGCCGGGCCAGGCTCAGCGGCACGAACACCGCCTCTTTCACCGGCTGGCTGAGCGCGCCGATGCTCATCCGTTGACCTTCCCGCCGGCGATCAGGCGGCCGACCGCGTTGACGACGAAGGTCAGCACGAACAGCACAAACCCCGCGGAAATGTAGGCGCCGGTCGGCAGCGGTTCGCTGAATTCGGTGGCCGCCGAAGCGATCTTGGAGGCGAACGTGTAGCCGCCGTCGAACAGCGACCATTTGCCCGGTTTGGCGGCGGCACTCAAGATGATCAGCACCGCCACCGTTTCGCCCAGGGCGCGCCCCAACCCCAACATCGACGCCGCGATCACCCCGCTGCGCCCGAACGGCAGCACGGTCATCCGCACCACCTCCCATTTGGTGGCGCCCAACGCCTGCGCCGCCTCGATGTGGGGGATCGGGGTCTGCCGGAACACTTCTCGCGACACCGAGGTGACGATTGGCAGCACCATCACCGCCAGCACGATCCCGGCGGTGAAGATGTTGCCGCCGCCGGCCAACGACACGTTGCCCTGCTTGAACAAAAACACCGCCCCCAGGTGGCGGTTCAACGCGGTGGCGATCGGCTCGAGCTTGGGTGCCACCACGAAGATTCCCCACAACCCGAAGATGATCGACGGCACCGCGGCCAGCAGATCCACCATGGCGCCGAACGGCCGCGATAGCCGGGCCGGCGCGTACTGGGTGAGGAACACCGCGATGCCGATCGCCACCGGCACGGCCAGCATCAGCGCCCACACCGAACTCAGCACCGTGACCATCAGCAGGTCGCGGATCCCGAACGACAACTTGTCGGGGTCGCTGGTGTTGAAGTCGGCGCTGGTGAAGAAATTCGCGTGGTTGGCGCGCAGCGCCGGAATCGCCTGCACCAAAAGGAACACCGCGATCAGCGCGATGGACAGGACGATCGTCAACCCGGCGGCGACCGCGACGGCCTTGAACAGCCGGTCGCCGCGCCGCGCTGCGCCCGGGTTGGGCGCAGGCAGCACGGCGGTTCCGCGGTTCGGATCAGGCTCGGGGGACGTCAAGCTCACGCGATGGCGTTGACCGCGGTGGACAACCTCGACTTGAACGCGTCGGGAATCGGGATGTACCCGTTGTCCGCCAAGCCGTTTTGGCCCTCACCGATGGCGGCCTGCAGGAACGCCTTGACGGCCTTGCCGACGTCGGCGTCGGGGTACTTCGAGCAGACCACCTCGTAGGTGGCCAGCACGATCGGGTAGGCGCCTGCCTGCGTCGGCTTGTAAAACGACATCGTGTCCAGCACCAGGTCGTTGCCCTGGCCCTTGATCGTCGCACCCGAAATCGTCTTGCCCACCGAGTCGGTGCTGATCGCGACCGGGTCCGGGCCCGCCGAGGTGATGACCTTGGCCATGTTCAGGTGGTGCCCCTGGGCGAACGACCACTCGTTGTAGGTGATCGACCCTTCGGTGGACGTGATCGCCGCCGAGGTACCGTCGTTGCCCTTTTTGCCCTCGCCGACCCCACCGTTGAAGGTTTTGCCGGTGCCTTTGCCCCAGGCGCCGTCGGAGGCGGCGTCGAGGTATTCCTGGAAGTTGTCCGTGGTGCCCGATTCGTCGCTGCGGAACACCACGTGGATCGGCTCGGCGGGTAGCGTGGCGCCGCTGTTGAGGTTCTTGATCGCCTCGTCGTCCCACGACGTGATGGCACCGTTGAAGATCTTGGCGGCGGTCGGCCCGTCCAGCACCAGCGAGTCGACGCCCTTGACGTTGTAGGTGATCGCGATCGGCCCGAACACCGTCGGCAGGTTCCAGGCCGGGGCGCCGCCGCAGCGCTCCTGCGCCTTGCCGTATTCCTCGGGGCTCAGCGGCACATCCGACCCACCGAAATCGGTTTGCTTGCCCAGGAATTCGCTGACCCCGGCGCCGGACCCGTTCGCGGTGTAGTTCAGGTCCTGGTCGGGGCAGGCCTGCTGGAACGCCTTGACGAACCGGTCCATCGCGTTCTTCTGCGCGGTGGAACCGCTGGCTTTGATGGTCTTCTTCCCGCCGCAGGTGACGTTCGACGCGGCCGAACCCGGTGTCGCTGCGCCCTCATTGCCGCCCTGGCTGGCGCTGTTGTTGTCGCTACCGCATCCCGACAGCACCAGTGCACCAGTGGCCAGAACGCCCAGTGCTGCGCCAAGTCGGTTGACCTTCACATCGGCTCCTTCGAACGGTTGGGGGCTGGCGTGTCAGAACACTACTATCCGGCCGCTGGGCCCGTCGAGGAACCGGTCAGTCCAGCTGGTAGCGGATCAGCCGTGAGCTGTTAGCTACGACGGCCACCGACGACGCGTTGTGCAGGATCGCCGCGAGCACCGGGGACAGCGCGCCACCAGCGCCGATCAGCAGCCCGGCCGCGTTGACCGCGATGGACATGCCGTAGTTCTGCCGGATCACGTCGACCGCGCGGGCACCCAGGTCCCGCACGTCGAGCAGCCGGTTCAGGTCGTCGTTGGCCAACGCGACGTCGGCGGTCTCCACCGCCACGTCGGTGCCGGCCAACCCCATGGCGATGCCGATGTCGGCGGCCGCCAGCGCCGGCGCGTCGTTGACCCCGTCGCCGACCATCCCGACGACGTAGCCGTCCTCCTGCAGCGCGCGCACCACCTCGAGTTTGTCCTCGGGCAGCACCTCGGCGCGCCACTCCTCGATACCGAGTTCACCCGCCACCGCCTCGGCGGTCTCCGGGTGATCGCCGGTGAGCATGACGATCCGCCGGATCCCGTTGGCGCGCAGCTTCGTCAGCACCTCGGCCGCCTCCGGCCGGACCTCGTCGCGCAGGCTGATCACCCCGACCAGGGCGCCGTCCACCGCCAGCAGCAGCGGGGTCTCGGCCTGGCGGCGCAGCTTGTCCACCCACCGCGCCGCGTCGGGGGATACCGTCACGTTCTCGCTTTGCAGCAGCGACGGGCTGCCCAACAGCAGGGTGCGGCCGTCGGCCCAGGTGCGCATGCCCAGGCCCACCAGCACCTCGCATTCCTCATGCGGCGGAATGGTGATGTGGCGTTCCTCGGTGGAGCGGATCACCGCCTCGGCCAGCGGGTGCCGCGAGTGGATCTCCGAGCTGGCGGCGTAGGCCAGCACCTGCTCGGGCTGCCAATCCTTGTGCATCGCAATGATGTTCGTCACGACCGGGCGCCCGACGGTCAGGGTGCCGGTCTTGTCGAACACGATCGCGTCCACCCGGCCGGCCTGCTCGAGGTGTGAGCCGCCCTTGATCAGGATGCCGCGCCGGGCGCCGTTGCCGATCGCGGCGCTGATCGAGGTCGGGGTGGCCAACCCGACCGCGCACGGGCAGGCGATCAGCAGCATCGTCATGGCGCGCCGCACATCGCCGGTCAGCGCCAGCGTGATCGCCGACAGGATGAACGAGGCCGGCACGAAGCGCCGGGAGAAATTCTCCCCGACGGTTTGGATCGGTGCCCGATCGTGCTGGGCTTCTTCCACCCGGCTGATGATGCGGCCGATGACGGTCTGGCTGCCCACCGCGGTGGCCCGCACCACCAGCCGGCCGCGGACCACCACCGAGCCGGCATGCACCGTCGACGCCGGCAGCACGCTCACCGGCAGGGTTTCCCCGGTGATCGCGGACTGGTCGACGATCGCCTCGCCGTCGACCACCTCGCCGTCGACGGGGATCGCGACGTGATCGTGCACCACGACCTGATCACCGATCTGCACGGTCTCGATCGGCACCTGCACCTCGGTGTAATCCTCGGGGCCTTGCCCCAATCGCACCCACGCGGTGTCCTGGCTGCCGCGCAGCAGGTCGGAGATGGCCCGCCGGGTGCGTCGCAACGTCAGATCCTGCAGGTACTCACCGATATTGAGCAGCCACAGCACGGTGAGCGCCACCACGTTCTCCCGCAGCACCAGGCTGGCCAGGGTCGCCGCGGTGACCAGCGCGTCGGTGCCGGCGCGACCGGAGCGGATCGACCGCAGCGCGCCGCGCAGGAACGGGTAGCCCATGAACACCGTCGCCCCGGTGGCGACCAGTTGGCCGGTCGGCCCCAGCAGCGGCGGCCGCTTGAAGACGTAGCGGCGCACCCCGAGCAGGGTCAGCGCCGCCCCGCCGATCACCATCCGCAACACGTCGGTGTTGCGGATGTCCGCCGAGCGCGGGGTGCGGGCCGGGATCAGCTCGGCCGCCACCTCGGCCGCCGCGCTGATCGCCGCCAGCACCGCCGCCCGGTCGCAGCGTTTCGGCGAATACCACACCACCACCGATCCGGTGTGCGGGTAGGCGTGCACGGTGCGCACCCCGTGCTCGCGGTCGACGCTTTCTTCCACCGCCACGGCGCGCCGCGCGTTGCCGCGCACCCACGGGACGTGCACCCGCATCCGTCCGGCCGCGTCGGAAATGACGGAAAGGTCAGGGTCGATGGCAGTGCTGCTGCTCACGGGCGCCGCTCCTCCTCATCACTTCGTTCTGCATCGTCGTCGGCGCGTGCTCACGGGCGCCGCGATCAGTGCTCGTGGTTGTGGTCGACGGCGGCGGCCGGCGGCGGGGACTCCTCCCCGATGCGTTCCCGCGCCTCGGCGACGACGTCGGCGAGTTTGAGCCGGGTCGACTCCGCGGCTTCCTCGGCGCGGCGGGTTCCGCGCAGCCCCCACTCGGTGGCCTTGACCGCGGTCTCGTGCAGCGGGGCCTTATCGACCGCCTTGCGCAGCAGCTCGTAGGCGCTCACGCCGACCAGCCCGGTGACGACCGTGCTGGCCGCCTTTGCGAATAGCGCGTATGCCATTCGGACACCCTTCCTCTCAGGTCACTGACCGCCGACGCTAACATACAAATATTGCGATATCAATATGTATCCGGTGGCTGGATCCGGTGCCGAGAAGACGCTAAAGCACGGGGCGACGTTGAGATTGCATAGAGGGTCGCGGTTTTCGCAAATGCACGACCGCCGGCGCAATCTCAACGCTCCGATGCGCCGGACGCGCTTGACGGACTGGCAAATTTTACAAGTTACTTTGTAGTAACTGAGCGTGCGTGTTACGTTGACCGCGCCCACCCGTTGAGAAACCAGCGGGTTCGCCGTTCGAACGTGGCGGCAGTTGTCCTTCGACCCCAATCGTGTTGAACCCGCTCAGCTTACGTGCCCGTCGGTTTCGGCAAACGGCGATCTGACTGCGGCGGTGCCAGCCGGGCGGAGTGGCGGAGGCCAATGCGGGTCATCTGCCGGACTTGCCGAAGGTGCTGCTGTACATGCCGCTTCCCATGTCGCCCACCGACTCGATGTTCCTGCATGCCGAACAGCCGGAGCGGCCGGTCAATATCGGCGCGCTGGCGTTGCTGCGCCCACCCGAGGGCGGCGACGCGCGCGACGTGCGCGGGATGTTCGCCACTGCGCTGCGCCGACGCGAGGTGGCACCGCTGTGGCGTCGGCGCCCGCATCGCTCGATCACCTCGCTGGGGCAGTGGTGTTGGCGGACCGACGCCGACATCGACCTGGACTACCACGTGCGCCACAGCGGCTTGCCGAGCCCGGCCGGGCACGCCGAGTTGTGGGATCTGGTGTCGCGCGTGCACAGCGTGCCGCTGGACCGCACCCGCCCGTTATGGCAGTTCCACTTGATCGAAGGCCTCGCCGATGGGCGCTACGCGGTGTACGTCAAGATTCACCACGCGCTCGCCGACGGGGTCTCGGCGATGCGGCTGCTGCGGCGGACGGTCAGCGCGGACGCAGACCAGCGCGGGATGCCGGCGCTGTGGGAGGTGTCGGATGGGGAACGGGGCGCCGGCGGTGGATTCCGGGCGCTGGACGCCGCCCGAGGGATGATCGGCGGGGCGGAGGCCCTGGCCGGAGTCGGTCCGGCCCTGCTCGACACCGCCTGGCGGGCGATGCGGCACCGCGGCGGGCCGCTGACGCTGGCGGCGCCCCACACGCCGCTCAACGTGCCGATCAGCGGTGCCCGGTCGTTCGCCGGATGCAGCTTTGCGCTGGACCGGCTGCGGCTGGTCGCCAAGCACACCGACGCCACCCTCAACGACGTCGTGCTCACCATGTGCGCGGGTGCGTTGCGCCGCTACCTGCTGGACCGCAACGCGTTGCCGGCTGCGTCGCTGATGGCGATGGTGCCGGTGTCGCTGCGCGGCGACGACCCCGTCGACACCGCGGATGTGGTGCCCGGCAACAAGGTCGGGACGTTGATGTGCTCGCTGGGCACGCACTTGGACGACCCCGCCGAACGCCTGGCGGTGGTGCAGACCAGCATGCGGGACGGCAAGGCGGCGCTGGCCGGCCGCGGTCAGCTGCAGGTGTTGGCGATGAGCGCGCTGGGCGCGGCGCCGCTGGCGCTGGCCATGACGGTGGGGCGAGCGCCGGCACCGCTGCGCCCGCCGAACGTGCTGATCTCCAACGTTCCCGGTCCCAGCGGCCCGTCGTACTGGAACGGCGCCCGCGTCGAAGCGCTGTACCCGCTGTCGGTACCGGTGGACGGGCAGACCCTCAACATCAGCTGCACCAGCGTCGATGACCAGGTCAGTTTCGGATTGACCGGCTGCCGTCGCGCCGTGCCGCGGATCGGCGCGCTGGCCGACTATCTCGGCCGCGAACTCGACCTGCTCGACGCTTTCCACCGGATTGGGTCGCGGCGTGACCGCAGACCGCGCAGGCCCCCGGGTTAGTCCGGTTCGTCCAGGCGGCGGGTGACCTTCTCGGATTCGATGCGGCGCGGCAGGGCCGCCGGGTCGGGGTGGGCGACCTGCACCAGCGATGCGCCCACGGCCAGCGGCGCCACCAGGGCGTCGATCAACGCGTCGGCGGTATCCCAGGACGCGGTGGACAGCACCCGGTCCGTCGCGGTCAGGCCGCGATCGGCCGCGGACTTCGCGGCCGCGGCCAGCACCTGATCCACCGATCGGCCGGCCAGCGCGGGGCCGGGCTGGCGTTCGGCGTCGATCTGGTCGCCATGCACCCGCACCGCCGTCGCGTAGTCGGTGACGCCGACCGGCAGATCCGGCGCCGGCCGCCCGAACGGATCCAGCGACAGCACCGCCACCTCGCCGCCGACCCCGACCGCGGCGTCGGCGTCTTCCAGCCGGGCCGCGGTGCACAGGGCGATGTCCGCGGCGGTGTCCGGGCCGCCCAGCACCACCTCGGCGCCGATCCACCACACCCCGAACAGCACGGCCGCGGTCTGCCAGTGGGCGGGCAGCAGCACCGCCACCCGGCTGGCCGGGCCGGCGCCCAACTCGTCGCGCAGCAGGTTGCCGGTTTTGGCCGCCCAGTTCGCCAACGTGGCCGCGGACAGCTCGATGCGTTCGCCGCTGGCGTCGTCGTAGTAGGTGATGCGCGGGCCGACGGGATCGGCGCGCAACATCGGATCGAGCACCGCTGCGCTGAGGTTAGTCACGCCGCCACGGTAGTCGGATCAGTCCACGCACTGCGGGTCGCTCGAGCCCGCGGTGATGATCGGCGACGGTGGGGGAGCCGCGGTCTGCGCCGACTCGCCCTCGGTGGCGTTGCCCAACGCGGTCGCATCGCCGGTGCCCAACCCGGATCCGGGCCCGGTGTAGTCGTTGGCCAGCACCACCCGCACCGACCCCGGGTGCACCGCCGCACTGGCCACGACGGGCAGCCCGCCGAGCTCCTTGGCCACCGCTTTGGCGCCCAAATCGTCGGCGTTGTCGGCCTGGACTTGGCTGCCGGTCACGTGGCCGGACTCGTTGTTGCCCACGGTGCCGGTGCTAAACCCTTTGGCCGTCAACACGTTCGATACCGCGGCGGCCAGCCCGTTGATGTCGGTGTCGTTGACTACGCTGGCGGTGGTCTTCTCCGGTGCGTAGGCCAGCTCCTCGGTCTTGCCCTGGTCCTGGTCATGGAGTAGCCCGCCCACCCAAGTGCGGACCTGGTCCGGGTTGACCCGCACCACGCTTTGCATGCCGTCGTCGCTCCAGCCGGACTCCTCGAGCACCGGGATGGTGGCGAACGCGACCTGCCCGGCGGCCAGCTGCTGCAGCTTCGAGATGAAATCCATCACGTCCCAACCCGAGGACAACACCACCGACCGCTGCACGGCCTGCTGCAGCCGCTGCATGGTCACCGGGCTGGACAGCGTCTTGCCGGAGATGACCTTGTGGGCCAGCGAGGCCATCACCGTCTGCTGGCGGTGCACCCGGTCCAGGTCGCCGTGCGGCAGGTCGTGGCGCTGGCGGACAAAGCTCAGCGCCTGGGGACCGTCCAGCTTTTGCCAGCCCGCGGGGAAGTCCGCCCCCGAAAGCGGCTCGTAGACCTCCTGTTTGAGGCAGACGTCGACACCGCCGAGGGCGTTGGTGATCAGCGAGAAGCCCAGCAGCCCGATTTCGGCGTAATGGTCGACGGTCACCCCGGTCAGGTTGGCCACGGTTTTGATCAGCGCTTCCCGGCCGGCCTCGGTGCCCCGCGCGTCGGCTTCCAGCGGCCCGAGCCCGGAGTCCACCGCCGCCTCGGCGGTCTCCAACTTGGTGGCGCCGTACACCCCGTTGATCTTGGTCTTGCCCAGGCCGGGGGCGGCCACGTAGGAGTCCCGCGGAATCGAGATCGCGGTGGCGGACTTCCCGTTGTTGGGGATGCGGACCAAGATGATGGTGTCGGTGTTGGTGGCCTCGTCGTCGCCGACCCGCAGCGTTGCCAGCTCCTCGGGGGTCAACGGATTGCCGTGCGCGTCGGTGCGGCTGTCCATACCGACCAGCAAAATGTCGATCGCGCCGTCGTCGCCGCCCTCACCCAGCGCGGCCGCGGACATGTGGAAGATGCCGTCCTCGAACGAGCGGATCCTGCTCCAGGCCACCCCGGTGCTCAGCACGACCAGGACGGCAGCCACCGTCGCAACCACACGGACCACACGGTGCACAGGCATCACTCCAGGTTACTTATGCATCAGCCGTATCAGCGGTAGCCGGGCTCGGCGTGCCAGACTCGGAACCCATGCCAGACAGGATCGTGATCTCCGGCGCCGGCGGACAGGTCGGACGCTGCCTTGCCGCGCGCGCGGCGCAAGACGGCCGGCAGGTGCTGGCCCTGACCTCGGCGCAATGGGATATCAGCGACCCGGCGGCCGCCGAGCCGATCGTTGAACCCGGCGACGTGGTGATCAACTGCGCGGCCTACACCAACGTCGACGCCGCCGAATCGCACGAGCAGGCCGCCCACGCGGTCAACGCGGCCGGTCCGGGCCACCTCGCCCGGGCCTGCGCGCGGGCCGGGGCGGCGCTGATCCACATCTCCACCGACTACGTGTTCAGCGGCGACTTCGGCGGGTCGGCGCCGCGGCCCTACCAGCCGGACGATCCGGTCGGGCCGCTCAGCGTGTACGGGCGCACCAAGCTGGCCGGCGAACGCGCGGTGCTGGCCGCGTCGCCGACGGCGACCGTGGTGCGCACCGCCTGGGTCTACACCGGCGGCACCGGCACCGACTTCGTCGCCACCATGCGCCGGCTGGCCGGCGACGACGGCACCGTGTCGGTGGTCGACGACCAGATCGGGTCGCCGACCTACGTCGCGGATCTGGTCGCGGCGTTGCTGCAGGTGGCCGACGGGCGGGTGACCGCGCGCGTCGTGCACGCCGCCAATCACGGCGCGGTCAGCCGGTGCGAGCAGGCCCGTGCGGTGTTCCGCTACCTGGGCGCCGACCCGGACCGGGTGCGCCCGGTCGCCAGCGCCGACAATCCGCGTCCCGCGGCCCGCCCGGCCTACTCCGCGCTGTCCGGTGCGGCGTCGGCGCGGGCCGGCCTGACGCCGCTGCGCGGCTGGCACGACGCGCTGGTCGAGGCGCTGGGCGCGGGCCAGTTACCCTCTACGCCGTGAGTGACGTCCTGCCGGTCGTGACGGTGACCTATTCGCCGGGTCCGCACCTGGACCGTTTCCTGGCGTCGCTGTCGCTGGCCACCGACCGGCCGGTGCGGGTACTGATGGCCGACAACGGTTCCACCGACGGGACCCCGCAGGCGGCCGTGGCGCGCTACCCGAATGTGGAATTGCTCACCACCGGCGCCAACCTGGGCTACGGCAGCGCGGTCAACCGGGCGGTCACCCAGCTGACCGACGACGGTGGCCACGGTGAGTTTCTGATCGTCGCCAACCCGGACGTGCAGTGGGGGCCCGGCAGCATCGACGCGCTGCTGGACGCGGCCGCCCGCTGGCCGCGCGCGGCCGCGCTAGGCCCGCTGATCCGCGACCCCGACGGCTCGGTCTACCCGTCGGCGCGGCACCTGCCCAGCCTGATCCGCGGCGGCATGCACGCCGTCATCGGCCCGGTCTGGCCGTCCAACCCGTGGACCAGCGCCTACCGGCAGGAGCGGCTGGCGCCCAACGAGCGGCCGGTGGGTTGGCTGTCCGGGTCGTGTCTGCTGGTGCGCCGGGCCGCGTTTGACGAAGTCGGCGGCTTCGACGAGCGCTACTTCATGTACATGGAGGACGTCGACCTCGGGGACCGGCTCGGCAAGGCCGGCTGGCTCAACGTCTACGTGCCGTCGGCCGAGGTGTTGCACCACAAGGGGCACTCCACCGGTCGCGACCCGGCGCGCAACCTGGCCGCGCACCACCAGAGCACCTACACCTACCTCGCCGACCGGCACGCCGGCTGGGTGCGGGCACCGCTGCGCTGGGCGATGCGCACCGCGCTGGCCACCCGGTCGCGGCTGGTGGTGCGCAGCTCACGGCGAAAACTGGCGAAAGGGCGGTCGTGACGGATCCTCGACAGGTCGATGCCGTTGTCCTGGTGGGCGGGAAGGGCACCCGGCTGCGACCGCTGACCCTGTCGGCGCCCAAGCCGATGCTGCCCACCGCCGGGCTGCCGTTTGTCACCCACCTGCTGTCGCGGATCGCCGCCGCCGGGATCGAGCACGTGGTGTTGAGCACGTCGTATCAGCCCGGGGTGTTCGAAGCCGAGTTCGGTGACGGCTCCAAGCTGGGGCTGCAGATCGAGTACGTGACCGAGACCGAGCCGCTGGGCACCGGCGGCGGCATCGCCAACGTCGCTTCGCGGCTGCGGCACGACACCGTGATGGTGTTCAACGGCGACGTGCTCTCCGGTGCCGACCTGGGTCAGCTGCTCGACTACCACCACGGCAACGACGCCGACCTGACCCTGCATTTGGTGCGGGTCGGCGACCCGCGGGCGTTCGGCTGCGTGCCCACCGAAAACGGCCGGGTCACCGCGTTTTTGGAGAAGACCCAGGATCCGCCGACCGACCAGATCAACGCCGGCTGCTACGTGTTCAACCGCGCGATCATCGACCGCATCCCGCGCGGGCGCGCCGTCTCGGTGGAGCGGGAAGTGTTCCCGGCGCTGCTGTCCGACGGGATCACCATGTGCGGGTACGTCGACGCCAGCTACTGGCGCGATATGGGCACCCCGGAAGACTTCGTCCGCGGCTCGGCGGACCTGGTGCGCGGGATCGCACCGTCCCCGGCGCTGCACGGCCAGCGCGGGGAGAAGTTGGTGCACGACGGCGCGGCGGTGGCGCCGGGCGCGGTGCTGATCGGCGGCACCGTCGTCGGCCGCGGCGCCGAAATCGGGCCGGGCGCCCGGTTGGACGGCGCGGTGATCTTCGACGGGGTGCGGGTGGAGGCCGGCAGCGTGATCGAGCGGTCCATCATCGGGTTCGGGGCCCGGATCGGGCCGCGGGCGCTGATCCGCGACGGGGTGATCGGCGACGGCGCCGACATCGGGGCGCGCTGCGAGCTGCTGCGCGGCGCCCGGGTGTGGCCGGGGGTGGCCATTCCCGACGGCGGCATCCGCTATTCGAGTGATGTGTGAGCCGCTTCCGCCGAGTGGCCAGTTATGTCACGCTTTTCGCGAAAATGCGTGTCATAACTGGCCACTCGGCGCTGGTCACCGCGCGGTGCCGGCCGGGTTCCGGCTCTTGGGCGGCGGATAGACGGCTCGGGCAATGGTCGCGGACAGCCACCCGATCACCCAACCGCCGAAGAACACCACGAAGGTGTGCTTGGTCGCGCCGTCCGCGGTGGTCGACAGCACCGCCAGGATCACCGCCCACACGACGGCGCAACCGATGCTGTAGGCCGTGTAGGTGTGCAGGTGTCCGCGCATCTCGTCACCTCAATCCTCGACCGCGCCGCGCGGCCAGTTAACGCACGCGTTCTGCGAAAAAGCGTGTCATAACTGGCCGCGCGGCGCGCGAGAAACCAGATAGGCCAGCGCGGCGTCGGCGTCGGCGGGCAGCCCGTCGACCGGCCACCAGCGCAGGTCCAGCGACTCGTCGCTGATCCCGATCTGGGCGTCGGGCGGGGCCTGGGCGATGAACTGCAGGTCCAGGTGGCGGGTCGGCACCCCCAGCGAACAGGTGACCGGGTGCACGTGCACGGCGGCCAGCACCGGATCGATACGCAGTCCGGTGATCCCGGATTCCTCGGTGGCCTCCCGCAGCGCCGCGGCCACGATGTCGGGGTCGGTGTCGTCGCAGTGCCCGCCCAACTGCACCCAACGTCCCACCCGCGGGTGCAGGGTCAGCAGCACCCGGGTGCCGGTGTGGTCGAGCACCAGCGCCGAGGCGGTGATGTGGCCGGCCGCGCATTCCCGCGCGCAGGCGTCGGGGCGGGCGTCCAGGAACGCCAGCACGGCGTGGCGCAGCGTCTCCTGGGCCGCATTCGGTGCGGCCCAGCCGGACAGCAGCGCGATCGCCGAGTCCCGGACGTTCGTCATCGGCGCACCAGCAGATCGTCGGGCGGCACCGGGTCCCGCGGCTCGGTCACCGGCTCGGCCGGATAGCCGATCGCGACGGCGCCCAACGGCTCCCAGTCGTCGGGCAGCTCCAGCTCGGCGCGCACCAGCTCGGCGGCGAAGATGGTGGACCCGATCCAACAACTGCCCACCCCGCGCACCGCCAGGGCGACCAGCAGCGCCTGCACGGCCGCGCCGACCGCCACGGTGAACATGGTGTGCTCGGCGTCGGTGCGGGCGGCGTCCGGGTAGTCATGCGCGCCGTCGGGAACCAGCATCGGGATGACGACTTCGGGGGCGTCGTAGAGGATCTGGCCGCGGGCCACCCGGCGTTCGATCGCCGCGGCGGGCTTACCGTCGCCGGCCAGATCGGCCCGCCACTGCTTGCGCATCCGGTCCAGCAGCGCGACCCGGACGGTCTCGGACTGCAGCCAGACGAAGCGCACCGGCCGGGTGTGGTGCGGGGCCGGCGCGGTGAGCGCCTCGGCGACGGCGGCCTCAATCAGCTGCGGGGGCACCGGCGCGGCGGCGAACTGGCGGACCGACCGGCGCAGCAGCTGGGCCTGCTGGCGGCCCAGTTCGAGGGCCTCGGCGGTGCCCAGCCAAAACAGGTCCTCGGTGCCGGCCCGCACCAGGGTGCGCGCCGTCGACCCGTCCTCGCGCGGGGCCACGCCCCGCACCACCGCCACCGGGATCGCGGTCAGCTTGCCCTTGACCAGATCGGCGGCGGCGGCGACCTCGTCGGCGACGGCGATCTCGGTGACCACCAACTCGTTGCCGTGCCGGTCGAGCGCGCCGGCGTAGGAGTGCAGCACGGCCAGTCCGGCCGCGCCGATCGCGACATCGGTCTGGCCGGTGCGCCAGGCCCGGCCCATGGTGTCGGTGATGACCACCGCGACGGTGACATCGAGCCGGCGGCGCAGCGCGTCGGCCAACGCGGCCGCGCTGGCGTCCGGGTCGACGGGCAGCAGCACGAGTTCGTCGGCGCCGATGTTGGAGCCGTCCACCCCGGCGGCGGCCTGGACCAGGCCCAACCGGTTCTCGGTGATCCAGGTGCGGCCCTTGCGGGCCAGTACCCGCACCGCTTCGCTCTCGATCAGCTTGCGGCGCAGCACGTCTCGTTCCTCAGGGTCGACCGGGGCGGGCACGATCCGACCTTCGCACTTGGACACCACCTTGCTGGTGACCACCACGACGTCGCCGTCGCGCAGCCAGGGTGCCGCCGCGGCGATGGCGGCGGCCAGGTCGTCGCCCGGCCGGAATTCGGGAAGTCCGGCCACCGGCAGGATTTCGACGCTCGCCGCGCTGCCGTGGTCGGTTGTATGGCGCCGCTCCTCCTCATCGCTGCGGCCCCCTCGCCGCTGCGCGGCTGGGGGGACCCCCACTGCATCGTCGCCGGCGCGGGTCATTGCACGCCCGCCAGGTCCAGCCCGGCCCGCACCATGTCGGCCGTCGCCTGCGGATCGGTCATCAGCAGGGGCGCCGAGCGCACCTGCACGCCATCGATGTCGGCGTGGTCGCCGTCGTGGACCAGCCAGCAGTCCAGGATGCCGGTGCCCGCGCGCGCCCCGTAGTGCCGGCCGACGGCCTCCGAGGTGGTGTCCACCCCGATCACGGATAGGCACTCATCGGCCATGCCGCGCAACGGCTTTCCGGACACGATGGGGGAGTAGCCGATGATCGGTGCGCTGGTCGAGCGCAGCGCGCCGCGCACACCCGGAATCGCCAACAGCGCGCCGATGCTGACCACCGGGTTGGACGGGGCCAGCAACACCGCATCGGCATCGGCGATTGCGTCGCTGACCCCTGGTGCCGGGCTTGCCTTTTCGGCCCCGACGAAGGCGAAGCTGTGGGTCGGGACCCGGGCCCGGTAGCGCACCCACCATTCCTGGAAGTGAATCGCGCGCTGCGTGTCATCGGCCGGGTCGGTGATCACCACGTGGGTTTCGCACCGGTTGTCGCTGACCGGCAATAGCCGGGCACCGGGCTGCCAGCGGTCGCACAGCGCCTCGGTGACCGCCGACAGCGGGTAGCCGGCCCGTAGCATCTGGCTGCGCACCAGATGGGTGGCCAGGTCACGGTCGCCCAGCCCGAACCAGTCCGGCTGCACCCCGTAGCGGGCCAGCTCCTCCTTGGCGTGCCAGGTTTCGTCGCGGTGCCCCCAGCCGCGCTCCGGGTCGACACCGCCGCCGAGGGTGTACATGCAGGTGTCCAGATCCGGGCAGATGCGCACCCCGTGCATCCAGGCGTCGTCGCCGATATTGACCACCGCAGTTAGCTGGTGACCGGTCTCTGGGTCGGCCCCGGCAAACTGGCCGAGCCCGAGCAGCCGTTGCACACCCAGCAGGAAGCGGGCGCCGCCGACCCCGCCGACCAGAACCGTGACCTTCACAGCGCACGACAGTACTGCCCGCCGAGGGGGTCGTGTGCGGCGGCGACGACCTCCGCGGGCCGCAATGTGGCCGACGCAACAGGACTCGCCGGGTCTCAGACACGCCGAGATTTCGTCACGAGATGGTATGGAATCGCCGCCTAGCGCTTGACCTGGACAGCTAACCCGTGTGTAATCACACCAGTGTCATTTCCCGGTTGGCCGGCCGGATTCGGTGTCGCAGACCGAGATTCGATCACCTGTTCGAATGAGATGGCCGCACATCACAATAGTGAGCGAGATTGACGATCAACGAAACCAGGTGAGGAGGCGGAGCATGTCCTATGAGCACCTTCGGGGCGTAATGGGAGGCACACCGCACACCAATACCGGCTCGGGGGCAATGGGGGTGACGGGGGCGGCCGCACGGCCACACTTGAGTTTGGTTCCCGACGCTGCGGAGGTGTTCGACCCAGCGCCGGCGACCCCGGATCAATGGCAGGACCGCGCGCTGTGCGCGCAGACCGACCCAGAAGCGTTCTTTCCGGAAAAGGGCGGCTCTACCCGCGAGGCCAAGAAGATCTGCTTGGGCTGCGAGGTGCGTTCGGAATGCCTGGAATACGCGTTGGCCCATGATGAGCGCTTCGGCATCTGGGGCGGCCTCTCCGAGCGGGAGCGCCGTCGCCTCAAGCGCGGCATCATCTGACCGCCGAACGCATCTAGTCGTCGTCGATGGTCGGGTCGATGACCGAGGGCTCCACGTCCAGATAGGTGGCGACCTGCGCCACCAGAATTTCGTGCAGCAATTCAGCAAGGTCGACGCTGTCATTGGCGCGGTGTTCGATTGGCTTGCGGAACAACACGATTCGGGCTCGGGTGGGGTTGCCGCGGACATCGACGCCGGCCGGGATCAACCGGGCCAGCGGGATCGGCCCGTCGGCGACGACCTCCGGCGGCCATTGGACGCTGTCCGGGTCCTTGGCGGCGATCCGCGGGATCTCGTCGACGGCGATGTCGAGCGCGGCCAGCCGTTGCTGCCAGCGTCGCTCGATGGGTTCGTAGGCCTCCAACACCGCCATGTCGAAGCGTTCGGCGCGGCTGCGCCAGCCCGGCACCGTCGGCGGCAGCAGCGGCCCGCGCATCTCCCGGCCCCGCCGGGACGCCGAGATCCCGGCCGGGGAAGCGCCGCGGCGAGAGCTGCGCGAATCGGACACGCGCCGATGGTAACGGTTGGACATAGCCCCCGGTGTGAATGCGCGTGTCCGGTGCGGCACAGCCGTTTGTGCACGATAGCCTCGCAGGCGTGAATGTTCCCCGCCGCTGCTGCCGGCCCGGGTGTCCGCA
This sequence comes from Mycobacterium sp. pUA109, assembly GCF_041287095.1. NCBI lineage: Bacteria > Bacillati > Actinomycetota > Actinomycetes > Mycobacteriales > Mycobacteriaceae > Mycobacterium > Mycobacterium sp. pUA109. The sequence continues at coordinate 534 of NZ_JBGGKS010000001.1, read as the reverse complement.
CTACGCGGTGGCGACGCTGACGTTCGTGTACTCGGATTCGACGGCCGTGATCGGCCCGCTGGCCACCGCGCGGGAACCGCACTCCTGGGACCTGTGTGTCAGCCATGCCAGCCGCATCACCGCGCCGCGGGGGTGGGAGTTGGTCCGGCACGCCGGCCCGCTGCCCACCCACCCCGACGAGGACGACCTGGTGGCCCTCGCCGACGCGGTGCGGGAAGGGCCGGTGCCGAGCGCCGCGCCGGTCAGCGGATTCTCCGAACCGGACGGCCAGCTGTCCCCGTCGCATGCCGGCGCGCCGGCGAGCAGCGTGTTAGCGCCGCCCCCGCCGCGCCCGGTGAGCAACGGCCGTCGCCGCGGCCACCTGCGGGTGCTGCCCGACCCCGCCGACTGACACCCGGCATTTTGGCGTGACTCTGCAGTCACCACGCAAAAGTTCGAGTAACCCGTCTGGTAGGCGCAGAGTCATCCCTGAAGGGGTGGGGTGTTGTCAAGTGGGGTGTGCTGGTGTTTTGTCGGTTTTCGGGGTCTGTGTGG